>JALZBH010000043.1 GCA_030947625.1 Actinomycetota bacterium
AGTACCGCGGCCAGGCCATCGAGGAGCTGTCGATGGAGGCGCGGATGACGGTCTGCAACATGAGCATCGAGTGGGGTGCCAAGGCCGGGCTGATCGCCCCCGACCAGACGACGTACGACTATCTCGACGGT
Source organism: Actinomycetota bacterium (assembly GCA_030947625.1). Taxonomy (GTDB): domain Bacteria; phylum Actinomycetota; class Actinomycetes; order Propionibacteriales; family Nocardioidaceae; genus Marmoricola. The sequence goes on from JALZBH010000043.1 coordinate 132, forward strand.
CGTCCCGAGGCGCCTTCCGGCGCAGAGTGGGACGCGGCGCTAGCGCATTGGCAGCAGCTGGTCACCGACGAGGACGCCGAGTACGACCGGGAGATCGCGCTCGACGCCAGCACGATGACGCCGTTCGTCACCTGGGGAACCAACCCGGGCCAAGGCGTCCCGCTCGGGTCGGTGGTCCCCTCGCCGGATGACTTCGAGAACGAGCAGGACCGCGTCTCGGCGGGGAACGCGTTGCGTTACATGGGTCTCGATGCCGGTACGCCGATGCGGGAGGTCAAGGTCGACACTGTCTTCGTCGGCTCCTGCACGAACGGCCGGATCGAGGACCTGCGAGCCGCCGCCGAGGTCATCAAGGGCCGCCGGGTCGCCGACGAGACCCGCCTGCTCGTCGTACCCGGCTCCGTGCGCGTGCGTCTCCAGGCCGAACAGGAGGGGCTCGACAAGGTGTTCACGGCGGCCGGGGGCGAGTGGCGTGGCGCGGGCTGTTCGATGTGCCTGGGGATGAACCCCGACCAGCTCGCCCCCGGTGAGCGGAGTGCCTCGACCTCGAACCGCAACTTCGAGGGCCGCCAGGGCAAGGGCGGCCGGACCCATCTGGTCTCGCCGCTGGTGGCGGCCGCGACCGCCGTCCGCGGCACCCTGTCCGACCCCACCGACCTGGACTGAGCACCCGGGTTGGTCGGGCACAGACGAGACTGCAGAGAGGACCCCGATGGAGAAGTTCAGCACCCACACCGGCGTCGCCATGCCGCTGCGCCGCAGCAACGTCGACACCGACCAGATCATCCCCGCCGTCTACCTCAAGCGGGTGACCCGCACCGGCTTCGAGGACGGCCTGTTCGCCGCCTGGCGCAACGATCCCGACTTCGTGCTGAACCAGCCCGAGTACGCCGATGCCTCGGTGCTGGTCGCGGGCCCCGACTTCGGCACCGGCTCGTCGCGCGAGCATGCAGTCTGGGCGATGCAGAACTACGGGTTCAAGGTCGTCATCTCCAGCCGCTTCGGCGACATCTTCCGAGGCAACTGTGGCAAGGCCGGTCTGTTGGCGGCACAGGTGGACGAGAAGGTCGTGCAGCGGCTCTGGGACTACCTCGGCGAGCACCCCGGTGCCACCGTGACCACCGACCTTGAGACCCGCACCGTCAAGGCCGGAAACGGTCCTGAGGCGGTCGAGGGCTCCTTCGACATCGACGACTACACCCGGTGGCGGCTGCTGCAAGGACTCGACGACATCGGCATCACGCTGTCGCACGAGCCCGACATCACGGCGTACGAGCTGAACCGGGAGTTGTTCATGCCGGTTACCCTGTCGTGACGCGCTTTCCCTTATCTGCTTGGCGAAACTCGGGTCTGTCGGCCGTTTGACCATGCGTAGTGCTCGACACTTCGCCGATCACCGCCGCAAAGTGGTGGGCCGACACGCGCAGGCATGCATTGTGCAGTCCGCCACTTTTCCTTAGCGTGCCAAGGGAAGGTCGAGCACGACGCTCGATGGGAGTAGTTCACGAAAGGGAAGTCCTGTGAACAAGAGTCAGTTGATCGACGCGCTTGCGGCCCGCTATGAGGGCAACCGCAAGAACGCGGCCCATGCGCTTGAGTCGGTGCTCGACACCATCACCCGAGAGGTAGCCAAGGGGGAGAAGGTCGCCATCACCGGCTTCGGCTCCTTCGAGAAGCGGGTCCGGCAAGCTCGCATGGTCCGCAACCCGCGTACCGGTGAGCGGATCCACGCCAAGAAGACCTCGGTGCCGAAGTTCAACGCCGGAGCCGACCTGAAGGCGGTCGTCTCGGGAGCCAAGAAGCTGCCGAAGCTCACCATCGAGGCCGCCACATCCACCGCCCAACCCACGGTGCGCAAGACCGCAGCAGCCGCCAAGAAGACCACCAGCAGGGCGACTGCGAAGGCAACGCCGGCGAAGAAGTCGACGGCAAAGAAGAGCACCGCCAAGAAGTCGACGGCGAAGAAGACCACCACTAGAAAGACCTCCGCGGCGAAGAAGTCCACCGCCAAGAGGTCGCCGGCCAAGAAGTCGACGGCGAAGAAGTCGCCGGCGAAGAAGTCGACGGCGAAGAAGACCACCACTAGAAGGACCTCCGCGGCGAAGAAGTCCACCGCCAAGAGGTCGCCGGCCAAGAAGTCGACGGCGAAGAAGACCACCGCCAAGAGGTCGCCGGCGAAGAAGACGACGACGGCCAAGAGGAGCACGGCCAAGAAGTCCTGACGCCAGCACTTCACCCCGGACGGCGGCGACCACTTGTGGGTCATCGCCGTCCGGTGCTTTTCACGCTCGCCGCCGCTCCGACGTCATACGAACTGGTGGTGACAGCGACCAGTTCGGTATGACGTCGGGCTCGCGGGGGCTTGGCAGCACCTAGCACTTAGCCGCGTGTAGTCACCACCTCCGCGGTGTGCGTCCCGACGCCAACCTGCCGGGCGCGCAGCAGGTCCGCGGGAGTGTCCACGTCCAGGCGCAGCGAGACCAGCTCGAGGCCGACCGGGTGGGCGCCACTGGCCTCGTGTTCGGCGGCCGAGCCGGGACCGAACCTCGGCTCGAGCTCCACTCCGGGTGCGGCAGCCAGCAGCGACGTACCCTTCCCCTCCGCATCTGGGATGAACCACCGGCCGCCGCCGTCGTAGCCCAAAGCTGCGGTGAGGTCCGCGGCCAGCAGGCAGGGGAGGTCCGCGCAGATCGCGGCGATGCCGAGCGAGGGCTCGTCCAATGCCAGCCGGCGCGCGGCCGCCGTGAGAGCGCGGTTCAGGTCACCCCCACCTTCGTCGGGTACGACGACGATCCCCGGCCGCGCCAGCGAGCCGTCAGTGGAGACGACCCGCACCAGGGCCACCGACGGTGAGGCAAGGGCGGCATCGAGTACGTCGTCGGCAAACGCGCGGACCAGCCGACGATGGGTCTCCCGGTCGGCGAGCGTGAGCCGGGTCTTGGCCTCGGCATACGTCTTCACCGGGACCAGTAGCCCGAAGCGCTGCCGCTCCGTCCTCCGCCTCACCCGGGCGATCCTGCCATTTTACGTTCGCAGCACCGGGAGCGGACCGGGCAGTAGTCTCGTCGCGTTCGCTGGTAGCGGTGACGAAGGAGAGCGCGTGGCGAAGTTCCGGCAGTTGCAGGAGAAGCGCGGTTGGGCCTGGACGGCATGCATTGCGCTGCTCAAGCCACCGTTGCTGGTGTTCACCAAACGCAACTGGGTCGACGGCTACAAGGTGCCCGCAACCGGCGGCTGCATCGTCGCAGTGAACCACGTCTCTGCGCTCGATCCGGTTTCGCTCGGGCTGTTCCTCTACAACCATGGCCGGCTGGTGCGTTACCTGGCCAAGGAGGTGATGTGGGACACCCCGATCCTAAGTGCCGTGGTGCGCAACGCGAAGCAGATCCCGGTGGCCCGGCTGAGCACCGACGCAGCGAAGGCGTTCGACGCGGCCGTGCAGGCGATACATGACGGCGAGTGCATCGGGGTGTACCCCGAGGGCACGATCACCCGCGACCCGGACGGTTGGCCGATGCGTGGCAAGACCGGGGCCGCGCGGATTGCTCTGGCTACCGGATGTCCGGTGATCCCGATCGGGCAGTGGGGAGCGCAGGACATCCTGCCGGCGTACTCCAAGACCCCACATCTGCTGCCGCGCAAGACCACCTCGTACAAGGTGGGCGACCCGGTCGACCTCAGCGACCTCCAGGGCAAGCCGTTGACCAACGAGGTCCTGCGCGAGGCGACCGACCGGATCATGGCGGCGATCACCGCGCTGGTCGAGGACCTGAGGGGCGAGAATGCGCCCCCGGTGCGGTTCGACCCCAAGGTGGCCGGGGTGAAGCAGATCGGCAACCCCTACAAGGTCAAGCCGCCGGCGAGCCGGAGCAAGAGGCGGGCTCGATGAGCCGTCGAGGCACCAAGGTCGCCGTGCTTGGCGCCGGTTCCTGGGGTACGGCGTTCAGCCTGGTGCTCGCCGATGCCGGCAACGAGGTCAGCCTGTGGGCCCGACGGCCGGAGCTGTGCGACACGATCAACGACACCCGCGAGAACGCCGACTACTTCCCGGGCATCGAGCTGCCGGGGTCGGTCAGCGCCACCCATGACCCCGAGCTGGCCGTCAAGGACGCGGAGTTCGTGGTGCTCTCGGTGCCCTCGCAGACGCTGCGCGAGAACCTCACCGAGTGGGCACCGGTGCTGCCCGGGGACGCGGTGTTCGTGTCCCTGATGAAGGGCGTCGAGCTGGGCACGACCAAGCGGATGAGCGAGGTCATCGTCGACGTGACCGGTGCCGGCCCGAAACGAGTCGCCGTCGTCAGCGGACCGAACCTGGCCAAGGAGATCGCCGAGCGTGAGCCCGCTGCGAGCGTGGTGGCCTGTGCCGACGTAAGCGTCAGCCAGCGGTTCCAGGAGGTCTGCCACACTCGGGCGTTCCGGCCCTACCGCAGCACCGACGTGATCGGCTGCGAGCTCGGCGGGGCCTACAAGAACGTCGTCGCGGTCTGCGTCGGGATGGCCATCGGGCTAGGTTTCGGCGACAACACCACCGCCTCGGTGATCACCCGCGGACTTGCGGAGACGGCTAGGCTGGCGACCGCACTGGGCGCCGACGAGCTGACCCTGATGGGTCTGGCCGGCCTGGGAGACCTCGTCGCCACCTGCTCCTCGCCGCTGTCGCGCAACCGGACCTTCGGCGAGAAGCTCGGACAGGGGATGAGCACCGATCAGATCATCGCTTCCACGCGGCAGGTGGCCGAAGGCGTCAGGTCCTGCCGGTCGCTGCGCGACCTGGCGCGGCATAACGGTGTCGACGCGCCGATGGCGGACCACGTGGATGCCGTCGTACGCGGGCACATCGGGGCGCGGGACATGATGGACGCCTTCATCGAGCGTGACACCAAGGCTGAGCGCGACTGATCTCCTCGCCTCTAGCCGGAGGACTGGCCCAACGCCTGTTCGAGGTCGGCCCAGAGGTCCTCGACGTCCTCGATTCCCACGGAGAGCCGGACCAGGCCTTCTGGGATCGTGGTCGGCTCGGACTTCCACCGGCGGCGTCGCTCCAAGGTCGACTCGACTCCGCCGAGCGAGGTGGCGTGCACCCACAGCGCCGTCCGGTGCTGCAGCAGGTCGGCGGCCCGGACGTCGGCGATCACGAGCGCGATGATCGCGCCGAAGCCCGGATAGCGGACTTCCTGCACACCGGGTTGGGTGGCAAGGCGGCGTACGAGCTCGCGCGCGTTCGCCTGCGCGCGCTCGACCCGCAGGGGCAGCGTCCGCAGTCCGCGCAGCGCCAGCCACGCCTCGAACGCTCCGGGAATCGCGCCGACGAGATCCCGCCGGCCCTTGAGCACGGCGTACAGGGCGTCGTCGCGGGTGACCACCGCCCCCAGGAGTACGTCAGAATGGCCGGCGATGTACTTCGTCGCGGAGTGCACCACCACGTCGACTCCGTCGTCGAGCGGCCGCTGCAGGATCGGGGTCGCGAACGTGTTGTCCACCACGGCGCGCGCCCCAGCCGCGTGCGCTGCGGCGGTGATCGCCGGGATGTCGGCCAGCTCGAGAGCCGGGTTAGTCGGTGACTCGATCCAGACCAGAGCCGCGTCGGGACACGCCGCGACAACCGTTGCGGTGTCGGCGATGTCCACCAGCCGCGCCTTGAGGCGGCCACGGGACTCCAGGTCTGCAAGCTGCATCACGCTGCCGTTGTAGGCATGCCGTGGTGCCACGACGGTCTCTCCGGCACCGACCAGGTCCAGGACGGTCGCGACCGCGGCCAGTCCGCTGGCGAACGCCAGACAGCGGCCGCCTTCCAGCGCGCCGAGCGCCTCCTCGAAGGCGGTCCACGTCGGGTTGGCGTAGCGGCCGTACTCCAGCTCCCCGCCGGCGACGTACGTCGATGCCATGGTGATCGGGATGTTCAACGGGGCGTCCGGCAGGTGCTCGGGCCGACCGGCGGTAACCGCGACCGTGGCCGCTCGCAACGGGTTCGGCGACTCGGGCTCGGATCCGGAACGGGGCACGGCGCTCATCGGGCCAGCCTAGGCAGTCCGGCTGGGCCTCGGTTCGCCGCTGCCGGTTTGGGCAGGCAGCTTTGGCATGATGACGCCCGTGAGGGACGAGCAGACCCGGCTGGCCGGCGACATCGACGCTGCCTGTCGTCTCAGCGGCCGGTTCACGCTGCGCTCGGGCCGGGTGGCGGCCGAGTACTTCGACAAGTACCTCTTCGAGGCTCAGCCGGCACTCCTCGCGCGGGTCGTGGAGCAGATGGAGCCGCTGGTGCCCGAGGGCGTTGAGCTGCTCGGCGGTCTCGAGCTCGGTGGGGTGCCGATCGTCACGATGTTGTCCGCACGCACGGGGCTTCGGTGCCTGTTCGTGCGCAAGCGGGCCAAGGAGTACGGCACCCGCAAGCTCGCCGAGGGCGGCGAGGTCACCGGGCGCAGGGTCGTGCTCGTCGAGGACGTGATCACCACGGGCGGCGCCGTACGCCATGCCACTACGGCGCTGCGCGAGCTCGGCGCGAGTGTGGAGACCGTGATCTGCGCGATCGACCGGAGCCCCGAGGGGGAGAACCCGTTGACCGACGTGGGGCTCGAGGTCCGCGCGGTGCTGACCAAGGCGATGCTGGACACCGTGCACCGGGCCGACGCGTGAGCGAGCGCAAGCCGCGGGTCGCGGTGGTCTTCGGCGGCCGCTCCAGCGAGCACTCGATCTCCTGCATCTCCGCCGGCTCGGTGATCGCGGCACTGGACCCGGACAAGTACGACGTGGTGCCGATCGGCATCGCGACCGACGGACGCTGGGTCCTCGAGTCGGCGGCGCCCGGCCAGCTCGCCCTCGGACCCCGCGGCGAGCTGCCCGAGGTCTCGGGGGCCAGCGAGATACTCCTCGAGCCGGGCCGCGAGCTGGTCATGCGCGAGGCGGGTGAGGTCCCGACCACACTGGGCGAGGTCGACGTGGTGTTCCCGGTGATGCACGGACCCTGGGGTCAGGACGGCACCCTGCAAGGTCTGCTGGAGATGGCCGGAGTCCGGTACGTCGGTGCCGGCGTGCTCTCCTCGGCGGTCGGGACCGACAAGCACTTCATGAAGCTGCTGTTCTCCGCGCAGGCACTGCCGGTCCTGCCGTACGTCGTCATCCGGCCCGGCGAGTGGGACCGCGACGCGGCCGGGGCTCGCGAAGCGGTTGTCTCGTTGGGGTTCCCGGTGTTCGTCAAGCCGGCCAGGGCCGGGTCCAGCTTGGGGATCACCCGGGTCGACACCTCCGAGGATCTCGATGAGGCGGTCGCCGCGGCACATCGATACGACCCCAAGGTGCTCGTCGAAGCGGCTGCGGTGGGCGCCCGCGAGGTCGAGATCGGGGTGTTACAGCGACTCGAGGGCGGCACCCCCGAGACGAGTGAGATCGCCGAGATCCGGGTCGATCCCGCGCACCAGTTCTACGACTTCGAGGCAAAGTACCTTCCGGAGGAGAACACCTCACTCGACGTGCCGGCCCGCCTGCCCGAAGAGATTGAACATCGAGTCCGCGAGCTGGCCCTGCAGGCGTTCGCTGCGCTCGACGTCGAAGGGCTGGCCAGGGTCGACTTCTTCGTCTTCGGCGACGGGCGGGTGGTGCTCAACGAGGTCGAGACGATGCCGGGCTTCACGGCCACCTCGATGTTCCCGCGGATGTGGGCCGAGTCCGGCCTCGCCTATCCCGAGCTGTGCGACCGGCTGGTCCAGCTTGCGCTGGCGCGGGACACCGGTCTGCGCTGAGACTAGCGGCACCTGCGCAGAAGCTTGGTGTGCTTCTTGATTGCGTGGGTCAGGTCGACCATCACGGCCACGGGCGGCCGGTAGGACGCCGGCAGATGCACCGCGACTGCGGGAACCCGGCCGACGGTGGTCAGCTCGACGTCTGCGGACTGGTCCTCGATCGCAGAGATCGGGACATACCAGTCGATGCCGTCGGTGCTCTGGCATTGAGATGTCGCGGTGAAGCCCGATGGCCGGCCGACCCCACAGCGCAAGGTGATCGCCGGGTCACCCCACGCCGCCGTCGTACCGCTGGAGTCGTTGGCCGGGCGCCGCGGCTGGTCGGAGACCGTGCCGGGCAGTGCCGCGACGAGCCGGACGCAGGCAGTCTGGGTGGCAGCCGACATGGCGACCGGCTTGACGGTGAACGTGCCGCATCCGGCCAGGGAGAGGAGCGGGACGAGGGTCGCCGCGACTGCCAAGGGCCGCGCTGCGGGGCTCAGATGTGGACGACCGGGCAGGTGAGCGTGCGGGTGATGCCGGGGAGCGTCTGCACCCTGGCGACCACCAGCTTGCCGAGCTCGTCGACGTTGCGGGCCTCGGCGCGCACGATGACGTCGTAGGGACCGGTGACGTCCTCGGCCATGATGACGCCCTTGATGTCGGTGATCTCGGCCGCCACGTCGGCTGCCTTTCCGACGTCTGTCTGGATCAGGATGTAGGCCTGCACCACCATCGGTTTCCTCCTTGCGCCGGACGGGTGAACCCCTGCTGAACCTACCGGACGTGGCGGAACCTGTCGCCTGAGTGGCACGGGCTGGTCCGTTCCCGGCCATCCTCTGGTGGGATGGTGGCCATGAGCGGTCCTGGAGCGTTCCCCCCCGAGACCACGCTGGGGGAGGCCGGCGAGTTCGAGCTTGTGCGCGCGCTCGGGGCGCGGTTCGAGCAGGGTCCGTTGGTGTACGTCGGGCCGGGTGACGACGCCGCCGTACTGCGGGCGCCAAAGGGGCATGTAGTCGTCTCCACCGACCTGCTCGTCGAGGGACGTCATTTCCGGCGCGACTGGGCCGGTGCTGGGGACATCGGGCGTCGCGCTGCGGCGGCCAACCTCTCGGACATCAACGCGATGGGCGGCACCGCAACCGCCCTGACGATCGGGCTCGGTGCGCCCGAGGAGCTGCCGGTGCAGTGGGTGCTCGACCTGGCAGACGGGATCGCCCTCGAGGCGGCCCTGGTCGGCGCCAGCGTCGTCGGCGGGGACCTTACCGGCTCGGAGCGCGTCGTCGTGGCGGTGACCGTGCTCGGCACGTGCGAGCTCGAACCGGTGCTTCGCTCGGGCGCCCAGCCGGGCGATGTAGTGGCGCTGGCCGGCCGCCAGGGGTGGGCGGCCGCGGGACTAGCGGTCCTCACCCGCGGTTTCCGCTCGCCGCGGGTGTTGGTCGAGGCCTACCAACGGCCGGCCCCGCCGTATGCCGCCGGTCCGGCGGCCGCCAGGGCCGGTGCGACCGCGATGATCGACGTCTCCGACGGACTGGTGGCCGACCTGGGACACGTGGCATCGGACTCCGCCGTCGCGATCGACATCGACTCCGCGACCTTGCTCCTCGACGACCCGATGCGGGCGGTCGGCTCGGCGCTGGGGGTCGACCCGATGCAGTTCGTCCTCGGCGGTGGGGACGACCATGCACTGGTGGCCACCTTCCCCGCCGGCGTACCTCTGCCGGAGGGTTTCGTGGTCATCGGCTCGGTCACGGCGCCTACCGCATCAGTCCCTTCCGGCACGGTCCCAGGTCCTGCCGGCTCGGTCACCGTCGACGGCTCGCCGTACGCCCTCGGCCCGGCGGGCCACACGCACTTCTAACGCCGACCCGGCGCGTACGTGCGGCAAAATGATGCCGACCCGGCTCTTATGTGCGCGAAAAGTACGCCGACCCGGCGCTTACGTACAGCACTCCTGGGTGAACTCAGCTTGAACCACCCTTTCCGATTGCACGTAAGCGCCGGATCGGCGGGGAATTTGCGCACGTTAGCGCCGGGTCGGCGAAGAAATTGCGCACGTAAGAGCCGGGTCGGCGAGAGAGAGAGGGGTGAGTCAGCGGGTGACTTTGCCGGCCTTGAGGCAGCCGGTGCAGACGTTGAGCCGCCTGGGGGAGCCCTTCACCGTGGCCCGGACGCGCTGGATGTTCGGGTCGAAACGACGCTTGGTGATCTTGCGCGACCACGGGCGGTTGTGACCGAAGCCGGGCTCCTTACCGCAGATGTCGCAGACGGCAGCCACCGGGAACTCCTTGCAACTGTGGGGATGTCTCGAAAAACATGCCCAGGTCAGGCCTGGACAACCGCACCAGGGTAACCGGTCCCCGGTCCTCCGCGCGAATCCAGCCGCGACCAACTAGCGTGAGGCCACTCAAGGCGGCGAAGGGCAGCGATGGAACCCGAGCGTGAGGTCGAGATGACCTCGTTCGACCTCGACACAGTGCTGCTGTTCGCCGACCTGGCGGTGTCCGGCCTCTCCGCGGCACGCGAGGAGATCGACGCACTCAACGTCTATCCCGTGCCCGACGGTGACACCGGCACGAACATGTACCTGACCCTCGAGGCGGCTCGAGAGATGTTGCGCGAACATCTCGCCGCCGCGCCCGGCCACCTAGGTCCCGCGCTCAAGGGGTACGCCCGCGGAGCCCTGTTGGGAGCCCGCGGCAGCTCCGGGGTGATCTTGAGCCAGCTAGTCGGGGCCCTCCTTCGACAGATCGCGAAGGCTGGCCCCCAAGACCGAGCGGCGAGCGTGTTCGCCGAGGGGATGGCGCGGGCAGCGGATGCCGCGTACGCAGCGGTCGGTACGCCGGTCGAAGGCACCATGCTCACTGTGGCCCGATGCGCCGCCGATGCGGCTGGGTCGACCGCAGAGCACCCGGAGGCTCGCCTGGCCGAGGTCGTCCGGGCCGCCGCTGCGGCCGCCCACGCCGCGCTGGCTCGTACGCCGAACCAGCTGGCGGTGCTTGCCCAAGCGGGGGTGGTGGACGCGGGCGGGGCCGGACTCTGTGTGATTCTCGACGCTGCGGAGACAGCGCTGACCGGCCGCCGGCCGCTGGCCGGGACTGTGCACTCCCGCCTGTATGCGCCGCACCCGCTGGGCGCCCGAGTGATCCCGGTACCGAACAGACCAGAGGCCGGGCGAGCCAGCCAGGGCGGAGAGCTTCGGACGGACGAGCTGCGAGCTGACGGGCCGGCGTACGAGGTGATGTACCTCCTCGACGCCGACGACCAGGCCGTCACCGAGCTGCGCAAGCGCCTCCAACCTCTGGGGGACTCCCTCGTCGTTGTCGGCGGCGAGGGGCTCTGGAACGTCCACGTCCATGTAGACGACGTGGGTGCTGCGGTCGAGGCGGGCATCTCGGCCGGTGCGCCGCGCAGGATCCAGGTCACCCACTTCGCCGAGCAGAACGAACGAGCCCGCAGGCGTCAGGAACGGCGCGGTCGCCGGGTCGTTGCCGTCGCCGCAGGTGCCGGGCTGGCGGCGGTCTTCGCCGACGCCGGCGCCGAGGTACTGCAGACCGCTCCCGGGCGCCGGCCGAGTACTGCTGAGGTGCTCGAGGCGATCGAGCGGTCCGGCGCCGAGGAGGTGATCGTGCTCCCCAACGACACGGATTCGGTCGGTGTCGCCGAGGCAGCCGCCCACGCCGCCGCTCAGGCAGCCGAGGAGACCGATCCGGTGCGGGTCGTGGTGATCCCGACTCGTGCCCAGGTGCAGGGGCTGGCAGCACTCGCCGTACACGAACCCGGTAGGTCCTTCGACTCCGACGTCGTGCACATGACCGCCACTGCTCAGGGAGTCCGGCATGGCGCGGTCACCATCGCTGCTCGTCAGGCGATGACCTCGGCAGGCCGGTGCGAGGAAGGCGATGTGCTCGGGGTCGTCCAGGGTGACTTCGCGGTGATCGGCTCGGAGCAGGCAGGCGTTGCGATCGACGTACTCGAGCGACTTCTCGGCGGCGGCGGCGAGCTGGTCACGATCGTCACCGGAGCCGACGACGAGGCGGCTGCGTTGGCGACCCGTTGTCAGGAGCATGTCCATGCTCACCACCCCGGCGTCGACGTCGTGGTGTACGACGGGCGCCAGGCCCGGTACCTTCTCCTGATCGGAGTCGAGTGAGCGATGGCGATCGGGTTCGACTCTCCGGTAGCTGCCGTCGCCGGGAAGCTGGCAGGCAGGCTCGAGAAGGGGCTGGGCATCGCCACGGTGGGTGGGTTGCTCACCCACTACCCACGTAGGTACGTCGACAAGGGCTCGCTTCGTGAGCGCGACCTGCTCGCCGAAGGCGCGCACGTCACCTGCTTCGGCAAGGTCGTCACTGCCCAGTCCAAGAACTACCAGGACCGACGTACCCGGCGTACGGCGTACCGGCTGGAGGCGGTTGTCGACACCGGCGAGACCCGCCTGTCCATGACGTTCTTCGACCGCCAGGGCCACACCGCTCAGTGGCGGGCGCGGACCGTTGCCGTGGGCCGGTACGGACTGTTCTCGGGCAAGCTCGGGACGTTTCGTGACGACTGGCAGCTGACCAACCCGCAGACCAAGATGTTCGGCGAGCAGGATGACGCGGCCGACGCGTTCGCCTCGGTGCCGAACCTGATCCCGATCTACCCGGCCACCTCGACGGTCCAGTCCTGGGAGCTCGAGGACACCATCCGGGTAGCGCTCGACGTTCTCGACCAGGTGCCCGACGTGCTCCCCGTCTCGATGCGGGAGGCTGCGGAGCTGCTCGACATCGGTACGGCGTACCAGCTGATCCACCGGCCGGACACCTGGGCCCAGAAGGTCAAAGCCGAGCAGCGGCTGAAGTACGACGAGGCTTTCGTCAGCCAGACCGTCCTCGCCCGCAGCCGGGCGGCGCTCCAGGCGTCTCCGGCGAGCCCCCGGATCGGCCGTAGTGACGGGTTGCTCGACCGCTTTGACGCCCGACTTCCGTTCGAGCTGACCGCCGGCCAGCGCGAGGTCGGGCAGCAGGTCCTCGGAGAGCTCGCCCGTCCGCATCCGATGCACCGACTGCTGCAAGGCGAGGTGGGCTCGGGCAAGACCGTCGTGGCGCTGCGGGCGATGTTGCGGGTGGTCGACTCAGGGGGGCAGGCAGTGCTGCTGGCGCCGACGGAGGTGCTGGCCCAGCAACACCTGGGCTCGGTCACCGCGTTGCTCGGAGACCTGGGCCACGGCGGCCTGCTCGGCGCCGACGACGTGGCAACCCGGGTCGCTCTGCTCACCGGGTCGATGGCGGCGCCCGCGCGGAAGCAAGCGCTGCTGGATGCGGTCAGTGGCGAGGCCGGCATCGTCATCGGCACTCATGCGCTCCTCGAGGAGCATGTGCAGTTCGCCGACCTTGGTCTGGTCGTCGTCGACGAGCAGCACCGGTTCGGCGTGGAGCAGCGGGCGGTGCTGACCGGCAAGGCGGGGGTGCCCCCGCACCTGCTGGTGATGACCGCGACCCCGATCCCGCGGACGGTAGCGATGACCGTGTTCGGCGACCTCGACACCTCCACCCTCCGGGAGCTGCCGGCGGGACGGGGAGACGTGCAGACGAACGTCGTACCGACGAGAGCTCATCCCGCCTGGCTCGGCCGCGCGTGGAACCGCATCAGGGAGGAGGTCGGGGCCGGCCGGCAGGCGTACGTCGTCTGCCCACGGATCGGCCGCGACAAGGCCCACGCGAGCGAGGAGCCTCCCGGGGTCGACGATCCGGACGACTCCACGCTCCATGCCGTGGAGAAGGTCGCTCCCGAGCTGGCCGCGGGTGCGCTCTCCGGGCTGAAGGTGGAGATGCTGCACGGTCAGCTGGCCGCCGACGACAAGGCTCGGGTGATGCGTGGCTTCGCAGCCGGGGAGGTCCACGTACTGGTCACCACAACAGTCATCGAAGTCGGGGTCGATGTCCCCAACGCAACCGTGATGGTCGTCCTCGACGCGGACCGCTTCGGCGTCTCCCAGCTGCATCAGCTCCGCGGCCGGATCGGCAGGGGCGGCCATTCAGGTCTGTGCCTGCTGGTCACCGATGCCGATCCCGAAGGTCCCTCGATGGAACGACTTCGCGCAGTCGCGGGGAGCCGGGACGGGTTCGAGCTCTCCCGCATCGACCTCGCCCAGCGCCGCGAGGGCAACGTGCTGGGCAAGGAGCAGAGCGGCCGGGCCTCGGCACTCCGGTTGCTCTCGGTGCTCTCGGACGAGCAGGTCATCGTCGAGGCACGAGCGGCCGCAACGGCGTACCTTGCGGAGGACCCGGAGCTGTCCGGCGTCCCCGATCTTCACCGAGCCGTGGCGCAGCTGGAGAGCTCCGACCTGGCCGAGTACCTGGAGATGGCATGACGCGGATCATCGGAGGTGTCGCGGGCGGCCGCCGGCTGAGTACGCCGACGGGCGCCGC
>JALZBH010000044.1 GCA_030947625.1 Actinomycetota bacterium
GGGGATCTGGGGCAGCGAAGTCACCCGCTGAGGCTAGCCCACCTCACCACTGCGGAGCTCGGCCGATCAGCTCCGCGAGCTCGGTGTCCGGGCCCGCAAAATGCTCGCGCAGCCGTCTGGTGAGCTTCCCGGAGAGGACCTCGCCACCGGCCGGGCTGGGGTTCACCCGGGCTCCGAAGCCGGCAGGCCGAAACTTCGGGTCGACCCCCAGGCGTTCGTAGAGAGCGCCGAGGGAGTCCGGGTCGCCGATGAGGTCTGCGAAGAACACCACGAGCAGGTGGTCGCGGAAGGCCGCGGCCCAGGGCCGCAGCTGTTCGGCGTACCTCCCACGCCCCAGGTAGGCGAACGGCGACACGGACACGCCTGCGGGAGGTGCCGGTAGCTCGCCCGCAAGCTCGCTCTCCAGCGCGACGTCTAGGGCCCGGGTCTCATAGCCGTTGTCGGTCGAGAACCGCCAGTTCGACACCGCCCGGGCCAACGGGTCCCGGAGCTGGACCACGATGCGCGGCCGGCCGAGCACCGCTTTCATCCGGGCAATCGCGTCGGAGCGTTCGAGGTAGCTGGTGCTCTTCTCGCCGAGCAGCTGCCCGGGCCGGGCGTGGCCGAAGAACCTGCGGAGGTACTGCTCCTGGCCGCCGTTGAGCACGGTGTCGTCGAGGAACACCTTGGGCTCCGGGCTTGACGGTCGCGCCATCGTGATCTGCGGATGCGCGTCCAGCTGTTCGCGAAGGTACGTCGTCCCACTGCGCTGGGCGCCGATGACCACGAAGTGTTGCGCGGGCTCCATGGTGTGTCCTGGCTACTGGATCGTCTCGCGCACGTGGTACGTCGCCGCGTGGCTGACCAGGTTGAGCGTGCGGACGACGTACTCCCCGAGCATGGAGAGCAACATGATCACCACTCCGTTGAACATCGCCAGCAAGACCACCGTGGTCGTCCAGCCCTGGACCCGGGAGGCGCCGAAGGCGGCGTGCAGCAGGTAGTACGCGCCGATCAGGAAGCTGAGCACCGAGATCGCGAACCCACCCAGTGCCGCCACCCGGAGAGGGAAAACCGAGTAGCTGAACAGGATCGTGGCCACCAGGCGCAGGATCCTGACCAGGCTGTAGTTGCTGGTGCCGATCGTGCGCGGCTCATGTCGGACGGTCTCGTTGGCGCAGCTGTGGGAGTACATCAGTGCCTGGCCGGTCAGGTAGGGGTAGGTCGTCGTCGACTCGCTGATCCGGTCGACGACGTCTCGGCGCAGGATGCGGAAGTTCGAGACCACCAGGTCAGGCGGCTTCTCGAAGACCCGGCTGTTGATCATCGCGATCAGCTTGGTGCCGATCCTGCGGTAACCGGCGGCCTGCTTGGAGTCGAACTGCCCGAAAACGACGTCGTGGTCCCCCTCAAGGGCCTTGTCGATCAGCCGCAGCGCCTGGTCGGGTGGGTTCTGCAGGTCGTCGTCCAGGGTGATGATGTAGTCACCTGTGCTGGCCCGGAGGCCGGCGAGGTTGGCGTTGTGCTGACCGTAGTTGCGCAGCAGGTTGATCGCGGTGATCTCGGGTTCGGCGCGGGCGAGGTCCGCGATCACCTGCCAACTGCGGTCCTTGCTGCCGTCGTTGACCAGGATCAGCTCGAAGTTCAGGCCCGCACCGCGGAAGCTGTCGAGGACGGCAGCCGACGTAGCGCCGACCACACCCTCGCTGTTGTAGACCGGGATCACCAACGAATAGCGGAACGCCGTACGGTCCGGGGTCACGGGCTCCAGCGCGGTCACACGAGTCCTTTCGATGGGTGACTCGCTGGCCATCCTAGAGTCCAGCCGCCGGCGCGCTGGTTGCCACGACGCTAGGTTGCTGCGGTGAGCACGCACATCGGCGCCGAACCCGGCCAGGTCGCCCCGACAGTCTTGTTGCCCGGTGACCCCCTGCGGGCGCGATGGATCGCCGAGAGGCTCCTCGACGACGCCTCGTGCTACTCCTCGGTGCGCGGGATGCTCGGCTTCACCGGCACCTGGAACGGGCAGCCGGTCTCGGTGCAGGGGTCAGGGATGGGGCAACCGTCGATGGCGATCTACGTCAACGAGCTGTTCAAGGAGTACGGCGTCGCGCAGGTGGTCCGGGTCGGCTCGTGCGGCGCGCTGACTACCGAGCTCGCGTTGCGGGACATCGTCATCGCCTCCGGCGCATGCACCGACTCTTCGATGAACCGGTTGCGTTTCCACGGCCTGGACTATGCCCCCGTTGCGGACTTCGGGCTGCTGCGTGCGGCGCACGACGTCGCGGTGAGGCGCGGGGTCGACCCGCATGTCGGACTGCTCTTCTCCTCCGACTCCTTCTACTCGACGCGTGCGGAGCTGGTCAGCCATCTCGTCGACCACGGTGTGCTCGCCGTCGAGATGGAGGCGTCGGCGTTGTACACCCTCGCGGCGTCGTACCATCGCAGGGCCCTGGCGATCTGCACCGTCTCCGACCACCTCGTCACCGGCGAGGAGACCACCAGCCTCGAGCGCGAGCAGACCTTCTCCACCATGGTCGAGATCGCCCTGGCCGCGGCGTTCGCCGAGATCGACAGCGACACCGAGGGCCAAGCTCGGGCCTAGGCCCCGGTCTCCCCGTCGATCGCCTGGCGCAGCAGGTCTGCATGACCGTCGTGCTGGGCGTACTCGCTGATCATCCGGAGCATCAGCCAGCGAAGCGTGAACGGCTCCGGCGACCCTGGGCCGGCGCCGATGACGTCCAGCGACTCCGCCGCGTCAACGATTGCGCGGGAGAGCGCACACTCGGACCGCCAGGTCTCGAACGCCTCGTTGACATCGCCGTCAAGGTCCTCGAAGTCCTGGTCGGGGTGCTCATCACTGTAGAACAGCATCGGCACCCGCTCGCCGGCAAAGTTGATCCGGAACCACCAGCGCTCCACGGCGGCCAGATGTCGAAGCAAACCGTGCAGGCTCATCGTCGAGGGCGCCAGCCCACGCTCGGAGAGTCGATCCTCGACTCCGGCACACTTGAGCTCGAACGTCTCGCGGTACCAGTCGAGATAGGCCACCAGCATCGCCCGCTCGTCCCCCATGCGTGGGATCGTCGTGGTGCGTGCGACCGGCCAGACCGGGGAGAACGCGTCGTCGTCAGCCATCCGGGGTCCTTCCTGAGGTGACCAGCTCTTCGAGGGCGCGCCGGTCCGCAAGCTGGGGGGGTACGACGAGAGAGTCGGTGCGCACGTAGTAGAAGCCGGCGATCACCTTGTCGAGGGGACAACCCTGCAGCTCGGCCCAGGCAAGCCGGTAGATCGCCAGCTGCAGCGGGTCGGCCGTCTGCCGCTGGTTGGTCTTCCAGTCGACGACCAGGCACGAGCCATCGGGCTCGTCGTACACCGCGTCGATGCGGCCGCGCACCACCTGGGCGCCGAGCACCAGCGAGAAGGGGGCCTCGATCGCCCGCGGTGCCCGATCTGCGAACAGGCCCCCCTCGAATTCCTTGATCAGCTCGCGAAGGTCGTCCTCGTCGTCGATCCCAGCGTCGGCCTGACCGGGCAGCTCTTCAGGGTCGAGCAGGAGCTGCTGCCCGAACCGGGACTCGACCCAGGCATGGAAACGGGTGCCGAACCGGGCTTCGGGCGACGGCCGACGCGGCATCGGCCGGGCCAGGTCGGCCGCAAACCGATCGGGGTCGTCCCGCAACCTGGCCACCGAGGTCGCGGACAGGCTGCGGGGCAGCGGAACCTGCAACAGCGGAGCATGGCTGAGCCGGGCTTCGGCCAGGAGCTGACCCAGCTCTGCGTCCCACTGGGAAACGAGGGCTCGCTCAACCAGATCGAGCTCGGGGTCGGGGGCATCGACTGCGGCACGCACCCGTTCGGCAGCGACGAGCCGGCGCCGAGCCTCGGCGGTGTGCTCGGTCACCGGCCAGCTCACCGGGTCGCCGGCCCCGAACACGGGGTTGGGCGTGCCCGTGGGCGGAGTGTCGAGCCAGCCGTCGGGATGGGCATCCCACGCGGCCATCGCATCGCGGACCGTCTCCTGGTAGGGCGACGGGCCCAGCGGGCCCTTGCGGCCGACCGCCCACACGTAGGAGGAGACCCACAGCAGGTTCCTGGGCCGGGTGAGGGCGACGTACCCGAGCCGCAGCTCCTCCTCTTGCTGGTGGGCGTGGGCGTCGGCGATGAACTGCCTGATCCCCATGGGGCTGAGCTCGCGAAGCTCAGGCAGGTCGATGCGGTCGCCGCGCAGGGGGATCGGCAGCACCGCCGGCCCAGACACCCACTGGTAGCGCAGGGACTTGTGCGGAAACTTCTCCCGCACCATTCCGGGCAGAAACACAGAGTCCCACTCCAGCCCCTTCGCCCGATGCACGGTGAGCAGCTTGACGGAGTCGGCCTCACTGGGGGTGGCGATATCGAGGCCGGTGCCGAGCTCGTCCTCGGCCTGGAGGTAGGCCAGCAGCGCGGGCAGGCTGACGTCACCGTCGATGGCCTGGAACTCCCCGACCGCCTTGACGAACAGGTCAAGGTTGTCGCGCCGAGCTCGAGCGGCCGGGCTGACCGACGAGGCCAGCTCGACGTCGATGCCGCAGGTGTCGACGATGCGGCGCACGAGCTCCAGTAGGGGCTCGCCTGCGTGAGCACGCAGAGAACGGAGCTCTGCGGCGAGCAACGCGAAGCGCTCCCGCGCCTGCGCCGAGTACGCCAGTGCGCCCGGGTCGGCAAGAGCGTCGGAGAGGGCGGGGACCTCGGTCGGGTCGGCGCCGGCGACGGCGAGGGCCAGCTCCTCGGCGAGGTCGTCGGGACGAGGCTGGGCCCGGGCACCGGCGAGCTCGCTGGCGCGACGCCCGAGAAGCGCCAGGTCGCGCGGACCGATCGCCCAGCGCTGGCCGGCGAGCACCTGGAGCAGCTCGGCGTTGGCGGCCAGGTCACCGACGAGAGTCAGCATCGCGACCACCTCGGAGACCTCCGGCAGTCTGAGCAGCCCGTTCAGGCCGACGATCTCGACAGGAATCTCGGCTGCAGACAGCGAGTCGAAGATGTTCCCAGCATGGGCGTTGTCGCGCGTCAGCACGCCGATCTCCCGCCACGGCACCTGCCGTTCGACGTGGACCTCCGCGACGGTTGCGGCGAGCCAGCAGAGCTCGTCGTCGTACGACGGATGCACGATCGTGCGGACCTCCCCCGGACCGGCGTCCGGGTCGGCCTCGAGCGGACCCACCTCGGCGTACCGCTCCAACAGCGGCTGGACCAGTCGGTTGGCAACCGCCAGGATCCGCTCGTCGGAGCGACGGTTGACCGTCAGGGGATAGACCCGCGGCTCGGCCGTCCCCTCGAACGTGGGGAAGTCGCGTTCGAAGTGCACGATGTTGGACACCGACGCGCCACGCCAGCCGTAGATCGCCTGGTTGGGATCCCCGACCGCGGTGACCGGATGGCCCCGACCCGACTCGGGGTCCGTGCCGGAGAACAACCTGCTGAGCAGTCGGGCCTGGGCCACCGAGGTGTCCTGGTACTCGTCGAGCAGCACGATTCGAAACCGTCGCCGCTGCTCGGCACCCACCTCGGGGTGCTCGTCGGCTAGCCGCGCCGCGAGCGCGATCTGGTCGGAGAAGTCCATCAGCCCGAGCTCGGTCTTGAGCCGGCGGTAGCCCTCGACGAGCCCGAGCAGCTCCTCGCGGCGGGTCACGGCGCTGACCAGCTTGCCCATGTCGGGGCCTTCTGGCGGCGTCTGCGCCAGCCGCACGCTCAGGTCGGCCTGGAACTCCCGCAACCGCTCGGTGGCGACCAGATGCTCACTCATCGCCCCCTCGAGCTGCAGCAGGAGCGCGATCACGTGTCGCGGACTGTCGGTGAGCTGCCTGACCGGTTCGGTGTGCCGGGCCACGGCGCGGGCGGCCAGCTGGTAGCGGGTGGCATCGGCCATCACCCGGGTGTCAGGCTCGTGGCCGATGCGGAGACCGTCCTCGAGGAGGAGACCGGCTGCAAAGGCGTTGTACGTCGAGACCGTCGGCTCGAGCACCTCCTCGTCGCCGTCCTGCGCTCCGCGACCGAAGCCGGCGTACTCCAGCGCCTCGCATACCTTGCCGCGCAGCTGGGCGGTTGCCTTGGTGGTGAACGTCAGCCCCAGCACCTCGTGGGGCTGCACCAGCCCGTTGGCGACCAGGTAGACCACCCGCGCGGCCATCAGGGAGGTCTTCCCCGAGCCGGCCCCGGCAACCACCACCGTGGGCTCCAGCGGCGAGGAGACGGCCGCCCACTGCTGCTCGCTCAAGGTGTACGACGCACCGGTCAACTCCCGCAGCTCCTCCGGGCTCTGGACTCTCATGACATCACCGTGCCGGAGCTCTTCGCAGGACACATCGTCTCGAAGTCGCAGCGCTGGCACACCTCGCGCTGTGGCCGGGTCCAGAACACCTCGGCCCGGATCTGCGCCGCAGCGCTGGCCAGCTGTTCCTCCACCGGACGGGCGCCGCCCACCACAAGGGGCTGTTGTGGCTGCACCTTGAGACCGGCGCGCAGTTCCCTGCGCAACTGCCACAGCTCCGCGCCACCAGGGACACCCGGGCCGTCGAGCAGGTCGTCGGCTGCGCCGGCCTCGACGGCCAGCTGGTAGATGCCGAGCTGCGGGTTCACTCCGAGCTCGCTGTCCTTGGGGGGGTACTTGGTTGTCTTCAGGTCGACGACCACCACCCGGCCCTGCTCGTCCAGCTCCAACCGGTCGGCCTTCCCGCGCAGGGTGATTCGCTCGCCGTCGGGCAGGCTCGCCGTGGCACTCAGCTCGTGCTCGGTCGCCAACAACACGCGGGCGTCGTGTCGGGACAGGTGGGCGAGCAGCCGGGCGAGTGCGTTGCGTGCCTCGGCACGCTCCTGCGCCGCCGACCAGGGCGTGCGGAACGGGATCTCGGCCCAGATCCGGTCGAGATACGCCATCAGCTCGTCGAGGGCCTCGGGGTCGGCGCTGAGCTCGCCGCGCCCGATCCGGTCGGCCAATGTGTGTACGACGTTGCCGAAACCCGCGCTCTGGGTGCCGGCACGTCGGCCGCCTGCCTCGCTCTCGAGGAACCACCGGGTCGGACACTCCTGCAACGCGGTCAGCGCGCTAGCGGTGATTCGCAGTGGCTCCTCCGCCGGCCGGACCGGGGTTCCCGAGACGCTGATGGACCGGGTGCCCCACCACGTGGCGGGGTCGGCGGCCGGAACCAGCGCCCGGTCGTCGAGGCGCTCCGCACTGAGAACGGCCAGTCGTCGCGCAGCAGCCTGCCGTAAGGGCTCGCGGACTTCGGTGTCGGCGAGCGTGCGCCGGAGCTCGGCCACGACCCCGTCGAGGGACATCGGCCTGGGCGGCCGCCCCTGTTGGTGGCAGATGTCGACCCCGAGCTCGCCGAGGAACCGGCTCGGCTGCTCCCCGTCGTCGTCAGGTGACCGGACGCCGCTCACCAGCAGCCGCCGGCCGGCACGGGTGCAGGCGACGTAGAACAGCCGACGTTCCTCGGCCAGTAGCTCCCGCGTGGTGGCCCGCCGCTGCAGCCCGTCGCCGCCGAGCTCGTCTGCGCCCAGCAGCGTGGCCCGCAACCGCAGGTCGGGCCAGGACTCCTCCTGCACGTGCGCGACCACCACGAGTGGCCACTCCAGCCCCTTGGAACGGTGGGCGGTCAGAAGCCGGACGGCCTCACCGCGGACGCCCCGTTCGGCCAGCGTGTCGGCCGGGATCTGCTGGGCCTGCAGGGTGTCGAGGAACGCGAGCACGCTGGTGTGGCCGCGCTGGTCCTCGGCGCGCGCGGCGGCTTCGAACAGGGCGACGACCGCATCGAGGTCGCGATGGGCCATGCGAGCAGCGGCACCGCCTCGGTCGACGGCTGCCCGCAGCCGTTGCGGCCACGGCGTACCGGACCACAGCTCCCACAGCACCTCTTCCGCCGTGCGACCGGCGTCCAGCATTGTCCGGGCCCGGTCCAGCAGCCGGGGAAGTGTCCGGGCGCGACGGGCGGCGGGAGCACAGACCCCGTCGAGAGCCGAGGCGTCCTGGACCGCTTCGAGCAGCAGTACGCCGGACGACCGGGCCGCGACGCCCGAGACCCGGTCCGCGGCTCGCTCACGGATGCGCAGCTCGCGTCCCAGCGCCCGTACGTCGGTCGCATCGAGTCCCACCAGCGGGGAGATCAGCAGGGCGTGCGCCCGGTCAGGGTCGAGCCAGTCCGGATCAGCGGCAGCTCGGAGAGCATCGAGGAGCGGCAGCAGGGCCGGCTCACGCACCAGCGGAGTCTCGTCGGCCGCCACCTCGATCGGTACGCCGGCCGCCATCAGCGCTCGTCGCAGGCCCGGGATGCTGTTGCGGCCGGACCGCACCAGCACCGCCATCTGCGACCAGCCCACCCCATCCTCGAGGTGGGCACGCCGTAACAGGTCCGCGATCCCCTCGGTCTCGCCCCGGGCGGTGTCGAAGGTGAGCACCTGAACGCGCCCCGGATCCACCCGCTCGTCGTAAGCCGGGTCGAGGAAGGCGCGCAGCCGGTCGGCGTCGATGCTGCCGTGCAGGCCGATCCGTGCGGCGACTCGCTGGGTCGCGGTGAGGATGCGCGGGCCGAACCGGCGGGTGGTGCGCAGCACCTCGACGGGCGCGGGAGTACCCGCGGCCGTGGGGAACATCGACGGGAACTCCAAGATCCCGCGCACGTCTGCACCACGGAAGGCGTAGATGGACTGGTGCGGGTCACCGACCACGACCAGGTTGCGGCCGTCTCCCGCGATCGCCTTGAGCAGGGCGACCTGGCTGGGGTCGGTGTCTTGGTACTCGTCGACGAACACGTGTGCGAACCGGGCACGCAGGTCTGAGAGGGCCGGGTGGTCGGGATCTTGGAGCATCCGCACGGCCTCGCCGATCAGACTGGCGTAGTCGAGACGGTTCTCGTTGGTCAGCACGGCGTCGTACTGCTCGATGAAGGCAGCGGCCGCCGTCAGCTCCGGACGGTCGTGCTCGATGCCGAGCTCGCGCAGCCGCACCGAGCCCAGCCCACGCTCGGTGCTGCGGGACAGTACGGCGGCCACCTCGTGGGCGAACCCACGCGTCCCCACGGCGGCGGCCAGTGAGTGCGGCCAGCGCACCGACTCCGACTCCCCGGTCAGCAGCCTGCGGATCAGCACGTCCTGCTCGGCCGCGGACAGTATCTGCAGCGGCTCGAGGTACAGGTCGCGGGGCGAGTAGGCGCGGACCAGCCCGTAGGCGAAGGAGTGGAACGTCGAGGACAGGGCGCCGGTCGTCGTCTGGCCGAGGCGCGCGGTGACCCGGTCACGCAGCTGCTCGGCGGCCTTACGGCTGAACGTCAACGCCAGCACCGAGCCGGGGTCGGCGCCACGCTCCTGGATCCGCTCGACGATGGCCTCGACCAGCGTGGTCGTCTTGCCGGTGCCAGGCCCCGCCAGCACCAGCAGCGGACCGCCGGGATGTCGTACGACGCGCAGCTGGTCCTCGTCGAGCTGGGGCGGGATGGGCGCGGGGGCGCCTGTGACCAGCTGGTACGTCGTGCCCGAGCTCATGTGCTCCACCCTGTCAGCCCGCGCCGACACTCGCAGCACTACGGTCGGGGTCATGACCGCAACCACTTCGGACGGACAGCCGACGTGACGGGTCCGCTCGCCGACATCGTGGTCATCGACCTGACCCGGGCTCTGGCGGGCCCGCACGCTGCGATGATGCTGGGCGACCTCGGCGCCCGGGTGATCAAGGTCGAGAGCCCGACCGGTGACGACACCCGGACCTGGGGACCGCCTTTCGTGGGACCCGAGGACGCCCGCGAGTCGACGTACTTCCTCTCCGCAAACCGCAACAAGGAGTCGCTGACGCTCGACCTGAAGACCCCGGAGGGCCGCGACGTGCTCGTCGAACTGGCCACCCGCGCGGATGTGCTGCTGGAGAACTTCCGGGTCGGGGTGCTCGACCGCCTCGGCTTCTCCGTCGCCCGGTTGCACGAGCTGAACCCGCGCCTGGTGATCGGCTCGATCACCGGGTTCGGCCACGACGGCCCGGAGGCCGGCCGTGCCGGGTACGACCAGATCGCGCAGGGCGAGGGCGGCATCATGTCCTTGACCGGCACCGAGCAGCCGACCAAGGTCGGGCTGCCGATTGCGGACCTGCTCGCCGGGATGAACGTGGCGTACGGCGTGGCCGCGGCTCTTCACGAGCGCGCCCGGACCGGTGTCGGCCAGGTCGTGCGCACGTCGCTGCTTGCCTCGGTTGTGGGCGTGCACGCCTTCCAGGGGACCCGGTGGACGGTCGCCCACGAAGTTCCTCGGATCGCCGGAGACCATCATCCCTCGATCGCGCCGTACGGGATGTTCCAGACCGCCACCGCGCCAGTGCAGATCGCGTGCGGCTCACCGGGGCTCTGGCAGGCGTTCACCGGAGCGTTCGGCCTGCAGGCCGACGAAGCGCGGTTTGCGACGAACCCGATGCGGGTACGCAACCGCGACGAGCTGGTTGCGGTGATCGAAGAGGCGTTCGCCGAGCTGAGCGCGGAGGAGTGTCTGGAGCGGCTCGCCCAAGCCGGCGTACCTGCGGGCAAGGTGCGCACCCTCGACGACGTGTATGCCTGGGAGCAGACCCGTTCGCAGGGACTGCTCATCGATGTCGACCATCCGACACTCGGGACGATCCAGCTGACCGGGTCTCCGCTGCGCTTCGACGACAACGCCTTCAGCGGAGGTCGTACGACGAACCAGCCGCCGCCCACCCTCGGCGAGCACAACGAGCCCATCCGGGCCTGGCTCTCCCGATAGCGCGAAGCACCGCCGAGACGTCGGCGAGACCCGGCTAGCCGAGGTCCACGATCGCCGCGACCGGGCCACCACCGTCGGGGCCCTGGTGGGCAGCAGAGACCGAGACGAACACGGCCGGGTCGCCGGTGACGGCGGCGGTCACGCCGCCGACGGCAGCCTTGATCTGCCGATGCCAGTGGACGTCGGAGTCGTCGAGCATCGCGTTGCGGCGCCCGCGCACCTCTCCATCCCCGGAGACCTCGCACTTGAGGAAGACGTTCACCAGCCGGCCGTCGAGGTCACTGGGGTGCGGGCGCTCGGGCAGATTGAGGCCGGCGTCGCGGATCGCCGCCCAGATGCCGTCGGCGTCGAGTGCGTCCTTCATCACCGAGTGCCCGATCCGGTACCGGCCGCCGATGCCGGTGGCGTTGCCGACGACGACCACCTGGGCCTGGTCGAGCTCGACGCCCGAGGAGCACGAGGCGACTGAGGAGAACAGCGAGCGGTCGTGCATCACGTCGGCATCGGTGGGCATCTCGATCTCGCCGAGGGCGACCGCGATCCCGAGCGCCGTACAGCCGTTGGAGAGGTCCATCGACTCGTGGGTGTGCTCGGTCCACACGGTCTTGCCGCGGCTCTTGGCGTCGCGGATCGTATGGATGGTCAGCAGCGGTGTCTTGGTCTGGACGTAGTGCACGTCCCCGGGGTCGGTGATCCCGGCCTGTTTCATCGCGATCTTGACCGCATCCGCGACCTTGGTGATCATCGCCGTTCGACCGATGTCCTCGGGCATCAGTCGCTCGCTCATCGCCACGCCGACACTGAGCCGGAGCTCGTCGGGTGAGCCCGGCTCTGCCTCAGTGCTGGCAAAGATCGTGGCGTGCGGGCTGATCACACCGTCGGTGCCCCCGGACCACACGATCGGGATCTGGCTGACCTCCTCGGCCCCGGCACCCTTCTCGACGAGAACCTCGCGAAACGCCCGGTCGGCAATGATCCGCGTGTAGTCGTTGACGCCTCCGTTGCCCTCGGTCTTGCCGATGATCGCGACCACCCGATCTGCGGCCATCACGCCGTCGTCGATGAGCTTGGCGAGCTCGCTTGCGTCGGCGACGGAGTGGATCGGCACCTTGCGTACCTCGATAGCGGACGGCATGGGCTTTCCTTTCCTCAAGATGTTGGCTCGGGTACGACGACGGTGCCTGCCAGGTGTCCAACGGGCGCGGTGACTGCCTCGACGATGTGGGCGAGGTCGGTGATCATCGCCCGTTGACCGCCAGCCTCGACGAAGCGGCAGACCGCGTCGACCTTGGGGCCCATCGAGCCGCTGGCGAAGTGTCCGGCGGCGGCGTACCCGCGAAGCTGCGCCACGCTCACCTCGCCGAGAGGTTCGGCGGCCGCAGTGCCGAAGCCGATCACCGCGTTCGGCACGTCGGTGGCGATCACGAGCACGTCGGCCTGCACCGTGCGGGCCAGCCGGGCCGCTCCCAGGTCCTTGTCGATCACCGCCTCCACACCGGCAAGGGTTCCGTCCGCCCGGCGCACCACCGGGATGCCGCCGCCACCGTTCGCGACCACCACGAAACCAGCCTCGATCAGCGCGACCACGGCAGCCGCATCGAGGATCTCCACGGGCTCGGGCGAGGCGACCACCCTCCGCCAGCCCCGGTCGCCGCGATCCTCCCAGGTCTCGCCGTGCTCGATCATCGACTGCGCTTCCTCGGCGGACAGGTACCGGCCGATGGGCTTGCTCGGCCGGACGAAGCCCGGGTCGTCCGCGCGGACCAGCGCCCGCGTCACCACGGTGGCGTTGGGCTTGGTGATGCCGCGCCGGTCCAGCGCGGCGTCGAGCGCGTTCATCAGGATGAAGCCGAGCGTCGCCTGGGTCTGGGCGCCGCACCAGTCCAGCGGCACGGGGGGTACGACGCCGGCCGCGATCTCGTTCTTGACCAGCAGGTTTCCGACCTGGGGCCCGTTGCCATGGGTGAGCACCACCTCGATGTCGTGCTCGAGCAGCTCTGCGACCGCGGCCATGGCCCACTCGGCGGCGGCGATCTGGTCCTCCGGGCGCGCCCGGCCGTCGGCGGTCATCGCATTGCCCCCGAGCGCGAGCAGCACCCTCATGGAGGAGAACCTAGTGACCGCGTCCCGCGCCGGACACCGTCACAACCGGCCAACGGACAGCACAGGTCGTGGCAACTCTTGCCAACCACCGCCCGTGGACCGCTGCGCGCTCCACGTGTTGACTTGGTGGATGGACGACGTGCGTGCCGCGTTCGACGAGGTGCCCCGTGAGCGGTTCCTGCCCAAGAGCCAGCGCCGCTTCGCCTCCTACGACGGGCCGCTGCCGATCGGCCACGATCAGACGAGCTCGCAGCCTAGGACCGTGGAGAAGATGCTCCGGCTGCTCGACGTACGCCGTGGCCAGCGGGTGCTGGACGTGGGTTCGGGTTCGGGCTGGACGACGGCGCTGCTGGCACACCTGACCGGACAGGAGGGGAGCGTGCTGGGGGTCGAGCTCGAGCCGGACCTGGTCAAGTTCGGCTCCGAGAACCTGGCCCGCACCGGCTTGGACTGGGCGAGCATCGTGGCCGCCGACCCCGCCGTGGTGGGAGTACCCGAGCGCGGGCCGTTCGATCGGGTGCTGGTCTCTGCAACGGCGCAGCGGCTGCCAGATGAGCTGCTCGACACCCTTGCCGATCCGGGGCGGCTGGTCATCCCGGTGCGCGGCGAGATGGTGCTGGTCGTCCGCGACGGAGGTCGGCTGAAGACGAGCCGGCACGGGTCCTACCGGTTCGTGCCGTTGCGCTGACGGCCGGCAGGTCGCAGGGCTCAGCGGAGGACGTCGACCTCCGGGTAGGGCGCACCGCCGGCCAGCCGCGCGTAACCGGGCCCGCGGTCGAAGAACGCCTCCGGCGCGACGGACTGGGCCGCCCGTTGCGCGACGGTCGCGGCCTCGTCGTAGCCGAGGGAGTCGTCCTCGAGCGAACCGGTGAGCACCACGCCGTACTCGGCCGACGCCGCGACGGGCGAGACCTTGTGCCACACCACGTCGCGTACGACGAGAGCCGGGTCCCGCTCCAGGGGATCACCCCAGCCGCCACCGCCGGTCGTCCGGATCCGGATCACCTCACCGGCCGCGACCGGCTCGGCGTCCGCGAGCGCCTCGACCTGGCGCTCACGCGGGCCGCCGGGGTCGACCGTGACCGAGAACGGCTGGCCGGCCTTGCCGCCCCGCACCCCCCAGCAGGCGAGGATCGACCGGTCGGCGATCGACATGAAGTGCGCGTCGCGCAGCATCCGGATGTGCTTCTCGTAGCCCAGGCCGCCGCGAAACATCCCCGCCCCGCCGGAGTCGACGGCAAGCGAGAGCACCTCGACCCGGAACGGGAACTGCGCCTCGGTGAACTCGGTGGGCAGGTTGCGGCTGTCCGGTACGACGTGGATGGTGTCCTCCCCGTCGGCGTAGAAGCGGCCACCTGAGCC
>JALZBH010000150.1 GCA_030947625.1 Actinomycetota bacterium
CAACGCCGAACTGCTGCACCAGCTCACGCTCGGACGGCGCCGGCGTACCGGCCTCGGCGTTCACCACGATCGAGCGGACATACTCGCGCACCAGGACGTGCTTGCGCCCTCTGTCCGGCGACCGCCGCCGCTCCTCGCCCACCTGCACCTCTCAACCTCCTTGGACGCAAACCTTAGCCACTCCTGGAGCCCCACGGGACTAATGCATGCAGTCCGTGACTACTCGGTCGAGATGGCTCTGAGAACGTCCAGCCGAGCGGCCCGGCGCGCCGGGAAGGTCGCCGCGAGCACACCGATCACGGCGGCCGCCAGCAGGTATGCAGCTACGTTGGCCCACGGCACCCGGGTCACCTCGAGGCCCTGGTTGCGGAGGGTGGCCATCAACGCAGTGCCGAAGAGCAGTCCCATCGCCACCCCGAGCAGCGCGCCGAGTACGGAGATCACCACCGACTCCAGGCCGATCATCACCCGCAGCTGGCGCCGGCTGAGCCCGATCGCGCGCAGCAGTCCGATCTCGCGGGTGCGCTCCACGACCGAGAGGCCAAGGGTGTTCACCACGCCGAGCACGGCGATCACCAATGCCAGCCCCAGCAGCGCATAGATCATCGTGACCAGCTGGTCGATCGGCTTGCTCTGCTCCGCGGCGAACTCCTGCTGGTTCTTCACTGTCACGGTCGGCAGCTTGGCCGTCTGCCGGTTGATCACTGCCTGCACCCTGGTCGCATCGGCGCCAGGCTGGAGCTTGAGGTAGAGGAAGTTGTCCTCGGGACGAAACCCGGCTTTGCGCAACGTGTCGAGCCCGACCACATAGCCGGTGCTGAACATCGGGTTGCGACGGTAGACCCCCGCGATACGTAGCCTCATCGGTCCGGAAGGGAACTTCCAGGTGACCTGCTGTCCGAGGTGGTAGTGGTTCCTCGAGACGGCCCGGTCGCTGACCAGGATCGTGCCGGGTCCGAGTGCAGCCATCGAGCCTTGGAGGAAACTGACGCGCACCACATCGCCGAGGTGGATGGGGTCGACCGCGGTCAGGTAGTGCTGCTGGCCGCTCGTCGAGCCCTGGTCGAAGCGGATCCGGGTGACCGAGGCGACTCCCGGCACGGTGGCGGCCTTCGCGGCGATCTGCGGAGAGAAACCCTGGCCGATCACGTTGCCGACGACAAGGTCGCCGAGGAAGTTCTTCTTGACCGCTGAGTCGATGCTGGCCTTGGCCGACGTACCCGCCACCGACATCGTGGTCACCAGGGCCAGCCCGATCATCAGCGCCGACGCCGTGGCCGCCGTCCGACGCGGGTTGCGCAGGGAGTTCTGGGCGGCCAGTCGGCCGACGCTGCCGAAGACCCGGGTGTACGCCGCCCGCGCGGCGACCAGGAACGGCCGAGAGATCATCGGGCTCGCCGCGACCACCCCGAGCAGCAGCACCAACGCCGCGGCCCCCACCCAGGCGGACGGCTTGGACACCGAGCCCGCGAGCCCGACCGCGCCGACCGCGGCACCCACGGCGACGGCCGCCAGCCCGATCAGCAGCCGGCGTCGCATCGAGGACTCCGGCATTGCGATGTCGTCGCGCATCGCTGCGACCGGTGGGATCCGCGCGGACCGCCGGGCCGGGAGGTACGCCGCGGCCATGGTGACCAGCAGGCCCACGCCGTACGCCGCCGCAAGGGTCCGTGGTGCGAAGATCAGCGGCGTGCCGGAGAGGTCCAGTCCGAAAGTCGCGAACAGTGCGCGGATCCCGATCGCCAGGAGTACGCCGAGCCCGAGCCCGATCGTGCTGCCCACCAGGCCGATCACGAACGCCTCGAACAGCACCGAGCGGGTCACCTGCCCACGGGAGGCGCCCAGGGCGCGCAGCAGGGCAAGCTCGCGGCTGCGCTGGGCAACCAGCATCGAGAACGTGTTGATGATCAGGAACGAGCCGACCACCAGGGCGATCCCGGCAAAGACCAGCAGGAAGATCGTGACGAACGAGATCGCCTTGAGCAGGACACTTGCGGCGGCCTTGGCTGCCTGGGTGCCGGTCTGGGCGACGTACCCTCGCGGCAGTGCCCTGGCGACGGTGCTTCGCAGCTGGGACTGGGAGACCCCCCGCGCCGCAGTCACCCAGACCGAGGAGTAGGCGTCCTTGCCGCCCAGGAACAGCTTCTGGGCACTGCGGGTGTCCCAGAGGGTCGCGCTGGCTCCGTTGAGCGACCCGCCGTCGGGGAAGTCCGCAATGCCCACCAGTGTCGGGGTGAGCAGCGCGCGCTTGGTAGCGCTGACCAGGTGGACCTGTTCACCGAGGAAGTACCCGGACCGGCGTACGGTTGCGGCATCCATGGCCACCTCGCCCGGACCGTGCGGGTTGTGACCCTGGACAACCTGGAGCGGCCTGACACCATGCGCCGCGGGGGCCCCGGTGATGTTGATCGCCAGGCCCGGCGCACCCTGGCCACCGACGAGCTTGTTGTGTTTGTCGATGACGAACACGCCGGCGTCGACTACGTTGCCATCGGCGCGGGCCGCACCGGGCACCTGGGCAAGCCTGCGCACCACCGCGGCCGGAACGGTCAGCGTGGTGGTGCCGGCCTCGTTGCCCGCGAGCCCCTTCGGCTGTACGACGACATCGCCGACACTGTTGTCGAAGATCGCGGTGAAGCTCTTGTTGAGCGTGTCGGTGAACATCAGCGTCCCGGTCACGAACGCCACGCCGAGCACGATCGCGAACGTGCTCATCAGCAGGCGCAGCTTGCGGCCCATCAGGCTTTTCCAGGCGGCGCGTAGCATCAGCCGACCCGGCCGTCCATGGTCGCCATCCGGTCCAGGACGCGTTCCCGGGTGGGATGCCGCATCTCGTCCACGACCCGGCCGTCGGCGAGGAACACCACCCGGTCGGTGTATGCCGCCGCGATCGGGTCGTGGGTGACCATCACGATCGTCTGGCCGATCTCGTCGACCGAGCGGCGCAGCAGCTCGAGCACCTCGGCACCTGACCGCGAGTCGAGGTTCCCGGTGGGCTCGTCGGCGAACACGATCGCCGGTCGGCCGACCAGCGCCCGGGCGACGGCAACTCGCTGCTGCTCGCCACCGGAGAGCTCGCTGGGGCGGTGGGAGAGTCGGTCTCGCAGGCCGACGGTGTCGATGACCGTGTCGTACCAGCCCGGTTCCGGCTTGCGGCCGGCGATCGACAACGGCAGCCCGATGTTCTCCGCGGCCGACAGGGTCGGCAGCAGGTTGTAGGACTGGAAGACGAAGCCGATCCGGTCCCGGCGCAACCGGGTCAGCCCCTTGTCCCCGAGCCGGGTGATGTCGGTGTCGCCGATCAGCACCTGGCCGCTGTCGGGCCGGTCGAGCGCCGCGCAGCAGTGCATCAGCGTCGACTTCCCCGACCCCGACGGTCCCATGATCGCGGTGTACTCCCCGGCGGTGAGATCGAGGCTGACGTCGTCGAGCGCGACCACTCTGGCGCCCCCCAGGCCGTAGCTCTTGGTCAGGTCGATCACCCGTGCCGCCGTACCGCTCCCCGCAGTCATGGCTCAACGGTGCCAGTACGCCGAAATCGAGGTCACCCGGACCGCCCGAAACTCGGGTGCGGCGTGTCGGCGGCCGCTGGCAGACTGCCGTGGCGATGAGCAGCCGACCCCGACCCTCCCTTGCGTCGTTCTGGCACGACCTGCCCCGGGAGGGCAAGCTGCTGCTCTCGGTCGTGGTCTTCGAGTTCATCGGCACCGGACTGGTGCTGCCGTTCGCGGTGATCTACCTGCACCAGGTCCGGCATTTCTCGCTGGCCGACGCCGGCCTGCTGCTCGGCGTACCTCCGCTGGCCGGGGTGCTGGCCGTCGGACCAGGTGGCGCGCTCATCGACAAGGCCGGTGCGCGGCGGGTACTGGTCGGATCACTGGTCGCGTTCATCCTCGGCGAGGTGATGATGGCCTTCGCCGCCAGCGAGCTGCTCGCCGCGGTCGCGCTGACCCTGGTCGGTCTCGCGTTCGGGACCGCCTGGCCGGCCTCGCAGTCGATGATCGCGATGGTCGTCCCGTCGGAGATCCGGCAGCGGTACTTCGGGGTGAACTTCTCCCTGCTCAACCTCGGCATCGGGATCGGTGGCATCGCCTCGGGACTGTTCGTCGACGTCCACCGGCTGGTCACGTTCCAGACGATCTACCTGTTCGACGCGGTCAGCTTCCTGCCCAGCTTGTACCTGTTGCTGGTGCCGCTGCGGCACGTCTCCGGCCTCGGACAGCACGACCCGGAGACCGAGGACGAGAAGGTCAGCTATCTGGCCGTGGCCCGGCGACCCGCGATGCTGTCGCTCACGGTGCTGACGTTCGTCTCGGCGTTCGTTGGATATGCCCAGCTCAACGCGGGCATGCCGGCCTTTGCCAGCGCGGTTGCCAAGGTGTCCACCCGCGGGCTGGGCTTCGCGTTCGCCGCCAACACGTTGGTGATTGTGCTGCTCCAGCTGGTCGTGCTGCAGCGCATCGAGGGCCGGCGACGCACCCGCGTGATCACCGTGATGGCGGTGGTCTGGGCGACTTCGTGGGCACTGCTAGGCTGCTCCGGACTGGTGCCGGGCACGCTCGGTGCGACCCTTCTTGTCGGTGCCTGCGCATCGGTCTTCGCTCTCGGCGAGACGCTGCTGCAGCCGACGATCCCGGCGATGGTCAACGAGCTGGCGCCGGACCATCTTCGCGGACGTTACAACGCGCTCACGTCCGGAGCGTTCAACCTGGCCTCGATCCTGGGGCCGCCGTTTGCGGGCTGGATGATCGGTCGTCAGCTCAGCGTGTTGTATGTGCTGGCGCTGGTGCTCGGCTGTGCCCTGGTCGGGCTGGTTGCGATAGGCCGGCTGGAGCCACAGCTGCCCACGGGCACGAACGGCGTGCGCGAGCGGATCGAGGAACCCGAACACCTGTTCGACTGACTGGTAGTCTGGGGGCCATGACCGTTGCTGCCGTCGCTGGGTTCCAGCCGTCGCTTTTCGACGAGGCGACCGTCGGCGTCGGCGCGCTGGCCGGGCGGCCCCGGCGTACGTCGTTGAGCAGCGGCGCCTGGGTCGACGTACTCCCCGGATGGTTCGCCGGGGCCGATCAGGTCTTTCCGACGCTGGTCGAAGGGGTGCCGTGGCGGGCGGAACGGCGAGAGATGTACGACCGAGTGGTCGACGTGCCCCGGCTGGTGCATACGTTCGGGATCGGCGAGACACTGCCGCATCCGGCACTGACCGAAGCTCGGGAGGCGCTTTCGTCGTACTACGCCGAAGAGCTGGGCGAGCCGTTCGTGACCGCCGGCTGCTGCTTCTACCGCGACGGTGCCGACTCGGTCGCCTGGCACGGCGACAACATCGGCCGGGGGCGCCGCCACGACACCATGGTCGCCATCGTGTCGTTCGGCTCGCCCCGCAAGCTGGCGCTCCGGCCGCGTGGCGGGCACACCGAGCACAGCTTCGCCCTGGGTCACGGCGACCTGATCGTGATGGGTGGGTCCTGCCAGCGGACCTGGGAACATGCCGTGCCGAAGACCGACCGAGCGGTCGGACCCCGGATCAGCGTCCAGTTCCGCCCCCGCAACGTGTTCTGAGAACCCGACTGCCGACGGTTTCCCTCGGCCGCGACCCAGCTCCTACCGAGCGGTCTTGCGGCCCGGTCAGCGGCGGAGGCGGCGCAGAAGTGCCCGTAGCGCCAGGAGGGCGAGCAGGCCGCCCCCGATCTGTTTCCAGTACGACTTCGCCAGTACCGGGAGCACGGTGGCCCCGAGGTCGAGCGCATCCCCACCGGTGGGCCCGGCACGCAAGGTGCGATCGGCGCGCGGCGTCGGGGTGATGCCGGTGAGCGGTGCCGTCGGGGTGACGGCCGAGGGTGGCGTGGCCTGGTCGGGGGGGGGG
>JALZBH010000045.1 GCA_030947625.1 Actinomycetota bacterium
TCGTCGTCGGGCCCGAGAGGCCCCCGGCGAGTCGGCGTACTACCGCGTGGCGGGCGCGGGCGGGTGCGCTGGTCGAGCAGCCAGAAGACGGCGTACACGACCGCAGCCAGGATGAGGAGATAGCCAACGAAGCGGAGCACCCCACCAGCGTAGTTCGGTGGGGAATAGGCTCGCAGGCATGACGGAGTTCTGGGTCTACACGGCCCTGCGGGTGGGGCTCTTCCTGGCCGTGCTGGCAGTGCTGGCCGGGGCGTGGCTGTTGGCGTACAACATCGACGCAACCTCCGTCGTCGTCCTTGTGATCGTTGCCGCGTTGGTCTCCTCGCTGGCGTCGGTGCGTCTGCTCCGCGGGCCTCGCCGGGCGTTGGCGACGCGCGTCGAGCAGCGCGCCTCGCGGATGGCGAGCAGGCTTGCCGACGTCCGGGCAAAGGAAGACGTCGACTAGGTCGAGCCGTTTTCAGCCGACGAGCAGGACCACGAAGATTGCCAGGGAGTAGACCAGCTCGCCGAGCCCGGTCTGTTGAAGTACCGGCACCAGGGCACTGCCGGTGGGCCGGCCGCTGGGGCCACGCTGGAGGCTGCCGGGAGCACGGCCCAAGACGGTGACCAGGGCCGGACCGAGAAAGGCCAGCGAGACCAGGCCGACCAGCACCCGCAGGCTGGTGCCGAGCGCGACACCGACGAGTGCGACCATCGCCATGCCGACAAGCAGCGCGTAGAGGTAGCGCGTCCGCTCGTCCCCCAGTACGACGGCCAGCGTGCGCTTGCCGACGGCCTGGTCGGTCGGGATATCACGCAGGTTGTTGGCGACGAGCAGAGCACAGGCCAAGGCGCCGACCCCCACGGCGGCGTACCACCCGATCAGCGTGATCTGCTCGGTCTGCACGTATGCCGTACCCAGCACCGCCACCAGGCCGAAGAAGCAGAACACCATCACCTCGCCGAGCCCCAGATAGCCGTACGGATGGGCGCCGCCGGTGTAGAACCATGCGGCTGCGATGCAGCCTGCGCCAAGGACTATCAGCCACCAGGTCGTCGTCACCGCCAGCGCGGTCCCTGCCACGACGGCGACGCCGAAGGCAGCGAATGCGGCTCGTTTCACAGCCGCCGGTGTCGCCGCCGCGGAGCCGACCAGCCGCAGCGGTCCCACCCTCGCCTCGTCGGTGCCGCGGATGCCGTCGGAGTAGTCGTTGGCATAGTTCACCGCGACCTGTAGAGCCAGGGCGAGGACCAGCGCAAGGATCGCCTTCCACCAGATCTCGCCCTCCTGCCACGCGGCGACCCCGGTGCCGGCCAGCACGGGCGACACCGCCGCGGGCAGGGTCCGGGGACGGGCACCTTCGAGCCACTGAGCGGGGGTCGCCATGGCGGGATTGTGGCAGGGCGCCGGCCGGGCTTGTCGCTGCGGGCCATGAGCCGTGCTGAACCGGCCCGGGACACCCCCGATAACGTTGCGCCGGTGAGCAGCCTGCGGCCGGTCTCCGGCACCGCCGAGGAGATCGTGGCTCTGCTACGTGACTGGGTGGCCGACGATCGGGCTGCTCCTCTGGTGGTTGAGACCTCGGGCTCGACCGGAGAGCCCAAGCGGGTGATGCTGTCTCGCCGGGCCATGCTTGCCTCCGCGAACGCAACCCATGCCCGGCTCGGTGGCGCGGGCCAGTGGCTGCTGACATTGCCGCCGTCGTACGTCGCAGGGGTGCAGGTCGTCGTCCGCTCACTGCTGGCCGGGCGCGACCCGGTGCTGGGTGAGGTGACCGACATCGCCAAGATGCACACCGGTCGCCGGTATCTCTCGCTCGTGCCTACGCAGCTGCATCGGGCGCTGGACGACGCCACCCAGGTGGGCGCACTGCGCGGTTTCGACACGGTCCTGCTCGGCGGGGCCGCGACGGACCCTCGGCTGCGTACTCGCGCCGAGGCACTGGGCGTGCGTGTGGTGGCGACGTACGGGATGAGCGAGACCTGCGGCGGCTGTGTGTACGACGGTCGCCCGCTCGACGGCGTCGTCCTGGAGATCGGTCCCTCGGGCCGGGTGCGCGTGCGGGGGGAAGTGCTGTTCGACGGGTACGAAGGAGATCCGGGCCTGACCGCTGCGGTGATGGACGGCGACTGGTTCGTCACCTCCGACCTCGGCCAGCTCGACAACGGGCAGCTGTCGGTCCAAGGGCGTGCCGACGACGTGGTGATCTCCGGA
Organism: Actinomycetota bacterium; assembly: GCA_030947625.1. GTDB lineage: Bacteria > Actinomycetota > Actinomycetes > Propionibacteriales > Nocardioidaceae > Marmoricola. The sequence continues at coordinate 2,195 of JALZBH010000045.1, forward strand.
GGCGTCAACGTCCCTGCCCCGCTGGTGGCTCACCGACTGCGCCAGCACCCTGTCGTGGTGGCCGCTGAGATCGTCGGCGTGACCGACGCCGAGTGGGGTGAGCGAGTCGTCGCGTTCGTGGTCGGTGCCCTCTCCCTCCAGCAGGCCCGCGAGTGGGTGTCCGCCGAGCAGCCGCGCCAGTGGGCGCCTCAGTGCCTCGTCGAGGTCGAGGAGATCCCGCTGCTGGACAACGGGAAGGTCGACCGGGTGCGGCTGCAGGAGCTGGCCGGATGACCGCCTGGTCGATCCCGTTGCGCACGCGGTTTCGCGGCATCAGCGTACGTGAGGGCTTGCTGCTCCAAGGTGACGCCGGCTGGGGGGAGTTCAGCCCGTTCCTCGAGTACGACGACCCGACCGCCGCTCCCTGGCTCCAATGCGCGCTGGAGTCAGCCGACCTCGGCTGGCCCGATCCGGTGCGCGACCAGATCCCGGTGAACGTGACCGTCCCCGCGGTCGGCCCGAAGCAGGCTGCCCAGATCGTCCGCGACTCCGGCGGCTGCCGCACCGCGAAGGTCAAGGTCGCCGAACGCGGACAGGCACCGGCAGAGGACCAGGCTCGTCTCGAGGCGGTCCGGGAAGCCCTCGGCGCGACGGGGCTGATCCGCATCGACGCGAACGCCGCCTGGTCGGTGGATGAGGCCACCGCCCGGATCCCCGTCCTCGAGAAGGCAGCCGGCGGTCTCGAGTACGTCGAGCAGCCGTGCCCCGACGTCGAGGACCTGGCTCTGGTACGGCGCAACGTGGACGTGCCCATCGCTGCGGACGAGTCCATCCGACAGGCCGCCGACCCCTACCGGGTGCGGGATCTCCGAGCGGCCGACATCGCCGTGCTCAAGGTGCAGCCGCTGGGAGGTGTCCGGGCCTGTCTGCGCATCGCCGAGGAGATCGGCCTTCCGGTCGTGGTCTCCAGCGCGGTCGAGTCGAGCGTCGGAATCGCCGCCGGAGTTGCCCTCGCCGCAGCGCTGCCCGAGCTGAGCCATGCCTGCGGTCTTGCGACCGTACAGTTGCTCACCGACGACCTGGTCGAGGACCCGCTGCTGCCGGTCCTCGGCGCACTTCCCTCACGCCGGCCGCGGGTCGACCCGGAAGCCCTCGCCCGCTTGGCCGCCGGCCCGGACCGGCAGCAGTGGTGGGCCGATCGCCTTCACCGAGTTCGTCAGAGGCTCGACCGGTGACCGCCCAGTCCGCTGGGGAACTGGCTCGGGCCGTTGTCGCGGAGCTCATCGTCGCGGGGGTCGGCCACGTCGTACTGTGCCCAGGCTCGCGGAACGCACCTCTTGCCTTTGCGGTGTACGACGCAGCGCTCGCCGGCCGGCTGACGTTGCACAGCCGGATCGATGAGCGGACCGCAGGGTTCGTTGCCCTGGGCATCGCCAAGGCTGGTCGTCAGCCGGCCGCCGTCGTCACGACGTCGGGAACTGCGGTCGCCAACCTGCACCCGGCCGTGCTCGAAGCATCCCACGCGGGAGTTCCGCTGCTCGCCGTCACCGCCGACCGGCCGGCCGCTCTGCGTGGCACCGGAGCCAACCAGACCACCGACCAGGCCGGCATCTTCGGCGACGCCGTACCGTTCCTGGACCTTGCCTCGGTCGACGACCGGGACCGGGCGCGCGAGCTGCTGACCCGGCTCGACGGGCCGGTGCATCTCAATGTCCAGCTGGACGACCCGCTCGTCCCCGGTCGGCTAGGCCACGAGAGCTCGGCGGGCCCGGCTCGAGTCGGTGCGAGGGTCGCTCGGAGCCGACCCGGAAAGCCCACCACGATCGAGCTCGGGCCGCGCACGGTCGTGGTTGCCGGTGACGACGCGGGCCCGGACGCGAGAATCCTCGCCGAGCACTCGGCTTGGCCGCTGCTCGCCGAGCCGACGAGTGGGGCGCGCACCGGCGCGAACCCGATCCGCACCTACCGGCTCCTCCTCGACACCGAGCTCGGCGGCCGGATCGAACGCGTGGTCGTCTACGGCCACCCGACACTGTCGCGTGCGGTCAGCGGCTTGCTGTCGAGATCGGAGGTGGAGGTCATCTCCGTGCGAGCACGCGGCCGCTGGTCGACAAGGCCGCATCCGGTGACCGCCGAACACGCCGCCGTGGTCGCCGAAGCCGACGACCCGGCCTGGCTGGAGGAGTGGCGGGCGGCCGACGGGAGGCTGAGCAGGCGAGTGGACGCGGTGCTCGCTGCCCAGACGGCGCTCACGCCGTACGACGTGGCCGCGGCCGTCAGCGCAGCGTTGCCTGCTGCTGGCCTGCTCTTCGTCGGGGCCAGCAACCCGATCCGCGACCTTGACCTGATGGCGCGCGCTTATCCCGTCGGCGAACACCGCCTGGTGCTCGCCAACCGGGGACTCTCCGGGATCGACGGCACCATCTCGTCTGCGGTGGGGGCAGCCATGGGCCGGCCGTCGAGCAGGTCCATCGCGTTACTGGGCGACGTGACATTGCTGCACGACAGCACCGGTCTGGTGATCGGCCCCGACGAGCAGCGGCCGGACCTCAGCATTGTGGTGGTCAACGACGACGGTGGCTCGATCTTCTCGGTGCTCGAGCAAGGGAGACCGGCGTACTCGACGGCGTACGAAAAGCTGTTCGGCACGCCGCACGGCGTCGATCTCGCGGCGTTGTGCGCAGCCACCCGTACGCCGCACTGGCGGGTGGCCAGCAGGGCTGAGCTGGAGCACGCCCTGGCCAGCCCGAACGGCGGCATCGAGGTGGTCGAGGCGGTCTGCCGGCGCGACAACCGCCGCACACTCGACGCGGAGCTCCGCGCGCAGGCGTGACTAGCGACCTGTCCCGCCGAGCGTCTCGCCCAGGACCGAGAGGAACAGCTCCCGGTCACAGCCCAGCGCAACGCGAGCGTTGGCGATCCCGAAGAGGTCGAGCCGAGTGCGCCCGTAGGTGACCGGGTCGTCGAGCTCGACCCGGACCGAGGCCACCTCGATGTCGAGCATGCCGGACTCGAGAAGGTAGGCGACCGTCAGCGGGTCGTGCACCGGTGCCCGGCCGTCCAGTCCGGGGACGTCGCGGTAGTCCGCGACCCGTTGGGTGACGAACATCGCCGCGGCCTCTGCCGCCGGAGTTCCCAACGCCTCCAGGTCCGCGCAGTCCGCAGCGCCCATCAGCGCCTGGTAGGTCGCGTCGAGGGTGACCAACGTCAGTCGGTGGAAACCCGCGTGCAGTACTGCGTCCGCGGCCGCCGGGTCGTTCCACACGTTGCGTTCGGCGTAGGGCGTCACGCTGGTGCGCACCGAGCGGGTGCCGCCCATGACCACGACCTCCTCGACCGCCTCGACCAGGCCACGGTCGAGCCGGAGCGCGGCAGCGATGTTGGTCAGCGGCCCGGTCGTCACCAGCGTCACCGGACCGGCGTCATGCCGCAGGGTGTCCACCAGCCAAGGCACTGCTGGCTGTTCCTGCGCGGACCTGCTCGCCGGGGGCAGCGGCAGGTACGCCGTCCGCAGCGACTGGGCCTGCACCGGGACCAGCCGCTGGACCGACGGAGCGTCAAGCCCGGCGTACACCGGAATCCCGGTGTAGCCGATGTGCTCCAACACCCGCAACGTGTTCTCCGTTGTCGCGGCGACGCAGTGGTTTCCCCATACGCAGCTCACTCCCAGGAGCTCGAGCTCGGGGTGCAGGGCGGCCAGCATGACCGCCAGGGCGTCGTCGGTCCCGGTGTCGCAGTCGAGGATCAGCCGGCGAGTCACGCGCAGGATGCTTCCGGTTTGCGCAAGCGGGATCAAGTGCGGGCGGGGCCGGCAGGAGAGGATCGACTCATGACCACAGCCGACACCTTCACGACGTTCGTGGATGTCCTTGCCGAGGCACTGGACGACCACGACACCTCGGCGGAGGCACTGGCCGGCCAGCTGCATCTCTCGCGCTTCCACTTCGACCGCCTGATCAGTCAGGCCGCGGGCGAGCCACCGCGCAGGTTTCGGCGGCGGATCCTGCTGGAGCGAGCGGCGTACCGCCTGCTCTCGACCAACCGGACCGTCCTGGACATCGCGACCGAGGCCGGCTACGGCTCCCACGAGGCGTTCACCCGTGCCTTCACCAGCGCGTACGGCGCCGCGCCTGCGACGTGGCGAAGGAAGCCGCGAGCGATTCGCATCGAGGCGCCCAGCGGCGTGCATTTCCATCCACCCGGCAGCATCCGGCTGCCCGCAAGAGACAAGGTGAGCTCCATGGACCTGATGACCCGTATGGTCGAGCACCACATCTGGCTAACAGGTGAGATCCTCAAGCAGGCAACGCACCTGAGCGAGGAACAGCTTGACGAGCAGATCCAGCTCAGTATCGACGACGACCCCGACCCGACGACGCTTCGCCGGCTGCTCAGCAGGCTGATCGGCCAGCTGGGCATGTGGAACGCCGCGCTGGCGAGCCGCGACTACGACTGGTCCGTGGAGGAGCACGAGTCATTGACCTCGATGCGCCGCCGGCTGGCCGAGGAGGCGCCGACGTACCTCGCCCACGTGCATGAGGTCATCGAGTCCGACCGGCTCGACGACACCTTCGTCGATGCGTTGTGCGAGCCGGCGGAGGTCTTCACCTATGGCGGCATGATCGCCCACGTGCTGACCTTTGCCGCCCATCGGCGCACGCTTGCCGTGCTTGCCCTCGACAAGAACGGCATCACCGAGCTCGGCTGGGGAGACCCGATGAAGTGGGTGGCCGAACCCGCCTAGCATCGAGGGATGCTGCTGCCACCTCCGCGCACCCTCGACCCGATGGATGCCCCACCACTCCGGTGGGGCATCCTGGCGCCCGGCAACATCGCCGCCGACTTCGCCGAAGCGCTGCGGCACGGCACCCGCCAAGAGGTTGTTGCGGTCGGTTCGCGAGACATGGCCCGGGCTCGGTCGTTCGCGGACCGGTTCGGCGGCACGGCATACGGGTCCTATGAGGACCTGGTTGCCGATGACCGGGTCGACGTCGTGTACGTCGCCTCGCCCCACTCGGTGCACCGCGAGCACGCCTTGCTGGCCATCACGGCGGGACGGCATCTCCTGGTCGAGAAGGCCTTCACCCGCAACGCGTCAGAAGCTCGGCAGGTGTTCGGTGCGGCCCATCGCCACGGCGTCTTCTGCATGGAGGCGATGTGGTCCCGGTTCCTGCCGCACTACGACGTCATCCGGCGCGCCGTCGCCGAAGGTGCGCTCGGCAGGCTCCAGACGGTGGTCGCCGACCACGGTCAGCAGCTCTACCCGGACGGTCCTGAGCGGCTGAGCTCCCCCGAGCTGGCCGGCGGAGCGCTTCTCGACCTGGGCGTCTACCCGGTGTCGTTTGCCGCGATGCTGCTTCCCGAGGTGGCCGCAGTTGCTGCCGTGGGACAGCGAACCGACCAAGGAGTCGACGCTCAGGAGAGCATCACATTGACCGGTGCAGAGGGCGAGCTCGCAGTGTGCACCACGACGATGACCGCCCAGACCGCGAACACCGCGGTCGTCGCCGGTGACCGAGGACGGCTCGAGGTCGAGAGCTGGTTCTACCAACCGAATGCGGTCCGGCTGGTCGTCGACAATGTGGAGATCGACCGCTTCGAACCAAACGGACGAGAGCACGGGCTTGGATTCGAGGCGGCCGAGGTCGCCCGCTGCGTAGCCGCCCAGATGACCGAGTCGCCACTGCTGCCGTGGGCGGAGACGGTGCGGGTGATGGAACTGATGGACGAGGTTCGTCGCCAGCTTGGAGTGGTGTTCCCCGGCGAGGCGGAGGGCAGGGCGCGATAAGGTCGGCCTATGACGTGGTTGCGTCGCTCACCACGGGCGGTCCCGGACCGATCGCTGCCGATGTTCGAGCCCGAACGGGCTCACCGGTTCAGCATGCTGGCCCGTGAGGTCTTCGCCGAGCACGGCTTCGAGACGACGTACGACGACGGCTGCCTGCGGGGCAGCAACGGCCAGACGTTCGGCCTGACCAACGTCGCCCACCTCGCTGCCCTCGAGCGCGAACGCTCGTGGCGCCAGGTGCTCGACGCGCATGTGCTGGGCCTGCTGGCAGCCCAGAGCATCCCCAAGGAGCGCGACCTCGACAAGGTGCGCCACCGGCTGTACCTGAGGCTTTGGGCCAGCCGGGAGGTGCCGTTCGCGTCTGGATGCCGGTTCGACTTCGGTCCCGGCCTCGTCGGACTGGCCAGCATCGACCACCCTGCCCACGTCGAGACGCTGACCAGCGCAGCCGACATCGAGGCGCTCGGCGGGTGGGAGACCACATGTCGGGTCGCCCGCGAGAACCTTGGCCGGCTGACCGGTGAGCACCACGACGTCGGTGTCGGTTCGGTGCACGTCAACGTCGGCGGGTTCTTCAACGCATCGAGGATGCTGGCGCTGCCGCGGTTGCTGATGACCGAGCTCCTGGTCGAGTCGCCCGCCCATGGGGTGCTCTTCGCCGTACCCAACCGGCATGTGTTCACGGTGCACCTGGTCCAGGACCAGGACGTGACCGCTGCGGCCCAGATGATGGCCGCGCTCGCCGTCAAGGAGCACCCGATGGCGGGTGGGATCAGTCCCGACCTGTGGTTCTGGCGGGCCGGGGTGGTCGAGAAGGTTGCCTGGGAGGCGACCGCCGATCGGCCGCGGATCGACCCGAGCTCCGGTCTGGGGCGGGCGCTCGCCGAGCTGGGGCTGCACGAGTCCTGACCGGCGTGAAACGTCGGCGATGATGGTCGGGTGCACGTCGCCTTTGTCTTGGTCTGTTTGGTCGCCTCCGTGGTCGCAGTCACCGCGCTGTGCCACCGGTTCGACCTTCCGGCCCCACTCCTGTTGATCGCCGTCGGCATCGCGGCGTCGTACCTGCCCTTCGTCCCCGAGCTCCGGCTGCGGCCTGAGGTGGTGCTGGTCGGGTTGTTGCCTCCGCTCCTCTATGCCACTTCGATCGGCTCATCGGTGGTGGACTTCAACGCGAACCGACGCTCGATCCTGCTGCTCTCGATCGGCCTGGTCGGGTTTACCACCCTCGGCATTGGCGTCCTGGTGCACTGGCTGCTGCCCGGCGTCGGCTGGGCGGGCTCGTTCGCGATCGGAGCAGTGGTCGCGCCCCCCGATGCCGTGGCGGCGACGGCGATCGGTCGCCGGATCGGCCTGCCGCGCCGGATAGTGACGATCCTCGAGGGGGAGTCCCTGCTCAACGACGCGACCGCATTGGTGGCACTGCGTACGGCGATCGCGGCGACTGTTGCCTGGCAGCAGCTGAGCCTCGACTTCCTCCGGGCGGCGGGTGGCGGCGTGCTCGTCGGGATGGTCACGTTCGCGGTGATCGGCTTCGCCCGCAAGCATGTCCACGACGCCCTGCTGGACAGCGGCCTGTCGTTCCTCACCCCGTTCGCGGCCTACGTCGCGGCCGAGAAGATCGGCGGCTCCGGGGTGGTCGCGGTCGTCCTGGCCGGACTGCTGCTCGGCCATCAGGCACCGGTCCTGCAGACCGCGCAGTCCCGGATAGCTGAGCGGCTGAGCTGGCGCACGATCTCGTTCATCCTCGAAGGCACGGTGTTCTTGCTGATCGGGCTGCAGGCGCGATGGATCGTCTCCGCCGTCATGGGCGGTGGTCTGTCCTGGGCCCGGGTTGTCGGGCTCTGTGCAGCCACCCTGGCGGGGGTGATCGTGCTCAGGCTGGCGTGGGTCTTCATGGCGCGGTACCTCCTGGTCAGGCCGGGAGCAGACCCGGAGTCCGGGCGGGTCCCGTCGTGGCGCTACACCGCCCTGCTTGGCTGGGCTGGCATGCGTGGCGTGGTCACCCTGGCCGCGGCGTTCGTGATCCCGGAGCACACGCCCCATCGCGACGTACTCCTGCTCGTCGCGTTCACCGTCACTGCCGGCACGTTGTTCCTGCAGGGCTTCTCGCTGCCCTTGCTCGCCCGTGCCCTGCGAGTGCCTTCGCCCGACCCGGCGGCCGACGCCCTGGCTCGCGCGAACCTGTTGCACCAGGCCTCCCAGGCCGGGCTCGCCAAGCTCGACGGCCTGGACGAGGACGACCCGCACTCGGTGACCGACACACTGCTGGGGCGCGTCGAGCGGCGAAACCTCACCGCCTGGGAGCGCATCGGCGGCGGAGATGTGGAGACTCCGAGCGAGACCTATTCTCGGAGACGCCGGGTGATGATCGACGCCGAACGGACCCGGGTGCTCGAGATCCGGGACACTGGCTCGGTGCCGCATGAGGTGGTCGGTGAGGTCCTCGCCATGCTCGACGTGGAGGAGTCCATGTTGGAGTACAGCTCAAGTCAGCGCGACCGGCCCCGGTCGGCAGAACGCTCACAGTCCGTCGAGGGTGGCTGCGAGGAGCTCCGCCGGGAGTGGCCCGACGTCGACGCGCACACCGCGGGCCAGTGCGACGCCTGTCTCGCCGAGGGGGTCGCCTGGGTGCATCTGCGGATCTGTCTGGAGTGCGGCAACGTGGCCTGCTGCGACTCCTCGCCGAGCCGGCATGCCACGGCCCACTTCAACGAGACCGGCCATCCGGTCATGCGCTCGGCCCAGCCGGGTGAGGACTGGCGCTGGTGCTACCCGCACGAGCTCACCGGCTGACTGGCTCACGGCTACGTTGGGCGCCATGAGGCTTACCAAGCTGGGCCATGCGTGCGTCCGCATCGAGCACTCGACCGACGACGGCCGAGCCCACGTGATCGTGCTCGACCCGGGGGTGCTCACCGAGCCGGAGGCAGTTGACGGTGCGACCGCCGTACTGGTCACCCATGAGCATGCCGACCACTACTCGGCGGACCATCTGCGCAGGGCGAACAGCCCGGTGTTCACGATCGCCGCAGTCGCCGACCGGATACGCGCCGACGCCCCCGATGTCGCCGAGCGCGTACGAGTGGTCGAAGCTGGCGAGGAGTTCGATGCCGGCGTCCCCGTCCGGACAGTCGGGGACAAGCATGCGGTGATCCATCCCGAGCTCCCGCGCTTCGACAACTCCGGGTACCTCCTCGACATCGGTGGCCGGCTGGTCTTCCATCCCGGAGACGCGCTGACCCCGCCGGGGTGCGACGTCGAGGTGTTGTTGCTGCCGGTCAGTGCTCCCTGGCTGAAGGTGTCCGAGGCGATCGACTTCGCCCGCGAGGTCAAGGCCCCGACCAACTTGGCGATTCATGACCTGGTGTACAGCGAGATCGGGCTCGGGATCATCGACAGCCAGCTCGAGCGGTTTCTCGGGGAGCGCGGGCAGAGCTACCTGCGACGTGCGCCCGGTGAGGACCTCTGAGTCGCTCCTAGTCACCGAGGGCGTCGCGCACCGGCACGAACTTCGCCTGTGCCTCAGCCAGCTCCGCGGCCGGGTCGGAGTCGGCGACGATGCCGCAGCCGGCAAACAGGCGGACCCGGTCGCCGACCAGCTCGGCGGAGCGCAAGGCAATGCCGAACTCCCCGTCGCCGTTGGCGTCCATCCAGCCGACCGGTCCGGCGTACCGGCCCCGGTCCATCCCCTCGATCTCGCAGATCATCTCGGTGGCCACCTTGGTGGGCGTACCCCCCACCGCGGCCGATGGGTGCAGCGCCGCGGCCAGCTCGAGCACATTGGCACCTTCGGCGTCGTGGACCACGCCGGCGACGTCGGTGGCCAGGTGCATGACGTTGGGCAGGTGCAGGACGAACGGGGTCTCCGGGACGTTCATCGACGAGCAGTACGGCGCCAGCGCGTCGGCCACCGATCGGACGGCGTACTCGTGCTCTTCGAGGTCCTTCGAGGACCGGGCCAGCCGGGCAGCCAGGGCCAGGTCACGCTCCTCGTGACCGGTACGCCGGATCGTGCCAGCGAGCACCCGGGAGGTCACCAGCCCGCGCTCTCGGCGGACCAGCATCTCCGGCGTCGCGCCGAACCAGCCGTCGACGGAGAACGTCCAGCACATGTCATAGGACTCGGCGAGCCGCCGCAACGCCCAGCGCACGTCGATCGGAGCTTCGGCGGTGGCCACCAGGTCGCGGGCGAGCACGACCTTCTCGAGCTCGCCGGCGTTGATCCGGGCGACAGCCGAGGCGATGACCGACTCCCACTCGGCGCCGCTGAGTCCGCCGTCCGCGAAGGCAACACCCGATGGTGGCAGCGGTTGCGAGCAGGGCGTCAGGTCCGGGACAGGGGCGAGGTCGGCTCCGATCTGGGTGACCCAGGTGCGCTCCTTGCGGCGACCGACCACCACGCGTGGTACGACCAGCACGCTGTCGCCGGGTTCGTCGGCAAAGGCGAAACCGCCCAGACAGACCAGTCCGCTGCCCGGTAGACCCACCTCGTCGCGGACGATCGCCGTCCGGGTCAAGTCGGCCCACCAGTCGACTGCTTCGGCGAACCGGTCCGCGCCCGTCGTACGACAGCGCGCGGCTGCGCCCCATGCCACCATGCCCTCGCCGCGCCGCAGCCATGCCATCGGAGCGTCGTCGCAGAGCAGGTCGAGCAGCGGTCCGGGGTTGGCCACCTCGACGGTTCGGGCGACCAGTGGGCCGGGGTGCGCTGCTCCGGACGGGCTCGCGGTGGTCACGAGGATGCAGCCTACGCGGCAGGCAAGGGCGGGTTTAGGACCAGTAGACGATCACCGGATCGCCGACCTGCACCTGGCTGAACAGCCAGCGAATGCCGGCATGGTCGCGCACGTTCACGCAGCCGTGCGAGGCGCCGGCGTACCCGCGTGCCGCGAAGTCGCTGGAGTAGTGCACGGCCTGGCCGCCACTGAAGAACATGGAGTACGGCATCGCCGAACCGTAGAGGGTCGAGACGTGGGTGGCGTCCTTGGAGTCGACGTGGAACAGGCCCTCGCGGGTCGGGGTGTATGCCGCCCCGAACCTCACGTCGAGGGTCTTGAGGACCCTGCCGCCGACGACCCAGCGCAGCGTCTGGCTGGTCTTGTCGATGCAGATCACGTGGCCGGCCAGACAGCGCCGGTCCAGCTGGGCGGCCGTGCTCACCTGGTTGTTCAGCTCGGCGATCGTCGGCTGGCCGGTCATGGCGGTGAGGCGGTCGAGAGTCCGCTGGTCGACGTACCCGGTCACCGGGATGCGGCGTTTGGCCTGGAAACCGGAGACGGCGGCGGAGGTGAGGTCGCCGTACCTCCCGGAGACCGGTCCCGCGATCCAGCCGATCTGCTGAAGGCGTGCCTGCAGGTCGCGGACACGGGCGCCCTGGTCGCCGCTGCCGAGTACGCGGCGCCCCGGGGTGAGCGGCCGGGCGGGGTGTGGTCGGTGGCGCGCGGGCTTGGGGTTGGGCCGCGGGATGAGCTTCGGTCGGGGGGTGCTCAGCTGGACCGTGGCAGCCTTGGGCTGTGCTGTCGAGGCGAGTGTCCGATGGCCGGCGCGGGATGCGGCTCCCATCGCGGTGACGGCGTACCCGAGGCCGGAGGTGAGCAGCAGCACGACAACGAGCATCACCAGCTCGGGTAGGCGGCGACGCCTGCTGGCCCCGCTCTCGGTCTGCATCGGCACCGTCCCTCGGCTGGGTTCTCGCATTCGATGGTCGGTGCTCCGCACCGCTCTCTGGGTATGACGCGCCGGGCGGTGATCTGGTTGTGACCCGCCCGGGATCGACGTACTCCGGCGCCCCTAGGCTGCTGGTGTGACCCGCGCCGATCTGGAGAAGAAACCCGCTCAGGTGCAGGCGATGTTCGATGACGTGGCCCGGCGGTACGACGTGACCAACGACGTCCTTTCCCTCGGCCAGGATCGTCGCTGGCGTCGAGCGGTCCTTGATGCGGTCGTTCCGATGCCGGGCGAGCACATCCTCGACCTTGCTGCCGGGACGGGGACATCGAGTCTTCCGTTCGCAGCACGGGGGGCGCGGGTGATCCCGTGTG
>JALZBH010000151.1 GCA_030947625.1 Actinomycetota bacterium
CCAAGGACGCCATCGCCGGACGGATCCGCCGGCTGCTGGCGATGGCCGACAAGCGCGCCGCCGAGCTCGGCGTACCCGACACCGAGGCATCGCTGACCCCCGAGATGCTGGCCGAGGAAGTCTGAACCAGGGTTCACGATAGGCTCGGTTGACTCTGGTTTTCGACCCTCAGGAGTACTCCCCGTGACTGTTCGCGTCGGCATCAACGGCTTCGGCCGGATCGGCCGCAACCTCTTCCGCACTGTCGAGGCACGAAACCCTCAAACCAACGGCGAGCCCGACCTCGAGATCGTCGCCGCCAACGACCTCGGCGACCTCGACACGATGACCCACCTGCTCAAGTACGACTCGGTCCTGGGCCGGTTCCCGGACGACGTCGCCGTCACCGAAGGCGGGATCAAGGTAGGCGACAAGACGCTGCAGATCCTTGCCGAGCGCGACCCCGCGGCGCTCCCGTGGAAGGACCTCGGCGTGGACGTCGTGGTCGAGTCCACCGGCTTCTTCACCGATGGGAACAAGGCACGGGCGCATGTCGAGGCCGGCGCCAAGAAGGTGGTGATCTCTGCGCCGGCGTCGAACGAGGACGTGACGATCGTGATGGGCGTCAACCACACGGCGTACGAGCCGGAGCAGCACACGATCATCTCGAACGCATCGTGCACGACGAACTGCCTGGCGCCGATGGCGAAGGCGCTCAACGACGCGTTGGGGATCACCCACGGGCTGATGACCACGATCCACGCCTACACCCAGGACCAGAACCTCCAGGACGCCCCGCACAAAGACCTGCGTCGCGCTCGTGCGGCGGCACTTAACATCGTGCCGACCTCCACCGGCGCCGCCAAGGCGATCGGGCTGGTGCTTCCCGAGCTCAAGGGCAAGCTCGACGGCTTCGCCCTGCGGGTCCCGGTACCGACCGGCTCGGCGACCGACCTCACCTTCGTGGCCGGCAAGGAGACCTCGGTCGACGAGGTGAACGCCGTCATGAAGGCTGCCGCGGACGGTGAGCTCAAGGGGATCTTGAAGTACACCGAGGACCCGATCGTCTCGACCGACATCGTCACCGACCCGCATTCGTGCATCTTCGACGCGGGCCTGACCAAGGTGATCGGTGACCAGGTCAAGGTCGTCGGCTGGTACGACAACGAATGGGGCTACTCCAACCGTCTTGCCGATCTGGTCACCTACATCGGCACCACGCTTTGACCCGTGGATGACGCGAGCGGCAAGCGGGTGCTGGTCCGCTCCGACCTGAACGTCCCGCTTGAGGGCACTCCTCCGAATGTGCGGATCACCGACGACGGCCGGATCCGGGCTAGCGTGCCGACGATCGAGAAGCTGGCGCAGTCCGGGGCCAGGGTCGTCGTGATGGCACACCTGGGTCGGCCCAAGGGCGAACCGGATCCGGCGTACTCGCTGCGGCCCGTGGCGAAGCGACTCGGTGAGCTCCTCGGCAAGCCGGTGGCGTTCGCCGAGGACACCGTGGGCGACTCCGCACGAACCACCGTCGAAGCGCTCGGCGACGGAGACGTGGCGATGCTGGAGAACGTCCGCTTCAACGCAGGCGAGACCAGCAAGGACGACGCCGAGCGGGGCGCGTTCGCCGACCAGCTGGCGGAGCTCGGAGACGTGTTCGTCAGCGACGGTTTCGGGGTGGTGCACCGCAAGCAGGCCTCGGTGTACGACGTGGCCCAGCGGCTGCCCCATGAGATGGGTGGGCTGGTCGCCGCGGAGATCGCCGTACTCAAACGGCTGACCGAGGAACCCGAGCGGCCCTACCTTGTGGTGCTCGGCGGCGCCAAGGTCTCCGACAAGCTGGCGGTGATCGACAGCCTGCTCGGCAAGGCCGACAAGCTGCTCATCGGTGGCGGAATGGCGTTCACGTTCCTGGCCGCCCGGGGGTACGGGGTTGGCAGGAGTCTCTTGGAGAAGGACCAAGTCGAGGCCTGTGGGGAGTACCTGCGCCGGGCTGGTGACGCCGGCGTCGATATCGTGCTGCCCACCGACATCGTCACGGCTGCAGCGGCCGTAGCCGACGCCGAGCCGCACGTCCATGCCGCCAGCGAGATCCCCGACGACGAGCTGGGGTTGGACATCGGCCCGGACACCGCGGCTGTCTTCGCCGAGGCCATCCACGGCGCCAGCACCGCCTTCTGGAACGGGCCCATGGGTGTCTTCGAGCTTCCCGCGTTCGCGGCCGGCACCCGGGCGGTGGCCCAGGCGCTGACCGCAGTTCGGGGGTTGTCGGTGGTCGGCGGCGGCGACTCGGCCGCGGCCGTTCGCCAGCTCGGTTTCGCCGACGACGCGTTCGGTCACATCTCGACGGGCGGGGGAGCCAGCCTGGAGTATCTCGAAGGCAAGCAGCTGCCCGGCCTCGACGTACTGGAAGGCTGAGGATGGCCAAGAACGGCCGGGTGCCGCTGATGGCCGGCAACTGGAAGATGAACCTGAACCACCAGGAGGCCGTGGTCCTGGTGCAGAAGTTGGCCTGGACGCTCGCGGACAAGAAGCATGACTTCGACCGGGTCGAGGTGGCCGTGCTCCCGCCGTTCACCGACATCCGCAGTGTGCAGACCCTGGTCGACGGCGACCGGCTGCGGGTGCGCTACGGCGCCCAGGACGTCTCGGTCCACGACGACGGCGCATTCACCGGTGAGGTGTCCACCTCGATGCTGACGAAGCTGGGCTGCTCCTATGTTGTCGTCGGCCACTCCGAACGCCGTGAGCACCACGCCGAGGGCGACGACGTGGTCAATGCCAAGGCCCACAAGACGGTTGCCGCGCAGATGACTCCGATCGTCTGTGTGGGGGAGGGTCTCGAGGTTCGCCAGGACGGCCGCCAGATCGAGCACACGCTGGACCAGCTCGACGGCTCGCTGGCGGGCTTCAGTCCGGCACAGCTGGCCGGCCTGGTGGTCGCCTACGAGCCCGTGTGGGCCATCGGGACCGGCGAGGTGGCCACTCCCGACGACGCCCAAGAGGTGTGTACGGCGATCCGTTCCCGGATCGGTGAGACGACCAACCCAGCGGCCGCGGCCGCCGTACGCATCTTGTACGGCGGTTCGGTCAAGCCGGCCAACGTTGCCGGCATCATGCAACAGCCCGACATCGACGGTTGCCTGGTGGGCGGAGCGAGCCTTCAGGCCGACGAGTTCGGCGGGATCTGCCGCTACTACGACATGCCCGTGCTCTGAAGGGACCAGTGATCGGTTAGGCTTCGCGCCGTGGTTACCGTGTTCGAGATCCTGCTCGTCATCACGAGCGCGCTCATGATCTTGCTGGTCCTCCTCCACAAGGGGCGGGGCGGCGGTCTTTCCGACATGTTCGGCGGCGGCATGTCCAGTGGGCTCGGCGGATCCTCGGTAGCCGAGCGGAACCTGGACCGGATCACGATCGGCATCGGCGTGTTCTGGTTCGCGTGCGTGATCGCTTTGGGCTTGTTGCTCAAGTCCGCCCACTGACAGGAGAATTTGTGGCTGGCGGAGGAAACGCCATCAGGGGCAGCCGGGTTGGTGCCGGACCCATGGGCGAGGCGGAGCGTGGCGAGTCGGCTCCACGGCAGAACGTGGGCTACTTCTGCTCACAGCGCCATCGCACGATGGTCGCGTTCGCGGTCGAGGCGCAGGTCCCCGAGTCGTGGGACTGTCCGCGGTGCGGCCTTCCGGCGAGCCGTGACTCGGACAACCCACCGCCGCCGCCGAAGACCGAGCCCTACAAGACCCATCTGGCATATGTGAAGGAACGGCGCTCTGACGAGGAGGCGGCCGACATCCTCGACGAGGCGATCCAGACGCTGCGCACGCGGCGCAAGAACGGCGAGGTCGTCTTCTAGAGCTCGGACGCGGCGGCCTCGTCGAGGAACCACAGGGTCGCGTCGGAGTCGGTGATGCCGCGGGCCGGGATCTCGTGTACGTCGCCTTCGGGGGCCAGCGCCCGTCGTACCGCCTCAGCCTTCGGCTCGCCGGTGACCAGGAACCAGACCTGCTTGGTGCGGTTCAGCGCACCGAAGGTCAGGCTGATCCGAACCGGCGGGGGCTTCGGCGAGTCGGTCACCGCAACCGCGATCTGGTCATCGACGTCGAGCTGGGGATGACCGGGGAACAACGACGCGATGTGCCCGTTGCCCCCCATTCCGAGCATGACCACGTCGAAGCTCCCGGCGTCCCGGCGGCGTACCTCATCGGCGTACCGGTCGGCCGCCTCGTCCACGCTCAGACCGCCCTCCGCCGCGGGCACCTCGTGCACCAGAGCAGCGTCGACGTCCACGTGGTCGAGCAGCGCCCGATGCGCCTGCAGGGCGTTGCGCTCCGGGTCGTCTGAGGCAACGAAGCGCTCGTCGCCCCACCACACCTCGACCCGACGCCAGTCCACCCCCGAACCCGGCGACTGCCGGGCCACCTCACGATGCAGCCGGTCCGCGATCGTGCCGCCGGTGAGTACCACCTGTGGCACCCGGTCGCCGTCCTGAAGGGCAGCCAACGTCCGCAGCAGTCGCTGGGCGACGTCGGTGGCCAGCGCATCGGCATCGACAAACCGGACGACCTCGCTCATCGTTTCCTCCTCATCTTGACCAGTCGACGCACCGTGGCCGCATAGGTGTCGTCCTCGTCGAGCCGGCGGAGCTCCTCGGCCAGCAGGTCGGGGAGGTCGCGCCGCTTGAGCGCGACCGGCCGGTCGGGGCTTCCGGGCGAGGAGAACGTGGCCACTTTGCCGTCGGCGCGGCTGATACTGATCGGTCCGTCCGCAGTCTCCATGCTGACCTCGGTGATCCCTGGGCCCTTGGACCGCTCCTGGGTCACCGGCACCTTGAGCCGCTCGGTGAGCCACGCGGCAAGCAGGTCGGCGCTCGGACTGATCCGCTCGGCGGCCACCTTGGCGCGGCGTACCCTCGGCTGATTCTGGTCCAACGAAGCCGCCAGCAACGCGCGCCACGGCGTTATCCGGGTCCAGGCGAGGTCGGTGTTTCCCGGTGCGTAAGCCTTGCACTGGCCGGAGATCGCCTGGGTCTTGCCGCTGGTCGCCGCCGCCGCGTCGGTGATCCGGCGCTGCGCGAGCGCCCCCAAAGGGTCCGCGGCCGGGTCGTTCGGCGGGTCCGCTGGCCACCAGATAGCGACGGGGGAGTCCGGCAGCAGCAGCGGGAGTACGACGGAGTCGGCGTGCTTGACGACCTCGCCGGTCAGCCTGATCAGGGCCGTCTCGCCACCCCAACCATCGCCCATCCCGACCTGGGCGCCGACGTTGCCGGCACCGCGCGCGTCACCGAGGACGACGCCGAGAACCCGCGCCGGGTGCTCGCTGGAGGCGCGCCGAGCAGCCTTCATCGACTCCTCGGCATCGTCGGGCTTGGAGACGATCACCAGCGTCATGACCATGCCCATGGCCGGGCTACCGGCACGGGTGCGGGCTCTGACGAACTCGGTGGCGATCGCCGCTGCGGTGGTATCGGTGAGCTCAATCATGTCGGGTCCCCGAGGAGGTGTGAGCTAAGCGACCAGCTTCTTGGGATGAGGTCAAGGCCTTCTCCAGGTCCTGCCGTCGCGGGCCAGCATCGCCTCGGCTGAGGACGGTCCCCAGGCACCCGGGGCGTACTGCTCTGGTCTGCCCTTCCTTGCCCAGTAGTCGAGCACCGGGTCGAGGATCTTCCAGGACAGCTCGACCTCCTGAGGCTGCGGGAACAACGGCGGGTCCCCGAGGAGTACGTCGAGGATCAGTCGCTCGTACGCCTCCGGGCTGGCCTCGGTGAACGTCCCGCCGTAGGCGAAGTCCATGTTGACGTCCCGGATCTCCATG
>JALZBH010000152.1:0-5328 GCA_030947625.1 Actinomycetota bacterium
TCCGCTCCCCCAGGGCGTAGGGGTAGCCGAGCACCCGGGAGGCGTCCTTGACCGCCTGCTTGGCCTTGATCGTGCCGTAGGTGACGATCTGGGCGACCCGGTCGTCGCCGTACTTCTCGGTGACGTATGCGATCGCCCGGCTGCGACCCTTCTCGTCGAAGTCGATGTCGATGTCGGGCATCGAGACCCGTTCGGGATTCAAGAACCGCTCGAACAGCAGACCGTGCTCGAGCGGGTCCAGCTCGGTGATGCCGGTGGCGTACGCCACGATGGCGCCGGTGGCCGAGCCGCGTCCGGGTCCGACCCGGATGCCGTTGGCCTTGGCCCAGTTGATGATGTCCGCCACGACGAGGAAGTAGCCCGGGAAGCCCATCTGGTTGATCACCGCGGTCTCCCGCTCGGCACGGTCCTGCGCCTCTGCGGGTACGCCGTCTGGGTAGCGCATGTGCAGGCCGGCCTGAACCTGCTTGACGAACCAGCTCTCCTCGGTCTCGCCGTCGGGGACGGGGAACCGGGGCATATAGTTGGCCGCCTCGTCGAAGGCGACCTCGCACCGCTCGGCGATCAGCAAAGTGTTGTCACAAGCCTCCGGCAGGTGGTAGCGGTCGACCCACAGTGCCCGCATCTCCGCCGGCGACTTGATGTAGTAGCCGTCGCCCTCGAGCCGGAACCGGTTCGGGTCCGACAGCGTGCTTCCCGACTGGACGCAGAGCAGCGCCTCGTGAGCGCGAGCATCCTCGGGCCGGGTGTAGTGGGAGTCGTTGGTCGCCACCATCGGCAGGCCGAGGTCCGTGCCGAGCCGGAGCAGGCCGTCTCGCACCTGGGCCTCGATGGACAGTCCGTGGTCCATCAGCTCGAGGAAGAAGCTGTCGTGGCCGAAGATGTCCTGGAACTCCCCGGCCGCGGCCCGAGCCTTGTCGTAGTCGCCGATGCGCAGCCACGTCTGCACTTCCCCCGAGGGGCAGCCGGTCGTGCCGATCAGGCCTTCGGCGTACTCGGCTAGAAGCTCACGGTCGGCCCGTGGCTTGTAGAAGAACCCCTCGAGCGAGGCCCGAGAGGACAGCTGGAACAGGTTGTGCATCCCCTGGGTGGACTCGGCCAGCAGGGTCATGTGGGTGTAGGCGCCGCTGCCCGAGACGTCGTCGCCCCCGCCGTTGTTCCAGCGGACCCGGGTCCGGTCGTACCTGGAGGTGTTCGGGGTGAGGTACGCCTCCATGCCGATGATTGGCTTGATACCGGCCGCCCTGGCCTTGGCGTAGAAGTCGTAGGCGCCGAACACGTTGCCGTGGTCGGTCATTGCGATCGCGTCCATGCCGAGCTCTGCGGTGCGCGTGAACAGGTCGCTCAGCCGGGCGGCACCGTCGAGCATGGAGTACTCGGTGTGCACGTGGAGATGGGTGAAACCCTCTCCGGAGCCAGCCGACATGTCGGGCAATCATCCCTTTCGCAGGATCGAGAACCACCACCGGTGCAGCAGCTGCTAGAGGTGCGCAGGCCGGGCACCCGGGGAAGGGGTGTCAGCCTACGTCCAGTGGATCAGCTGCCGCCGACACCGTCTCGGCGCGCCTCCCAGGCCGCGAGACTTTCCGCGATCACGGTGTCCATCACCCGGGAGATCAGCTCCCCGCCTAGGCCGGGAACGTGCCGGGCCATCCGCTGGATGATCTCGATCTCGCGCTCCGGATCTCGTCCGGGCCGGCCGGACGGCTCCTTGTAGTCCTGGACCGCGGTGCTCAGCGCCAGCCGCCGAGCGAGCACCACAGCGAGATCGTCGTCGACTGCGTCGATCTGGGTGCGGAAGAACGACACCGGGTCCCGGCCCGGCCATGCCATGTGTACGTCGGGAGAGCGCTCCTCGTTGCCGGACCCGTCGGTGTGCTCGAGCTCGACGAGCCCGTGGCGCCGGTAGAACCCACGGGCGGAGTGGTTCGAGGCGAACACCCACAGGCCGAAGCCCGCCGGTCGCTGCATCTTGACGAGGTCGAGCAGCATCGACCCCACTCCTGAGCCCTGGTGCAGCGGGCCGACGTACAGATCCTCGAGCCAGCCGGCGGAGAGTGCGGCGAAGCCGATGACCTGGTCCGTCTCGGCCACCCAGAGCTCATATCGTTCGCCCAGGCCGGCGACCCATTTCCGGACGCTGTCCTCGTCGTGCACCGGGGCCGGCATCGCCGGGACCGCCGCCTTGCGAGTGGAGATATAGAGCTCGGCCACCGCGGCCATGTCGGCGGAGGTGGCTTGTCGGACCCGGACCTCGTCCCTGGGTGCCTCAGTCGGCATTGCGGATGACCTCGAGCGCGTCGGCCAGGTCATCGGGGTACGGCGAGGAGTACTCGACGTACTCACCGGACTCGGGGTGCTCGAACCCGAGCCGCACGGCGTGCAGCCACTGTCGCTCGAGGCCCACCCGCCGAGCCAGGGTCGGGTCCGCTCCATAGGTGAGGTCGGCGACGCACGGGTGCTTCAGGGCGGCCATGTGCACCCGGATCTGATGGGTCCGGCCGGTCTCGAGGTGCACCTCGAGCAGGCTCGCGAACCGGTGTGCCTCCAGCGTCTGGTAGTGAGTGACCGAGTGCTTTCCGTCCTCGCGTACGGCGAACCGCCAGGCCGAGGTGATGTGCCGCCCGATCGGCGCGTCGATCGTGCCCTGCAACGGGTCCGGATGTCCCTGGACGAGAGCGTGGTAGACCTTGTCGACCTCGCGGTGCCGGAAGGCGTTCTTCAACCGGGAGTAGGCGAGCTCGGACTTGGCGATCACCATCACCCCCGAGGTACCCACGTCGAGTCGTTGCACGATCCCACGCCGCTCCGGCGCTCCGCTGGTCGCGATCGTGAAGCCCGCCCCCCGGAGGTGACCCACGACGGTCGGACCGGTCCAGCCCATGGAAGGGTGTACGGCGACACCGACCGGCTTGTCGATCACCACGATCGCGTCGTCGTCGTGGATGATCCCAATGCCCTCGACGAGTTCGGGCACCACCTCGAGTGGGTCGTCCACGGCTGGGAGGGTTACCTGCAGCATGCCCCCTGGCTCGAGCCGATCGGACTTGACCGCGGGACTGTCGTCGACCAGCACCAGACCGTCACCGATGAGCTCGGCCGCGCGCGTGCGGGAGATGCCGAACAGCCTCGCCAGTGCGGTGTCGATGCGCTCACCCACGAGTCCGGCGGGCACGGGCAAGGACCGCTGTTCACCCTCCCCGGACTGTCCCCCAGCGCCCGGCACGCTCATGTGGCCGTCTTCGGGCGATGTCCGTCGAGCCGCACCCCCCGAAGGGACTGTATGACGATGACCGCCGCGGCCACGTTGATGCACATGTCGGCGATGTTGAACACCGGCCAGTGCGGCAGCTGCAGGAAGTCGACGACATGTCCCCGGAAGGGCCCCGGCTCGCGGAACAGCCGGTCGGTCAGGTTGCCGGCGATCCCGGCCAGCAGCAGCCCGAGTGCCCAGGCCCAGCCTCGGCTGCGTACCCGCCGCGCGAAGTAGCCCACCACGACCACTGCCACTACTGCGACCGCGGTGATCAGGCCGGTGTACCTCGTGCCGGTGCTGAAAGCGGCGCCCGGGTTGCGGGCGAGGCTGAGCTGCAGCAGGCTGCCCACCAGGTGCACCGGCGGATGGCCGTCCAGCTTGGCGACGGCAAGGGTCTTGGTGAGCAGATCCACCACCCAGGCGACGACCGCGATGCCGAGCACCAGCCGCAGCCGCGTCTTCTGTTCGCCTGTGGAGACTGGGTCGCGTTCTCCGCCGTAGTCGCTGGGACTCAGCGACGCTCCTCGCGCTGCTTGCATGACAGGCACAGTGTCGCACGGGGGAACACCATCAGCCGTTGCTTGCCGATCGGCCTACCACAGTTCTCGCACACGCCGTACGTGCCGTTCGCGATGCGCTCGAGCGCATGCTCGGACTGGGTGAGCATGTCGCGGGCATTGTTCGCGATCACCATCTCCTGGTCACGCTCGAAGGATGCCGAGCCGACGTCTGCCTGGTCGTTACCCGCACCGTCGCCGGCGTCGCGCATCAACCCGGCGAGGTCCTCCTCGGCCAGGTGCAACTCCCCCTCGAGCCGCTTGATGTCCCCGCGCAGGTGAATGCGCACCTCGCCCAGCTCGGCAGCCGTCCAGGCGCTCTCGCCCGCCAGCACGACGAGCGCCCCCGCACTGCCTCGGCGAGCTCTTCTCGGGGGCGCCTTCTTCGCGGGTGCCTTGTCGGGCAGGGTCTTTGCGGGAGCCTTCTTGGCCGGAGCCTTCTTGGCCGGAGCCTTCTTGGCCGGAGCCTTCTTGGCCGGCGCCTTCCGTGCCGGGCTCTTCTTCGCCGGGCTCTTCTTCGCCGGGCTCTTCTTCGCCGGGCTCTTCTTGGCCGGGGCCTTCTTCGCCGGGTTCTTCTTCGCCGGGCTCTTCTTCGCTGCCGACTTCTTGGTTCCCGACCTGGCCGAGGTGGTCGAGGTACCGGCGGTGGAGCGGCCGACCACCTTGCGGGCTGCTGCGCCGGCGCGCAAGGTCTGGGACCGTCGACTCGAGGCTGCCATGTTGCGTTGCCCCCACTACCTGGGTTGGGTACGACTCGCGTCATACGTGTGGCGCGAGGATATGAGGAAGGCCGCGCGCCTTCAACTCGGCATCCCGGATGCATCGGGACGAGCTGCTCTGGCACACTGGTCCGCATCGCAAGGCAGCGATGGGAAGAGTAACCACCGGCACGACCGCAAGCGACCCGGGGACGGTGTGAGCCCGGGGGTACGGCGGTGGCGAAGATCGGCCCGGAGCCGTCGGAAGAAACACGGGCCGTGCTCGTGGAGTAGAACCGGCTGCGAGCGACCCACGGGTCTGCACAAGGAGTGGGTCGGCACGCACGATCGCCGGCCAAGGAGGGTGGTACCGCGGGAGACCGGCACGAAACCGGCTCTCGTCCCTTCGTCGAGGCGACGTACGACGAAGGACCCGCGTGAGCAGCTACCGACCAGTCCCACCGCAGGTGGACCTACCCACCCTCGAGCACGAGATGCTGGCCTATTGGCGCGAGCACGACACGTTCGCCAAGTCACTGGCCCAGTCCGCCGACGGCACCCCCTGGAACTTCTACGAAGGGCCGCCGACTGCCAACGGCAGACCCGGAGCCCACCACCTCGAGGCACGCGTCTTCAAGGACGTGTTCCCGCGGTTCCGCACCATGCAGGGCTACTCCGTCGGCCGTAAAGCCGGCTGGGACTGCCAGGGCCTGCACGTCGAGGTCGGCGTGGAGAAGGAGCTCGGTCTCTCCGGCAGACAGGACATCGAGGCGTTCGGCATCGCGGAGTTCAACGCCCGCTGTCGCGCCTCCGTCGA
>JALZBH010000152.1:5338-5760 GCA_030947625.1 Actinomycetota bacterium
TCGACCGGCACATCGGTGACTTCGCCGAGATGACCGAGCGGATGGGCTACTGGGTCGACCTGGAGCACCCCTACCGGACGATGGACCGCTCCTACATCGAGTCCGTGTGGTGGTCGTTGAAGCAGATCTTCGACAAGGACCTGCTGTACCAGGCCGACCGCATCTCGCCGTACTGCCCGAGGTGCGAGACCGCACTCTCCGACCACGAGCTCGGCCAGCCCGGAGGCTACGAGACCGTCACCGACCCCTCGGTCTACGTCCGGATGCCGCTGACCTCCGGCCCGTGGGCGGGCGCGGCACTGCTGGTCTGGACAACGACGCCGTGGACGCTGGTCTCGAACACCGCGGTCGCCGTGCGTCCCGACGTCACCTACGTGCTCGCCGGCCGCACCGACGGCACCAAGGGCACCGGTGCCGAGCGC
>JALZBH010000046.1:0-7424 GCA_030947625.1 Actinomycetota bacterium
GGGCGACGGTGCTGCGCGACCGCGGCTATCGCTGGCTGGTGCTGACGAACTTCGGCTATGCGATGGCCGAGATGACGCTGACGTTCGCAATGCCGGTGTACTTCGTGCAGCTGCTCCACCTGCCCGGCTGGGTGACCGGCGCGGTCTTCATCATCAACACACTGATGATCGGGATCGGCCAGGGGCTGGTGGTGTCTGCGATGGCGGGGGCGGTTCGGTCGCGGATCATCCTCGCGGCGGCGTCGTTCACGGCTGTCTCGTTCGGGCTGATGTACGTTGCCGGCTGGTTCTCGGTGGTGGCGGCGGTCATCGTCGTACTGGTTGCCGCGGTCGTCTACACGCTGGGGGAGATGGTGGCGGGCCCGGTGCTCGGGGCGCTCGCAGTCGAGGCGCCACCGCCGCACCTTCGGGGCCGGTACCAGTCGACGGTCCAGCTGTCCTGGAACGCGTCCTCGGCGATCGCCCCGGTGCTGTTTGCGTGGCTGGCCGCCCGCGGGTCGGCGCCGCTGTGGGGCGGGCTGGTCGTGCTCGCCGCGTTGTGGGCGGCCTGCTGTGTGCCTTTGCGGCGCCGGTTGTCGCTTGCCTCGTTGCCGGTCACCAACTCCCCGCCCGTGGCGAAGGACCCCACCTCGTTCTCGGCCGAGCGGTAGCCGGGCGATAACTCGGGGTGGACGAGAGGGCCAGCTGCGCGGTTGGATATGAACGATCCAAACGGGCGGTGACGGCGAGCAGGAGATGAGCGACATGAGCGTGGGAGTGCTGACCGGTGGGGGAGACTGCCCCGGTCTCAACGCCGTGATCCGGGCCGTCGTCCGCAAGGGCGTCAAGGAGCACGGGCTGCAGTTCGTCGGCTTCCGCGACGGTTGGAAGGGTCCGTTGGAAGGTGTCACGACAGAGCTCGGGGTGGCCCAGGTGCGCGGGATCCTGCCTCGAGGCGGCACGATCTTGGGTTCCTCGCGGACCAACCCGTTCCAGGTCGAGGGCGGCGTCGAGAAGATCAAGGCCAACCTGGCCGATCTCGGGGTGGAGGCGCTGGTTGCCATCGGTGGCGAGGACACCCTGGGCGTGGCCACCAGGCTGCACGAGCTCGGGGTGAATGTCGTCGGCGTCCCCAAGACCATCGACAACGACCTCAACGCGACCGACTTCACCTTCGGTTTCGACACCGCAGTGAACATCGCCATGGAGGCGATCGACCGGCTGCACACGACTGCGGAGTCCCACCACCGGGTGCTGGTCGTGGAGGTGATGGGACGGCACGCCGGTTGGATCGCTCTGCATGCCGGCATCGCCGGCGGCGCCAACGTCGTACTCATCCCGGAGCAGCCGTTCGACATCGAGAAGGTCTGCGCGCACGTGGAGGAGCGGTTCAAGTCCCAGTACGCGCCGATCCTGGTCGTCTCCGAAGGCGCCGTCCCGGTTGCCGAGGGCGACATGACGCTGGTGTCGGGGGAGAAGGATGCATTCGGTCATGTCCGGCTGGGCGGCATCGGCGACCTGCTGGCCAGGGAGATCGAGGCCCGCACCGGCAAGGAGTCGCGGACCGTCGTACTCGGACACGTGCAGCGCGGCGGCACGCCGACCGCCTTCGACCGCTGGCTGGCCACCCGCTTCGGGTTGCATGCGATCGAGGCCGTCCACGAGGGCGACTTCGGCACGATGATGGCGTTGCGGGGCACGAAGATCGTCCGGGTCCCGCTTGCCGAAGGCACCGGGGAGCTGAAGCTCGTCCAGCCAGAGGAGTACGCCGAGGCGGAGGTCTTCTTCGGCTAGCGAGTCGCGGCTCGGCGGGGCACGGGTCGCGGTTAGGCGAGACACAGCTCCCGCGTACGCTTGCCGGGTGCTCGACTCGCCGGTTCCGACGCTCGCGCAGCTCCATGCCATGGGAGCCGCGCAGCAGCCGGCGTACGCCGACCCGGATGCTGTTGCAGCCGCCGTTGCCCGGTTGCGCACGTTTCCACCGCTGGTGTTCGCCGGTGAGTGCGATGACCTGAAGGCCAAGCTGGCTGCGGTTGCCCGGGGCGAGGCGTTCCTGCTCCAGGGCGGCGACTGCGCCGAGACGTTCGCGGGCGCGACCGCCGACAACGTGCGCAACAAGCTGCGGGTGCTGCTGCAGATGGCGGTCGTGCTCACGTACGCCGCATCGGTACCGGTGGTGAAGCTGGGCCGGCTGGCCGGCCAGTACGCCAAACCACGGTCCTCGGACCTGGAGACCCGCGGCGGCGTCACGCTGCCGGCCTACCGCGGCGACGCCGTCAACGGCTTCGGGTTCTCCGAGGCCGCGCGCACGCCCGACCCGCAGCGGCTGGTCGAGGTCTACCACTCCAGCGCGGCCACGCTGAACCTGGTGCGGGCCTTCGTCACCGGTGGGTACGCCGACTTGCGGCAGGTGCACACCTGGAACACCGACTTCGTCGTGAGCGCTCCGGCGGGTCGTCGCTACGAGGCGATCGCCAACGAGATCGACCGGGCGATGAGCTTCATGGCGGCGATCGGCGCCGATCCCGACGAGTTCCACCGGGTCGACTTCCACGCCAGCCATGAGGCGCTGATCCTCGAGTACGAGCACGCGATGACCCGCATCGACAGCCGCACCGGGACGCCGTACGACGTATCCAGCCACTTTCTCTGGGTCGGCGAACGCACTCGCCAGCTAGACGGCGCCCATGTGGAGCTGTTGCGGCACATCCGGAACCCGCTTGGAGCCAAGCTCGGCCCGACCACCAACCCCGACGAGGCCATTGCCCTTGCCGAGAAGCTCAACCCCGACAACGAGCCCGGCCGGCTGACGTTCATCACCCGGATGGGCGCGGAGAAGGTGCGCGAGGTCCTGCCGCCGCTGGTCGAGAAGGTCACCGCCTCCGGCATCGAGGTCGCTTGGGTGTGCGACCCGATGCACGGCAACACGTTCGAGGCGGCCTCTGGCCACAAAACCCGCCGGTTCGACGACGTGATCGCCGAGGTGCAGGGGTTCTTCGACGTCCACCGCTCCCTGGACACCTGGCCCGGTGGCATCCACGTCGAGCTGACCGGAGACGACGTGACCGAGTGCGTCGGGGGTGGTGAGGACCTGGCCGAGATCAACCTGAGCGAGCGTTATGAGTCGGTGTGCGACCCGCGGCTGAACCGGGTTCAGTCCCTCGAGCTGGCCTTCCTGGTCGCCGAGATGCTGCGCAAGGCCTGAGCTTGATCGACCTGCGCAGCGACACCGTCACCCGGCCCTCCGACGGCATGCGCGAGGCGATGGCGCGCGCCGAGGTCGGCGACGACGTGTACGCCGAGGACCCGACCGTACGCCGGCTCGAGGAACGGGTCGCGGACCTGCTCGGCCACGAGGCTGCACTGTTCACCGCCACCGGGTCGATGGCGAACATCCTGGCTATCGCCGCGCTCGCCGGCCCCGGCCAGGAGGTGCTCTGCGAGGCGACGGCGCACATCGTCCGGGCCGAGCTCGGCGCCCATGGCGCGGTCAGCGGCGTCACCACCCGGACCTGGACCGGCGAGGCACTCGACCTGCCGGCGATCGAGGCGATGCTGGCACCCGACATGGGCCCGTTCTTCGTCGCCACCCGGGCGATCTCGGTGGAGAACACCCACAACTTCCGCGGCGGCCAGGTGATCGGCATCGAGACTCTCCGGGCCGCCCGCTCCTTCGCGGACCAGCACGGCCTCGGCATCCATCTCGACGGCGCCCGGATCTGGAATGCCCATGTGGCCACGGGCACCCCGCTGTCGGCTTACGGCGCCGTTGCGGATGCCATGGGCGTCTGCCTCTCCAAAGGGCTCGGCGCACCGGTCGGCTCGCTGGTGCTCGGCTCGGCGGAGGCCATCGTGCAGGCCCGGGTGCAGCGCAAACGCCTCGGCGGCGGGATGCGGCAGGTCGGCGTACTTGCGGCTGCGGGACTCTACGCGCTCGACCACAACCTCGAACGCCTCGCCGAGGACCACCTCCACGCACGGTTGCTCGCCGAGGCCTGTGGGATGGACCCGAGCTCGGTGGCGAGCAACATCGTCGTCGTCGACGTACCCGACGCGCCGGCGGTGGTGACCGCGGCTCGGGAGGCCGGCGTCCTGGTCGGCGCTGTCGGCCCCACGAAACTGCGGCTGCTCACCCACCTCGACGTCGGCAGGGTTGACACCGAACATGCCGCGGCCGTGCTGGCCAAGCTGCTCCACAGCTGAGCACGCTCAGACCTGGAGATGCGGGATCTCGGCCTCGACTCGGCGAGGTCGGTGAGGGGCCAGCTCGACGACCAGCATGGCGGCCAGGACCATCCCACCGCCGAGGAGCATCCGCCAGGTGAGGTCCTCGGCGCCGAGCAGGACTGCGAAGAACGCCGCAAAGACCGGCTCCATGCTCATGATGATCGCGCTGCGGGTCGGGGGCAGATGTGCCTGGGCCCAGGTCTGACCCAGAAGTGCCGCGGCGCCGGCGAAGAAGGCCATGTAGAGCACCGCGGCCCAGTCCGCGGCCCGATGAGGTACGGCGATCCCGCCCGGCAGCGCGGCAAACGTGCAGATGACCGCGATCACCACGCACTGCAAGATCGCCATCCCGAGCGCATCCGAGACCGTCGACCAGGCCCCCAGCCCGACGATGTGCAGTGCGTAGATCATCGCGGCGACCAGCGTGATGGCCTCGCCGTACCCGATGTGGAACCCGCTCAGCGTGAGCACGCCGAGACCCGCAAAAGCGAGCAGCACCGCCCCCCAGGTCAGCCGGCCGATACGCGTGCCCAGGATGACCGCCCCGAACAGCGGCGTGCACACCACGTACATTCCGGTGATGAACCCGGACACGCTCGCCGCGGTGTGCGCCAGGCCGATCGTCTGCAGGATCTGGGCGCCGCCGTACAGTGCCCCGAGGACCAGCGCGTGCCGTCGCTTCTCGGCGCTGAGCCGACCGATCGCGCGCGGAGCCAGCGCCACCATTGCCACCGCCGCGATCGAGAACCGGACGCTGAGGAAGTCGATCACCGGCAGCCGGTGGAGCAGTCCGTGGATCAAGAAGAACGTCGAACCCCAGCAGGCGGAAACGGCGAGAAGGACCAGCATGGCAAGCAGCCCGACCCGCCGCTCGTTCATCGCCATGCGCTCACTGTAGGAGGGGCGGCGGAAGCCTTAGTACGGCAGCCAGCCGCGGATCAGGTGACGACGGATTGCGAGCACGTTGGCGACGTAGGACTTGGTGTCGGCGTACATTCCGCGCCGGCGTACGGAGGTGAGCCCCTGGTAGTACGCCGCCACCGAGCGGCGCAACGAGGCCTGCTCTCGCAACAACCTCAGGAGTACGACGCCCGCGACCACGTTGTCGCGAGTGCTGCGTAGGTCGAGCCGGCGGCCCACCCTCCGGCTCAGGTCGCGTCCGGTGGCAGGCATCACCTGCATCACGCCGAGTGCTCCCGCCGAGGAGACCCGGTACTGCTGCCAGCCGGACTCCTCCCAGGCGATCGCCAGCGCCAGCCGGGGCCAGACCCGATGCTGCCACGCGGTGCCGATCACCACGTGCCGCACCTGGGCTCGGCTCATCGACGCGTCGGTCCAGTGGTGGTGCCTGGTGTGGGGTCGCGAGTGGTGGTGGTGCCGCGCGTGGTGGAGGTGGCGGTGGTGTCGCCGGGCCCTGCGCGCGGCGGCGATGACGACCGGGATGCGCAGGTGCTGGCCGACGTACAGCATCGAGCCGGGTCGCAGGTGGTTCAGGGCGAGCAGCTCCCGGGTCCAGGCGTGGTATCGAACCGCCAGACCGGTTGCGGTCTCACCCCGGCGCACGGTGTGTCGCACGATCAGGCGTCCGCCGTGGCCGAGGTAGGGAGACAGCGCCGGCTGCACCTGCACCGTCCCTACCTCGGTGGCTGGCACCGCGCCGGGGGATGCCTGAGCCGGAGCGGGAGCCAGCAGCGATGCGCCCAGGCCGGCCGCGGCGAGGGCGGCCACGCCGGAGCGCGCAAGACGAGGGGCGAGATTGGGCAAGGCCACGCTGTTCCCTTCCTCGGGAACCTTCGACTGTGGTTCAGGTGACCCAAGTGAGTCAAGTGTCTGCTGGTAACAGTGGGGTCACACGAGGTACAGGGTCACGGTGCTGCCGTACGGAGCTCTGTTGCCGCCGCCGGGCGTCTGGCGCAGCACGTACTGCAGCCCGATGTAGACCGAGGACTGCTTGACCACAACCCGGAAACCCAGTGCCTGGAGCGCCGCCGTGGCCGAGTCCACGCCGCTGCGGGTGACGTCAGGGATGGCCACGAGATGGGGCCCCCGGGAGACCCGCAGGTCGATCCGGTCACCCTTGTGGCCGGTGCCGGAGCTGGGCGACTGGGCCAGCACCAGACCGAGCGCCACGTGGTCGTCATACGCCTGGGTGGGGTGCACCCTGAACCCGAGTCGGGTCAGCACCCGTTGGGCATGTGCCGCACCCTGGTGGGTGAAGTCGGGGATCTTGACCGGCTGGGGGCCCCTGCTGACGGTCAGGTTCACCGCAGCGTCTCGATGCAGCTTCTGGCCCGGTGCTGGGTTGGAGGCGAGAACCACACCCTGCCGGACCGTCGGCGACCACCTGCTCACTGCCGTGCCGAACGTGAGGTGGGCGCCGCTCAGCATCGCCTGTGCCCGGTCGAGGCTCTGCCCCCTGGTGTCGGGTACGGCGTGCCGCTCCGGGCCCAGCGAGATCACCGCGTCGACCGTCCCGTGCTTGTGCACCCGGGATCCGGGAGCCGGGTCGGTGCTGAGCACGAACCCGCGTCTGACTGTCTCGGAGTAGTCGTGCCCGGTGACGGTGAAGACGAGCCCGGCCTGCTCGACCTTGGCAACGGCAGCCGCCTGGGGCATGTCGAGCACGCCCGGAGCTGCGACGTACCTCGCGACTCCGACGTACCAGCCGCCAACACCGACCAGCACCGCAACGAGCAGCAGCACCACCAGCAGCACCGGGCCGCGCCGGGAGCGACGCTGAGCGGGCCGACCGGGTACCGATGGGGGACCGGTAGGCGGACGCGAGGACATGGGCAGCGAGTCGGTGTGCTCGTGCTGCCCGGTCACCAAGGCGATCGCTGCCGGCGTGGACGGGTCGACGATCTGGCGGGGCAGGTCGCCGGTGATCTCTCGGACCGGGGCGGTCGGGGTCAGGTCCGCGGCCAGCTCCGGATCGTCGACGACGCCATGGTCGAGGGCGTTACGGACCCGGCGTACCTGATGCTGCAGCACTCTGGCGTCGGTCGGCCGCATCGACTGGTCGCGGGCGGTGGCCCGGGCAACCAGAGCGTCGACGTACGCGGGGATGCCGGGGACCGTTGCTGACGGCGGCGGGATGTCCTCGTGGACGTGCTTGTAGGCGACCTGGATCGGGCTGTCGGCCTGGTGCGGCTTCTGGCCGGTGAGCATCTCGTAGAGCAGTACGCCGGCGGCGTACACGTCCGCCCGCGCATCGGCCC
>JALZBH010000046.1:7434-13787 GCA_030947625.1 Actinomycetota bacterium
GGGAGAGGTAGGACACGGTGCCGATCAGTACCCCACCGGTTGCCGTGTGCTGGGTCTCGGCGTTGACCGCGCGGGCGAGCCCGAAGTCGGCGACCTTGATCTGGCCGCCTTCGGCGAGCAGCACGTTCTCCGGCTTGATGTCACGGTGGATCACGCCGGCACCGTGCGCCGCACCCAACGCGGCCAATATCGGCTCGAGCACGGCCAGCGCCTTGCCCGGCGACATCGGCGCCTCCTTGCGGATCAGGTCGCGCAGGGTCAGCCCGGGTACGTACTCCATCACCAGGAACAACGTGCCGCGGTCCTCGCCCTGGTCGAAGACCGCGACCACGTTCGGGTGGGAGAGCCGGGCGGCCGAGCGGGCCTCCCGCTCGAAGCGGCCGATGAACTCGTCGTCTTCGGCAAGGCCCGGGTGCATCACCTTGACCGCCACGGTGCGGTCTAGCCGCAGGTCGGTCGCCTCGTAGACGGTGGCCATGCCGCCGCGGGCGATCTTGGGGCCGACCCGGTAGCGGCCGTCGAGGATGCGCCCGATGAGCGGGTCGGTCTCGCGACCCAGGCCCTTGCGCTCCACCGCGTCCTCCGACCGCCGGCGGGGGAATGCGCCGGCTCAGGCGGAAAGTCTAGATGCCCGCAGTCCCCGATCGCGGGAAGCGCGGTGCGGCTGACAGCATGGAGGCGTGTCGGAAAACACAGCACCTGAAGCCGCTGACGAGCTCGACCGGCTCGTCGGCGACTGGTGGGACTGGCAGGCGACGGCAGCGGCGCTCGGGGTGAGCGTCAGCAAGGTGCGGCAGTGGGTCCGCGAGCACCAGCTGGCAGCGGTGGTACCCCGTCCGGGGGCCGGCCAGCAGGTTCCGGCAGCGTTGGTCGACCGCGGCGAGGTGGTCAAAGGCGTCTCGGGGGTGCTCGTCGTACTCCACGACGGGGGGTACGACGACCGCGCGGCGCTGACCTGGCTGTTCACTCCCGACGACTCGCTGCCGGGACGGCCGATCGACGCGCTTCGGGAGAACCGCGGCACCGAGGTCAAGCGGCGCGCACAGGCGATGGCGTTCTGATGCGGTGCGGCCGGAGTGGTGCGACACTGCTCGGCGTCGTCCTTGCGCTGCTCGCCTGCCTGGCGCTGGCCGCCTGCAGCGCCACCGACACCTCCACGTCGACGAGCACGACCGGAGCCGGCTCCGGGCATCATCTGTCGAGCGTCACGCCGGCGAAGCTGCCCGTCCAGGCCCGGGAGACGATCCGGCTGATCCTGCACGGGGGACCATTCCCGTACTCCCGCGACGGTGCGGTCTTCGGCAACTTCGAGCGGTTGCTACCCCAGGAGCCGACGGGTTACTACCACGAGTACACCGTCCCCACACCCGGCTCGGCGGACCGAGGGGCCAGGCGCATCATTGCCGGGAAGGATGGTCAGATGTACTACACCGGGGACCACTACCAGTCCTTCAGCCGGATCGAGGTCAACTGATGAGCGGACTTGCCGGGTTGCTTGCCGGGCACCACCAGCCGGGGGTCTACCAGTGGCACGCCGCGTTCGAACCCGCCGACGTGCGGCACAGCGTCGAGCACGCCGGCTGGCGGTTCGCCTACGTCGACGGCTGGACCCACCAGGACAAGGCGGAACTGTTCGCCGGCGTGGCGGAGGCGTTGGGCTTCCCCGACTCCTTCGGGCACAACTTCGACGCGCTCGCCGACTGCCTGGCCGATGTCGAGGATCAGACCGTGCTGCTCTGGGATGGCTGGGGGCCGCTGGCCCGAACGGATCGGCGGGCGTTCGACGTCGCCGTGGACGTGTTCTCGGCGCGGGGCGACGACCCACCCGCGTTCGCGGTCCTGCTGCGCGGCGAGGGACCGGCCGGGATCGACGTCCGCTCACTCGACGGCTGATAGCTCGAAACACGCGCGACATCCACGCCCAGGGCGCTGCTCGAATGGACTGACCATGCCGAGGGAGTGCTGAACATGGCCTCGTTGGTGCGGCGGGTGCTGCCACCCTCACCGCTGGCTCGCCGGCTGTCCGCTCAGTCGATCAGTGGCCTGGTGATCTTCGCACTGGCGGTGCCGCTGGGCCGGGCGGCGGATCGGGTCGGCTCCAAGCGGATGTGGGCGTTGTGCGCGCTGGCGGTCCTGGCGGCCGTGCTGATGCATCCCGCCGTTCGGTCGGCTCAGCGGCACCTGGCGCCGACCCAGGCGCAACAGCCGGCTTGACCCGGCGTACGGCGACCGCAAGGAGCAGCAGCAGCGCCAGACCGAACCACAGGTAGGCGTTGCCGACGACAGTCTGGAGGGTTCCCCACCGGAGCTCGCGGTCGTGCCGCCGGGGCACCCACAGATGCGGCCCGATCACGAAGCAGGCGAACCAGGCTACGGTCACTCTGGCCGAGGTGCGCGGGCTGAGGCCGGCCCGCCGCAAAGCCGCGGGCAGCGCAACACCGAGGGGGATGCACCACACCCAGTGGTGGGTCCAGGACACCGGGGCTCCGAACAGCCCCGCCAACGCAGTCACCCCTAGGGCAAGCAGGTGCTCGCCCCGCCGCCACCATGCGGCAGCCACGGCCAGACAGAGCACCCCGAGCAGGACCGACAGTACGAACCACGCTGGCCCCACGTGCGCACCCGTGCCGAACCCGCGCAGGAGGGCTCCCATCACCGACTGGTTGCTGTCGAAGGCCTGATGTCCGAACCGGTCGGTGTGCAGGACCGTATGCGACCAGTACTCGTGCGATGCCGTCGGCAAGAACACCGCCGCCACCGCAGCGGTTGCGGCCATCGCCCAGACGGCGTTACGCAGCGCCCGCCACTGCCCAGTGACGGCTAGCAGCCCGAGGTAGACGACCGGGGTCAGCTTGATGCCCGCCACCAGCCCGGTGGCGATCCCGCGCCCGCGGGCATCGGCGGGTCTGAGCAGGTCGGCCAGGATCGGCGGCACCAGCAGCAGGTTGATCTGGCCGAGGTCGAAGTTCTCCCACACCGGCTCGAGCGCTACCGACGCGGCCAGGCAGGGCAACAGCCACCTTCGCGGCATCTCGGAGTGTCGCTGACAGCTGTCCCACAGCCACGCCAGCCCGAGCGCGTTGACCAGGATCCACCAGGCGTGAGCCAGGGCCCAGGAGCCCGCGGCGAGCGGCACCAACGCGAGTGCTGCGAACGGGGGGTAGGTGAAGCCGAGGTGGTCGCTGGGCAAACGGACGCCGTACAGCGGCTGGTCGTGCAGTACGGCGTGGGCAGCCATCCGGTACACCATGGCGTCGACCGGGGTCTCCCCGACCAGGCTCAAGATCACCAGACCGAGCAACCCGAGTGCCAGCGCCAGGGCATAGGGACGGGCGCGGTCGGGCACGGCGCGGGTCAGCTGGCTCACTTAGTGGGCCCGCTGGGTGGCCTGCTCGGCGAGGCCGTGGAGTACGGCGCGCGCAGCGTCGGTGATCCGGGCCTGGTCGAGGGCAAGCAGGGCCTGCTCGGTCAGCCGGGCGATCGAGCCTTCGAGGTGGTCACGGGCGCCGCTGGAGTCGATCAGGGCGCGCAGCTGGGTGACCTCGTGGGTGGTGAGCGGTGTGCCGAGCCGGCTGTCGAGGATCTTCGCGTCCTCGGCGGGGAGCGCGTCGAGCGCCAACGCGACGAGCACGGTCCGCTTTCCCTCGGTCAGGTCGTCCCCAGCCGGCTTGCCGGTGACCCCGGGATCGCCGTACACCCCGAGGAGGTCGTCACGCAGCTGGAACGCCTCGCCCAGCGGCAGGCCGAAGGCACTCAGCTGGTCGTGCACGGCCGGTGCGGCTCCGGCCAGCGCGGACCCGATGTGGAGCGGGCGCTCGATTGAGTACTTCGCGGACTTGTAGCGCACCACGGTCATCGCCGTTTTGACGTCGGCCACCCCCCGAGCCTGCGCCGAGACGTCCAGGAACTGGCCGGCGATGACCTCTGTGCGGGTCAGGTCGAAGAAGCCGAGGGCGTCGAAGACTCGCTCGGAGGGAAGACCGCAGGTGCGCAGCAGCTCGTCGGACCACGACAGCAACAGGTCGCCGAGCAGAATCGCGGCGGCAGCGCCGTACCGGACCGGGTTGCCGGGCCAGCCCTGGCCGCGGTGCAGCTCCTCGAACGCCCGGTGGGTGGCCGGCCGGCCACGGCGTACGTCGGAGGCATCCATGTAGTCGTCATGGATGAGTGCGCTGGCATGCAGCAGCTCCACCGCCGCACACGCCCGCAGCAGCGCTGCGGGATCCTCGGGCAGCTCCACGGCGAGATAGCCCCACCAGCAGAAGGATGCCCGGAACCGCTTGCCGCCGGCGACGCTCGTGCGGGCGTGCGCGACGAGCTGGGCGGCGTCCTGACCGAGATCTTCGAGAAGGCCGGACCGGTCGTCGATGAAGGACTGCAGCGTGGTCTCGATGCCTGCCCGGAAACGTCCCGGATCCCACTCGTCCCACCTGTCGAGGCTGGTCACGCGGCGAGCGTAGCCTGCGTATCCTCGGCGGCATGGCACAGGGACTGCCCTCCCGGATGCCGAGCACCGCGGAGGACATCTCCGACCTGCTCGGCCGCGGGGAGCGGTCATTCTCGTTCGAGTTCTTCCCGCCCAAGGACCAGGCCGGCGAGGCGGTGCTGTGGCAGGCGATCCGCGAGCTCGAGTCCCTGCAGCCGACATTCGTCTCGGTCACCTACGGAGCAGGTGGCTCCAGCCGGGAGCGGACCATCGAGCTGACTCGGCGGATCGCGGCGGAGACGACCTTGACGCCGATGGCACATCTGACCTGCGTGGGCCATCCGGTGGAGGAGCTGCGCATGATCCTCGGGGCGATGGCGGATGCCGGCGTACGCAACGTGATGGCGTTGCGGGGGGACCCCCTCGCAGGGCCGGGCACGCCCTGGGTGTCGACCACGGGAGGCGTGGAATACGCGTCCGATCTGGTGCGGCTGGTCAAGTCGGTGGGGGACTTCACGGTCGGCGTGGCCGCGTTCCCCGAGGGCCACATCGACGCTGCCTCGTTGGAGGCCGACATCGCCGTGCTGAAAGCCAAGTACGACGCCGGTGCTCAGTTCGCGGTAACCGAGATGGTGCTGCGGGCCGGGGACTACTTCGGCCTGCTCGAGCGCGCGGCGGCCGCCGGGGTGGGCTTCCCGGTCATCCCAGGGATCATGCCGATCCTGAACCTGGCCTCAATGCGCAAGATGGTGCAGCTCTCCGGGCGGCAGCTGCCCTCGGAGACGCTTGCTCGGCTCGAGCCGCACATCGAGGACCCGGCTGCCCTGCGCGCCGAGGGCATCACTATCGCCACCGAGCTGTGCGTCGAGCTCCTCGCCGGCGGCGCCCCCGGGCTGCACTTCTACACGCTGAACCGCTCCAAGGCGACCC
Organism: Actinomycetota bacterium; assembly: GCA_030947625.1. GTDB lineage: Bacteria > Actinomycetota > Actinomycetes > Propionibacteriales > Nocardioidaceae > Marmoricola. The sequence continues at coordinate 12,791 of JALZBH010000046.1, forward strand.
GCGAGATCTACTCCCGGCTGGCCTTCACCTCCGCCGACCCGGCGTGAACGTGCAGGTTTGGTACGCCGACCCGGCTCTTGCGTGCAGGTTTGGTACGCCGACCCGGCTGGTACGTGCAGGTTTGGTACGCCGACCCGGCTGGTACGTGCAGGTTTGGTACGCCGACCCGGCGCGAACGTGCGCCTTACGCGGGACCGACGTGCTGGGCGACCAGAGCGGCAGACAGTCCCACCGAAGGCAACCCGGCCCCGGGAGTGGTGTGGGCGCCGGCGAGGAACACCCCGCCGACGGGGGCTCGAGTGCCGAGCCGGGCCGCGAGCGTGGCCCGACCTTGCCAGAGCACCCCGTTGGGCGAGCCGCCCCAGTCCTCGACGAGCTGTCTAGGTGAGCGGTCGACGCGCACCTCGATCTGCGAGCGGATCTTGATCCCGGCGCGATGCAGGCTGAGCACGATGTCCTCGGAAAGCCGACGCCGGCCGAGCAGGGTCCAGGCGTGTCCACCGGCGGGGGCTCTGCCGCCGGTGCGCACGACCAGCAGCGGGTCGCCGTGGAGGACGACTTCGTGCGGCAGGTCGGGTACCTCTCCCACCAGGCCGAGATGGCAGATCACCGGCGGCATGGCCGGCATGGTTCGTTCGACGAAGCCGGCGAGGGCGGGCAGCCGGCGCGGGTCAACCGCGCAGACGACCACGTCCGCGTCGATCGGGCCGGAGCCGGTCTGGACACCGACGGCACGCCCTGCCGCGACGACGATGTCGCGGACCGGCGTACTCAAGATGGCGGTGACGCCGCGGGTTGCCAACCGCTTGGTGAGTACGTCGGTCAGGCCGGCCATCCCACCCGGCACCGTCCAGGAGCCGAAGTTCTGCTCGACGTAGGTCCACATCCCGAACCATGCGGGCACGTTGCGCGGATCGTGCCCTTCGAGGACGGCCGGATGCCAGGCGAGCTCGCGCAGCCGCTTGTCCTTGAGATGGCGCAGCGCGTACTTGTGCAG
>JALZBH010000153.1 GCA_030947625.1 Actinomycetota bacterium
GTGTTCGAGCGCAGGCAGTCGCCCAGGGAGACGATCTCCTTGTCGACGTTGGGGATCTCGATGCCGATCGCGGACTTCCCCGGGATCGGCGAGAGGATGCGGACGTCGGCACTGGCAACGGCGTACGAGATGTTCCGACTGAGCGCGGTGACCTTCTCCACCTTGACGGCCGGACCTACCTCGACCTCGTAGCGGGTCACCGTCGGGCCCCGCGTGTAGCCGGTGACCTGTGCGTCGATGCCGAACTCCTCCAGCACCTGCGTCAGCCTCTGGACGACGTCGTCGGAGGCCTTCGACCTGGCTCGGTGCACACTTCCTGAGGCCAGCACCTGGCTGTCGGGCAGCGAGTAGGCGATGTCACCCGAGAGCGCCAGCTGCTCGACCCGCTGCGGCAGGGGGGTGTGCGGCGGCGGTTCGAGCTCGTCCTTGGTCACCGGCTCGGGCCCGGGACTGGTGACTACCCGTTCGCCGCGCAGGCCGAGCTCGAGGCCTTCGAGCACCGGGGTGTCGTACGCCGGGTCGCCCAGGTCGGGATCGAACAAGTCGTCCGGGTCCTCGACCGGGTGGGTCGCGCCCGGGTCCTGTCCTTCGATGCGCGCTGATCGCCGTCCGGCGAGACGGTTACGGACCTCGCGCAGCCGTTGCGGTACCTGGTAGACCGGCGTGGCGGTGACCACGAGCAAGCCGAAGCCGGTCAGGAGCACGAGCAGAGGGACGACGACGTACTCCGTCCGAAGGAGGTTCATCAGCACCTTGGCGACCACGAATCCCAGCGCCCCGCCCGCCTGCTGGAGCGGACGGGTGTTGCCGAGCACCGGCTCGGGTGAGCCACTGGCGATCTGCAGGATGCCGAGCAGGCCGAGCAGCAGTGCCGACCAGCCGATCACCTGGCGCCCCGGCGGTCCGTTGGTCTCGGGGTCGCGGAGGTTGCGCCAGGCGACAAAGCACAGCAGCAGCGGTACCAGCCACGCCAGCAGCCCCACCGAGCCGGCCACGGTCGCACGCACCGCCGCGAACACCGATCCCGGCAGCTGCCACCACACCGACGCGGCGACGACGAGTGCCAGCCCGACCAGGAACAGGCCGGCGCCGTCACGTCGGTGCTCCGGGTCCAGCTGCGCGGCAGTGTGCCCGACCTTGCGTACGCCGGCCCCGATGCCGTGAGCCGCACCGAGCCAGACACCCGCGAGCACCCCGAACAGCGCGCCGAAGACGCGCCGCACCGGACCAGGCCCGGTGCGGACCGCCCGCGGTGCCGGGCGCTTGGCTTTGCGTGAGCGCTTCGACGCGGCAGGTCGCCGCCTGGCCTGGCTACCGGACGACCGGGACCGCGAGCTCGAGGCACCCTTCTTGGGGGCACCCTTGCTTCGCGACGCCGGCGGGGAAGACGTACGGGTCGCCATGGTCTGGGAATCTACGCGAAGTTCCCACCAGCCCCACGCATCCCACGCCGCCCAAAAACTCCGCGACCCGGCCCTTACGTGCGCACAAAACCCGCCCACCCGGCGCGAACGTGCGTGGTCAAGACCACGCCGACCCGGCGTGAACGCTCAGCTGCGGGGCAGCCGGACCGTAAACGTGGTCCCCTCGCCGAGCCGGGAATGGACCGCGATCTCGCCCGAGTGGCGGTGCACGATCCGCTGGGCGATGGCCAGGCCCAGGCCGGTGCCGGGAAGCGCCTGGGCAACGGGGTTGCTCGACCGGTTGAACTCGGTGAAGAGGTCCCCGATGTCGGCCTCGGAGATGCCCAGCCCAGTGTCCTGGCAGCTGATCTCGACACACTCCTGGTCCTCGCGAAGCAACAGCACAACCTTCCCACCGGACGGGGTGTACTTGACGGCGTTGCCGACCAGGTTGTCGACCACCCGGCCGAGCTCGTCGGGTGAGCCGAGCATCCGTACCGACGACGCCGGCGCCACGAGCTCCAGCTCGACGCCTGCTTGCGCGGCCTGGATCTTGAACAAGTCGATGCTCGCCTCGCACAGGCTGCGCAGCTCGACCGGCTCCCGGGGCAGCGCTCGGTCGAGGTCTTCCAGCCGGGACAAGGTCAGCAGGTCCTGCACCAGGGCGTCCATCCGTACGGCGTTGCGTGCGATGGCGTCGATTGACTGCCCGGAGGAGTTCGGCTCGTCGCCGAGGATCTCGATGTGTCCCTGGATGGACGTCAGCGGGTTGCGCAGCTCGTGCGCAATCGTGGCAATCAGCTCGCCCTTGTACTTGTCGATCTCTTGCAGCTCCGAGACCAGCTGGCGCTCCTTGTCCAGCAACCTGGTGTGTACGACGGTCCGGCCGAGCTCACGCCCGAGCTCGAGGGCCGAGCTGATCTCCTCTGCCGTCCATTCGGGCTGGCCCTCCTCACGCATCAGTACGATGTGACCCAAAGCTTCCGGGCCGGCGCCCATCGGGACAGCGAGCAGGCTCGCCCAGCTCTGCTCCCGGAGTACTTTCAGCGCCTCCTCGTAGGCAAGCGGGTCGAGAAGGGTCGCGTCGGAGGGGCCTCGAAGAGAGACCACCGCCGCCCGACGCAGTGCCCACGCTGCCTTCGCCGTGCGACCGGCGGCGTCGACCAGCTCGGACGAAGCCCGCGCGGCCAGCCGTTCGGGGATCACCACCGAGTGCTCTTCCAGGCCGCCAAGGTCGGTGCCGACGCGGATCCACACCCCGTTGGCCCGCAGTGCCTCCATCATCGGCCGGGCGGCCCCGGAGATGACCTCCGCCAGGTCGAGCACGCGCCCTGCGGTGGCCACGATGCGCCGGGTGGCGTCACCGAGCCGGACCTGGTCCGCGAGTCGCTCGCGCTGCTGAGCGTTGTACATGGCGATGCCTGCTTGGACGATGAACATCTCCAGGATCTCGCGGTTGGCCTTGTTGGGGATCTTGTTGCCCGGCGGAAGGTCCACCGACATGTTGCCCAGCAGCTCGCCGGTGGGCGAGAACAACGGTGCGTACAACGCATCCAGCGGGTCCCAGGAGTCGGCCTCTCCCGTGGACTCGATATCCGGGATCCAGACCGAGCGCATCTCCTCGGAGGGCATCCGGTCATGCGGGACGAAGCGGAGGATCCCCCACTCGTCCGCGACCTCGAACTCGGTGATGATCTCGGAGATCGGCGTGCGGACACCGAGAATCTGGCTCTTGACCCTCTCATCTCCCGCCACCGCGGTCATCACCAGGGTCTCGCCGTCGAGACGGCTGATCGCTGCGATGCCGAAGCCGAGCACGTCCACGACGCATTGGGCGATCGAGTCGAGCACCTCACCGAGGTCCGCGCCGGCGTTGATCCGGCCCATCACCTCATAGAGCCGCCGGACGACGGCCAGCTCCCCAGCCTCAGCAGACGTCACGCGCACCCCCGAAGTTCGGTCGTGGGGGGCCGTGAAACCCCGTCAATACACTAGACAAGAAGGTCCTCCAGCGCAGGCGAACGCCCCAGCCGGGCTCACCGGCTCAGGCCTCCAGGACCACGGGGATGATCATCGGCCGGCGCCGATGAGCGCTGGAGACCCACCGCCCGACAACCCGGCGAATTGCCTGCTGCAGCTGGTAGCTGTCACCGACCCCGTCGGAGATCGCCCTGTCGATCGCGTCCACGATCGGCTGCCGGACCTCCTCCAGTGCCCTGTCGTCCTCGGCGAACCCCCGGGCGTGGATCTCCGGTCCGCTGAGCACTTTTCCGGTGACTGAGTCGATCACCACGACCACCGAGATGAACCCCTCCTCGCCGAGGATGCGCCGGTCCTTGAGCGAGGTCTCGGTGATGTCACCGATCGACGTACCGTCGACGAACACGTAGCCGCAGTCGACCTTGCCGGTGATCCTGGCACGGCCGTCGACGAGGTCCACCACTACGCCATCCTCGGCGACAACGACGTTCTCGGCCGGTACGCCGGCTGCGACCGCCAGGTTGGCGTTCGCCTTCATGTGCCGGATCTCGCCGTGGACCGGGAGCACGTTGCGCGGACGGATGATGTTGTAGCAGTACAACAGCTCACCCGCGCTGGCATGGCCGGAGACGTGCACCAGCGCATTGCCCTGATGGACTACGTTCGCCCCGCACTTGCTGAGCCCGTTGATCACCCGATAGACGGCGTTCTCGTTGCCCGGGATCAGCGAGCTGGCCAGGACGACCGTGTCACCCTCCTCGATCTGCACGAGGTTGTGGTTGCGCTGGGCGATCCGGGCCAGGGCCGAGAGCGGCTCGCCCTGCGACCCGGTCGAGATCAGCACCACCCGGTCTGCAGGCAGGTCGGCGAGCGCCTTGGGGTCTACCAGCAGCCCCGGGGGTACGTCGAGGTAGCCCAGGTCCTTGGCAATGGCCATGTTGCGGACCATCGACCGGCCGACGTACGCCACCAGCCGGTCGTGCTCGGCAGCCGCATCCAGCACCTGCTGCACCCGGTGGACGTGTGAGGCGAAGCAGGCCACGATGACCCGCTTCCGGCTGTTGTGGAACACCCTGTCGAGCACCGGGGCTATCTCGCGCTCGGAGGTCGTGAAGCCGGGCACCTCGGCGTTGGTCGAGTCGGCCAGGAACAGGTCGACCCCTTCCTCGCCGAGCCGGGCGAAAGCGCGCAGGTCCGTGATCCGTCGGTCCAGGGGCAGCTGGTCCATCTTGAAGTCGCCGGTATGCAGCACCAGCCCGGCGGGTGTGCGAATCGCGACGGCAAGGGCGTCGGGGATGGAGTGGTTGACCGCGACGAACTCCAGGTCGAACGGCCCGAACGAGATCCGGCCGCCCTCCGCAACGATGTGCTGGACCGGGTCCTTGATCCGGTGCTCGCGCAGCTTGGAGCCGAGCAGCGCCAACGTCAGCTGCGAGCCCACCAAAGGGATGTCCCGCCGCTCGCGCAGGAGGTACGGCGCAGCGCCGATGTGGTCCTCATGACCATGGGTGAGCACGAGCGCCTCGACGGCATCCAGGCGGTCCCTGATCGCGTCGAAGTCAGGCAGGATCAGGTCGACTCCGGGATGATGGTCCTCTGGGAACAGCACCCCGCAGTCGACGATCAGCAGTCGGCCGGCGTACTCGAAGATCGTCATGTTGCGTCCGATCTCGCCGAGGCCGCCGAGTGCGATCACGCGCAGCGCGCCCTTCCTGAGCTGCGGCGGCCCGGACAGCTCGGGGTGCGCATGGCTCACGAGAGCAGCCCCGCCGTCTCCAAGGTGCTGCGCAGCTGAGCCAGCTCGGACTCGTCGAGCTCGAGCAGCGGCATCCGGACCCGGCGGTTGTCGAGTACGCCGGCCAGCTGCAGGGCTGCCTTGGCCGTGGTCGCCCCGTAGTTCGGCGTGGCCATGATGCCGGCGACCGCCGGTAGCAGCCGATGGTAGATCTCCTGGGCGGTCGCCAGGTCGCCCCGGTGGACCGCCTCGACGATCGCTGCATGCTGGTCGCCGGCAACATGGCCGACAACCGAGATCATCCCGACGGCACCGTGGGCCAGCCAGGCCAGGTTGGCCACGTCGTCGCCGGAGTACACCGCCAGCTCGAGCTCCCGGACCAGCCGGACGCCTTGGGCGAAGTCGCCGACCGCCTCCTTGACCGCAACGACGGTCTCCACGTCGGCCGCCCGCTGGTAGGTGTCCCAGCCGATCCGCAGGCCGGTGCGCCCCGGGACGTCGTACAACAGCACCGGGAGGTCGCTGGCTGCGGCTACCGCCCGGAAGTGGGCGAGCACGCCGGCCTGCGAGGGCTTGGAGTAGTACGGCGTCACCAC
>JALZBH010000154.1 GCA_030947625.1 Actinomycetota bacterium
GCTCGACGGTGCGCAGATCATGCCGTACTACTTCTACATGTGCGACATGATCCCGTTCAGCGAGCACTGGCGGGTGTCGGTCGCGGACGCCCAGCGGCTCCAGCACCACATCATGGGATACCTGCCGGGGTTCGCCACCCCGCGCATCGTGTGTGACGTGCCGTTCGTGGGCAAGCGCTGGGTGCACCAGCTCGCCGAGTACGACCGCGAGCTCGGCATCTCGGGCTGGTCAAAGAACTACCGCACCTCGATTGAGGCGGCTGACCCTGAGGCGTTGACGCGCACATCCCCCTACTACGACCCGATCCACACCCTTCCCCCAGCCGGGCAGGCGTGGTGGCGCGAGCATGGTGGCGACGCGGCCGACACCCTCGTTGCCGCCGAGTCGGCCGCGGCGCGCTCGAGAGTGGCCGCGGAGGCGCAGAAGGTCCTCGCATGAGGCCAGCGGGCCGGTTATGGTCCACCGCATGCGGTTGCGCGCGACCTCGCCCAGCTCCCCGGGCTGGACCCGACGGCGGGTAGGCAAGAGGTTCGTCTACCTAGACGAGCGGCACGCTGCAGTTCTCGTTCGTCGGAAAGTCCGGTGTCGAGCACCACATCGAGATCGACGACACTGCGGTCATCCGGGCACTGGATCGGATGCGCAGGCGTCGGGACGGCTCGGACCGGCTGCTCGCCTACAGGCCAGTAGCCATCAGCAACGTGGTGTACGTCCGATCGCGGACATCGAGCCCGCAGACCGCCGCAGGCGGCCACACTGCCACCACCTTGGTGATCATCTTGACTGCGAACAGCACCCCAATGACCCCGATGCCTGCGATCGGCGCCGGAAACGAGATGAGCAGACCGGCGCGGAGGAAGAAGAACGGGGTCAACAACGCAAAGGCGATGGTGCGGAGCCGGTCAACGATCATCCGGTCGCTCACGAAGCCGCCCGCCACCACTAGGCCGACCAGGTAGGCAGGCAGCACGGCTTCGCTCTTTGCGGAGCCTGCGAGGCCCTAGCGTGAACAGAACGAGGAACAAGAACTTGATCTCCGGTTCACTGACCCGGCCGCCAACCGTACGCAAGAGGACCCGGGTGAGTCTCGGCATCAGCCACATCACCACGGCCGTCACAACGACGAAGACGGCCAGCACCCAGTTGAAGTGCGCGAGGAGCCCACCAAGGGCGAGGACCGTGCCTAGGTCGGTCACGAAGCAGGCGGCCAGGATCAGCTTTCCGATGTCGACGCGGTTGAGACCGGACTCGACCATCACGGCGTACACGACAGCCACAGAAGTAGTGCTCAGCGCGACCCCGGAGATCTCTGCGGCGTGCCAGTCCCATCCCAGGACCAGACGGCTGAACAGCAGGGCGCCGACGAAGGGGAAAGCGAAGCTGAGGACTCCGATGCTGATGCTGGCCCGCCAATGCCGCCTCAGGCTGTCTGGATCTATCTCCGCGCCGGCCAAGAAGGTGAGTACGGCCGATCCCACGGTGGCCAAGAAGTTCGTGAACTCGGTCTGTTGAACAAGTCCGTGTGTCCCGGCAGGTTGCCAAGGACCGCTCCCACCACGATCTCGACCAGGGCCACCGACACGCCGACCCGGATGCTGATCAGGCTCGCAAGCAGGGCCATGCCCATCCACGCCGCCGCAATCCAGTACACATTCATAGTGAGCAACCTCCACACGCCTTCGGGCGACGTCGTCGCCAGGACCTGTAGAGGTCATCGGCCGGGAGCGGCGGTTCTAGGAGCAGACCTCACTGCACCGCCGATGACGTTACCGTGCCGAGTGCCCCACGCATCAGCATCGTGATCGCCTCCCAAGCGACTGCCTTCCAGAAGTGTTGGCCCACCCAACGGGCGGTGGTCCTCTAGACCGGCACCTGGCTCTGAAGGACTTACCGAGTGAGGTGCTGCGACCAGCCGCTGTCCGCCCTATTCTCCCGGGGACAGGGCTGTCTCGGACCGAACCGGCAGGGGTATGCAATGGAGAAGGGCAATGCGGTCGTCACAACCGTGAGCGGGGCAGCGGCAGCCGCGGGGGGTGTCGCCAACCGAGCAGTGGACGTCGTTGTCGAGGTCGGCGCTGAGGCCGCCGCCGCCACCAAGGACCGGTTGATCACCAAGAGTGCGGATGCGGCCATCGAATCCACGACCAAGCGGATGCGCCGCGGCGGCCAGGAGGAGCCAGCGCAGGCATCCGGCGAGGCGTCCGGGGAAGTCCCCGGGACCGGGGCCGCGGGCGACCCCGATGCCACGGCCTGACCCCGCTCGACTCGACCGTGACCTGACCCGTCTCCTCGCCGGGACAACCGCGGGCAAGCGGTTCGGCGTGGAGCAGGAGTTCCGGGTCACGGTCGACGGTTCCCAGCTTGACTTCGAGAGCTGGGCGCGGCTAGGACGTGTCCCGGGTCGGCGACTGGACCGGGGTGACCCGCACGCCCACCGACAGGCCACCGGCGGCGTACTGACTGCCGACGGGGCGGAGGCCGAGATCGCCACGCCACCTGCGCGGCTGGCTCCCGGCTTCACGCGTCTGGTGCAGCGAGACCTCGGCGCTCTGCGCCACGCCTTGGCCGGCTCCGTAGGCTCCGCAGAGGTGGCGGGCGTCTCGACTCACCTCAACGTCGAAGTCGACGACCGTAACGTGGTACGCACTGCTCGACGCTTCACCGAGCAGCATTCGGGCGCGCTGATGCTGTTGCTCGACCGGGCCGAGTCCCCCGGGTTGTTGCTTCGCCCCCGGCGTGGCCGGTTGGAGCTCGGTGGCGAGTACGCCGTCGGCCACCAGTTGGCAGCGGCTTCGGTCTTCGCGGCAGCAGCCGCGGCCGAGACTCAGCTCCGAGCCCTCGTGCCTCGCGGACCGCTGGTCCGGCCACGGGTCGAGCTCGCGCACGAACGCTTCGGCTGGTACGTCGACCGAGACGCTTTCGGCGCTGACCTCTATACCAGCGGTCGGAACGCCCGGCTCGGCCGGTACCGGGGTCAGGATCTCCTGGACTGGTCCTGGGAGCGGGTACGTCCTCACGCACTCCGGATCGCCTCGCCAGAGGAGGTCGGGCTGGTGGAAGCGATGGTCACCGGTGCGCACCGACTTCCCTGCGAACAACCCGACCCGGAGCCGCCGACTGCGCCCGCTGCGACGCCCGCGCAAGACCTCACCGTCGACCGTGCCTGGCATCGGCTGGAGCTCTGCCCGGTGCTGCTCACCTGGGAGTATGCGGTCTTCCGCCTCGGCGACGGCGAACGCGAACGCATTGTGACGGTGCCCGCCACAGTGGCCGAACGGTTCGTCGAGCTGTTCGGCTGGGGCGTCCTTGCTGGGTGGGCGATGCGACTGCTCGCCACCGATCCCGCACAGCTTCCGGTGCTCGCCAGCGCCGAGGACGCGGCCCGGCGCAGTGCGTTCTCCCGGGTGGCTGGGCAGACCGACCTGCACCCGCCCGAGAGGGAGCCGTTCACCGGTCGAGTCGGTGGCGGCGGTGGAGCGCAGGCGCGCTCGCACAAGCACGATCAGCACCACGGTGACCCGCGTGGCATCGGTCGGGCACTGCTCGGTTCCAAGCTGCTGGTCGGACTGGTGGCGGCGCTGCTTGTGGCGGGGATCGCTGGGACAGCGGTCGCCGTACAACGACACCGGGCCGCTGTCACCGCCCGGCACCGCGCCGATGCGGCTCGACAGCTGCACCAGCGGATTGCCCTGGCCAGGTCGTTCGCAGGAACCTATGACGCCCGCGAGACGGTGACGGTGGGCAGCAACCGGTCTCCCGCGGGCACTTCCTTGAGCTATCCGGTGCGGATCCAGGTGAGCTGCACGGCCGCCGGGGCCTGCACCGGGCTGGAGGACAAGGTGTCAAGGTTCACGCTGAACGGGACCCACGCCCGTTGGTCGTTCGTTGCTCGGCAACCGTGCCGGACCGGGGAGGCGGCTACCCCGCTGAAAGTGGTACTCAGGTGGGACGTGACCTTCTCGGCACACGGCTTCTCCGGCAGCAAGCACTACACCGTGCCGAATCCGTCGGCCTGCCCGGGAGTGAGGTACCGGCCGCTTACGTCGAAGATATCTGGCGTGGAGCGGTAGTCGCCTCAGCCCACCGGCCGGTTCTCGTACGGCGTGGACAGCACGATCGTGGTACGGGTAGCCACGTTGGCCACCACCCTGACCCTGGCCAGCAGCTCCTCGAGGTCGGCAGGCGTGGGCACCCGGATCTTGAGGATGTAGGACTCCTCGCCGGCCACTGACCAGCACGACTCGATCTCCTTGATCCCGCGCAGCAGGTCCGGGTAGTCGTCAGGCGCGGCCGGGTCGAACGGGGTGATCGAGATGAACGCGGTCAACGCGCGCCCGGTGACCGCATGGTTGATCGCAGCGGCGTACCCGGTGATCACCCCGCGTTCCTCGAGGCGCTTGACCCGCTGGTGCACCGCAGAGGTGGACAACCCAGTCGCCTTGCCCAGGTCGGTGTACGACATCCGGCCATCAGTAGCCAGCAGCTCCACGATCTGACGGTCGATCTTCTCCACGTCGCCGACACTAGTGGAAGGCGCCTCGCCCGGATTCCCAGGAAATGAACCCAAACCTCAACCTCTCGCGCGCTGCGCGCTGCGTGCGGTGGAGACAAAACCCGGCTTCATCACGGAGCCTGCTTCATGCTTGGTCTGGCCCAGGAGGTGACGTGGTCTGGTGTGGGAATGGCAGTGGACAGGTCCGGCGCCGGCGCCGGGGTGCCAGGCAACGAGGCGAGGGGCAGGACGCCTGCCCAGAAGGGCAAGTCGAGATCAGACTCCTCGTCGTCCGGCGGCCCGGTGCGGGACTTGATGGACACGGCTTCCAGGTCTAGGCGCAACACGGTGGTGGCAGCAAGCTCTTTGCGAGACGGTCCTCGGACCGCTGCCGATCGACCCGGAACGACCGCCTCGACGAGCGCAGCGAGAGCCGCCTGTTTGTCGGCCTCTCTCGTCAGCTCCTTGGCAATGCCGTGGATGACCACCGATCGGTAGTTGATCGAATGGTTGAAAGACGAACGGGCCAGCACAAGACCGTCGATCAGGGTCACCGTGACACAGACCGCAAGGCCGCCGTCGTCGGTGGCGGCCTGCATTGCGCGGGCTCCGGTGGACCCATGAAGGTACAGCTGCTCGCCGACCCGGGCGTGCAGTTGGGGCAGGACGACCGGCTTGCCGTCGATCACGAACCCGACGTGACAAAGGACCGCCTCATCCAGCACCGCGTGCACGGCGGCGCGGTCATAGACAAGTCGCGTAGTACGCCGGGAGGGCGTGGTCTGGGCGGTGAGCGGGTAACTGGGATCCGGCATGGCCTAAGTATGGGTTCCACTGGCGGCGAAACCTCGACGGTGGCCGCCACGATGCGGCAGCTGGCAGGCACCCGCCAGCACCGTCACCGTCCCCTGCGCGCCGGTAGCGAACCTGAAACTGCAGCTGGTCAACGAGACCTGGAGGTCGCCAAGGCGGAGGGCCGGCACCGTTGCTCAGGGAGCCCCTGGAAGACTGCGTGCTCGTGACCTGCCCTCAGACACCGCGGCTGATGCTGCTTGACACCGCCTCGCTCTACTTCCGCGCTTTCTTCGGCGTGCCGGACTCGGTCAGGGCACCCGACGGTACGCCGGTCAACGCCGTCCGCGGGCTGCTCGACTTCATTACCCGTCTCGTCGACGACTACCGGCCGACCCACCTGGCGTGTTGCTGGGACAACGA
>JALZBH010000155.1 GCA_030947625.1 Actinomycetota bacterium
CTGCTGACCAAGCGGATGGGCAAGACCCGGGTCATTGCCGAGACCGGGGCCGGTCAGCACGGTGTCGCCACCGCGACCGCCTGTGCCTACCTCGGCCTGGACTGCGTGGTGTACATGGGCGAGGTGGACACCCAGAGGCAGGCCCTCAACGTCGCCCGGATGCAGCTGCTCGGGGCCCGGGTGGTGCCGGTGGCGTCCGGCTACCGCACTCTCAAGGACGCCATCAACGAGGCCCTGCGCGACTGGGTGGCCAGCGTCGACGACACCCACTACCTGCTGGGCACGGCCGCCGGGGCGCATCCGTTCCCGTCGATGGTGCGCGACTTCTGCCGCGGCATCGGTGACGAGGCCCGCGAGCAATGCCTGGAGCTCACCGGCGAGCTGCCGGATGCGATCGCGGCCTGCGTCGGCGGCGGCTCCAACGCCATTGGCCTGTTCGCGGCGTTCCTCGAGGACCCGTCGGTGGACATCTTCGGTTTCGAGGCTGGCGGCGAGGGCTTCGAGACCGGACGGCACGCGGCCACGATCCACGCCGGTGAGGTCGGCGTACTCCACGGTGCTCGGACCTACGTGCTGCAGGACGAGGACGGCCAGACCGTGGAGTCACACTCGATCTCGGCCGGTCTCGACTATCCCGGCGTCGGACCCGAGCATGCCCACCTCTCCGCGACCGGCCGGGCGACGTACCTCCCGGTCACCGACGCGGCCGCCATGGACGCCATGGCATTTCTGGCCCGCACCGAGGGGATCATCGCAGCGATCGAGTCCGCGCATGCCCTTGCCGGAGCCCTGGAGCTCGCCAAGGAGCGCCAGGGCCAGACGCTCCTGGTGAACCTCTCCGGACGCGGCGACAAGGACATGGGCACCGCGATCGACTGGTTCGGACTGGGGGACGCCGACCCGGTGGAGCAGACGTGAGCACCGATCGTGCGTTCGAGGTGACCTCGGCCGAGCAGCGGGCGGCGCTGGTCGGCTATCTGCCGGCCGGGTTTCCCGACGTGCCGGGCGCAGTCGAGGCACTGACTGCGATGGTCGACGCCGGGTGCGATGTGATCGAGGTAGGTCTTCCCTACTCCGACCCGGTGATGGACGGGCCCACCGTCCAGGCTGCGGTCCAGGCCGCCCTCGAGGGTGGCGTCCGCACCGCAGACGTGCTGCGGACCGTCGAGGCGGTCGCTGCGGCCGGCGTGCCGGTTGTCGTCATGACCTACTGGAACCCTGTGGAGAGGTACGGCGTGGAGCGGTTCGCCACCGACCTGACCAACGCCGGCGGGTCCGGGCTGATCACCCCGGACCTGGTGCCCGACGAGGCCGGGGAGTGGGTCACGGCGGCGAACGAGCACCACTTGGACAAGATCTTCCTGGTCTCGCCGAGCTCGACCGACCAGCGGCTGGTGATGACCGCCGAAGCCTGTCGAGGGTTCATCTATGCAACCGCTGTGATGGGGGTGACCGGTGCCCGGGCCAACACCAGCGAGCTGGCCGAGCCACTGGTCCGGCGGACGCGTCAGGTGAGCGACCTGCCCGTCTGTGTGGGCCTGGGTGTCTCCACCGGAGACCAGGCCGCCTCGGTGGCGGCGTACGCCGACGGGGTGATCGTCGGCTCCGCGTTCGTCCGGACCCTGCTCGAAGCGGGCTGCGACCGGGGAGCCGGGCTGAAGTCGCTGACCGAGCTGACCCACGAGCTCGCCGACGGGGTGCGACGTGGCTAGCCGGATCGCCGCAGGGCCGGTCGCGATGCTGGTGGCGGTGCTCGTCCTCGCAGGCTGTGGCGTTGCCAGGACGACGGGCGCGAGCGGCCAGACCGCCCAGAACCACGGTTTCCACGGCGCGCTGCTCGACCGGCAGTACGTCGTACCCGACCAGAGCCTGGCCGACACCGGTGGCAAGAGGTTCTCGATGCGCCACGACGCCGGCCACCCGCTGTCGGTGGTGTTCTTCGGCTACACGCACTGCCCGGACACCTGCCGGATCGTGATGGGCACGATCGCCTCGGCGTACGCCCGGCTGCAGCCCTCGACCCAGCGCCATGTGCAGGTGCTGTTCGTGAGCACCGACCCGGTCCGCGACACCCTTCCGGTGCTGCGTGCCTACCTCCGCCATTTCAACCGTGCCTTCGTCGGGCTGAGGGCACCGCTGCCCGAGGTCATCAAGCTGGCCCGGCCGATGGCCATCTTCGTGGCCAAGGGACGGACGCTGCCCGGCGGGGGGTACGACGTGGACCACTCGATCGCCGTCCTCGCCGTGCGCGACGGGCGGGTGCCGCTGGTGTGGACTGCGGACACCACTCCGGCGGACATGGCCGACGACCTCAACCGGCTACTGAAGGGATGAGCTGATGGTCTCGCAGGTGCTGGCTCCGGCGTTCATCCCGAGCCCGAGCCGGGGCGTGTGGCACCTCGGCCCGCTGCCCATCCGCGCCTACGCACTGTGCATCATCCTCGGCGTGGTCGTCGCGGTCTGGTTCGGCGAGCGCCGCTGGGAGCAGCGCGGTGGCGTCCGTGGCCAGGTCGGCGACATGGCGATCATCGCCGTACCTCTCGGGCTCGTCGGGGGGCGGCTCTACCACGTGGCCACCGACCATGCGCTGTACTTCGGACCAGGCAAGAACCCGATCCGCGCACTCGAGGTGTGGAACGGCGGCCTCGGCATCTGGGGGGCGATCGCCGGGGGTGTCCTCGGTGGGTGGCTGTTCTGTCGGCTGCGCGGCATCCGACTGCGCTGTCTGATGGATGCCCTCGCGCCGTGTCTGCTGCTGGCCCAGGCCATCGGGCGGTGGGGCAACTACTTCAACCAGGAGCTGTTCGGGCGGCCCACCAAGCTGCCGTGGGGGTTGGAGATCAGCCCCGCGCACCGGCCGCCGGGCTACGGATCGTTCACCACGTTCCACCCGACGTTTCTCTACGAGTGTCTGTGGGATCTCGGTGCCCTTGGGGTGGTGCTCTGGCTCGACCACCGGCTCAAGCTCGGGTTCGGCCGCTGTTTCGCGCTCTACGTCATGTGCTACACGCTCGGCCGTGCCTGGATCGAGAACCTCCGCATCGACAACGTGGAGTACCAGCACGTGTTCGGGCTCCGGCTCAACGTATGGACCTCGGTCATCTTGTTCGTCGGAGCCACGGCGTACTTCGTGATCGCCGGCCGGCGCCACCCACCCCCGGACAGCAGGGAGGTCTCGCCGTACGTCGAGGGCCGCGAGCCGGAGCCCGCCCCCGAAGCCCTCATCACACCCCATTCCGACACCTGAAATGACCGAGTCCGACATCGAACCTGTGCGGTAGCCTGACCTCTCCGCACGGGGCCAGAGTTGTCCCCTGCACGCATGCTTCCACCGACGCATGCAACCCCCGCGCCCTCGCAACCAGTGGGCTACCAGTGCGCACGACGACGAGGGGAGTGCACATGCAGGCAAACCCGTCGACCCAGGGGCTCTACGACCCGCGGCACGAGCACGACGCCTGCGGGGTCGCGTTCGTGGCCACGCTGACCGGCGTACCGAGCCACCAGATCGTCAGCCAGGCGCTGTCCGCGCTGCGCAACCTCGACCACCGTGGAGCAGCCGGGGCCGAGCCGAACTCCGGCGACGGAGCCGGGATCCTGCTCCAGATCCCGGACGCGTTCTTCCGGGCGGTGGTCGACTTCGAGCTGCCCGCCTTCCGGGCTTACGCCGTGGGGACCGCCTTCATCCCCGGCGACGACGAACAGGTGGCCAAGATCCGGCGGCGGATCGAGGAGATCGCGGCCGAGGAGGGCCTGGCTGTGCTCGGCTGGCGCGAGGTCCCCACCGACTGCTCCGGGCTCGGCAAGACGGCGCTGGCGTGCATGCCGTCGATCGGCCAGCTGTTCGTCGCCTCGAAAGGCACCCGGATCATGGGCATGGGCCTGGAACGGCTGGGCTACTGCCTACGCAAGCGAGCCGAGCGCGAGACCGAGGTGTACTTCCCTTCGCTGTCGGGTCGAACGATCATCTACAAGGGCATGCTCACCACCGACCAGCTGGACCAGGTTTTTCCCGATCTGGTCGATGAACGGATGCAGTCCTCGATCGCGGTCGTGCACTCCCGGTTCTCGACGAACACCTTCCCCAGCTGGCCGTTGAGCCATCCGTTCCGCTTCGTCGCGCACAACGGCGAGATCAACACGGTGATGGGCAACCGCAACTGGATGCGGGCTCGGGAGGCGCTGCTCTCCTCCGAGCTGATCCCCGGTGACCCGGAGCGGCTGTTCCCGATCTGTACGCCGGGAGCCAGCGACTCGGCCTCGTTCGACGAGGTGCTCGAGCTGCTCCATCTCGGCGGCCGCAGCCTGCCGCACGCCGTCTTGATGATGATCCCGGAGGCCTGGGAGAACACCGTCGCAAGCCAAGACGGGGATCGAGCGCCTGACCGGGCGGCCGGCGAGATGGACAGGGACGTCCGCGCGTTCTATGAGTTCCACTCCGCGCTGATGGAGCCCTGGGACGGCCCAGCCTGTGTGGTGTTCACCGACGGCCGTCAGGTGGGGGCGGTTCTGGACCGCAACGGGCTGCGGCCTTCGCGCTACTGGGTCACCGACGACGGCCTGGTCGTGCTGGCTTCCGAGGTCGGCGTCCTGGACATCGACCCGTCGAAAGTGGTCCGCAAGGGCCGGCTGCAACCGGGCCGGATGTTTCTGGCCGATACCGACGAGCACCGGATCGTGGAGGACCAGGAGATCAAGTCCGCCCTGGCCGCCGAGCATCCGTACGACGAATGGCTGCACGCCGGCCTGATCCAGCTCGGTGACGTCCCCGAGCGCGAGCACATCATCCACAGTCACGCCTCGGTGACCCGACGTCAGCAGATCTTCGGCTACACCGAGGAGGAGCTGCGGGTGCTGCTTAGCCCGATGGCGAACTCCGCGGCCGAGCCGATCGGCTCGATGGGCACCGACACGCCCGTCGCCGTACTGTCGGACCGGCCGCGGCTGCTCTTCGACTACTTCGCCCAGCTCTTCGCCCAGGTGACCAACCCGCCGCTGGACGCGATCCGCGAGGAGCTGGTGACCAGCCTCAACGGCACCATCGGTCCGGAGGCGAACCTGCTCGACCCCACTCCGGCCTCGTGTCGCCAGGTAGTGCTGCCGTTCCCGGTGATCAGCAACGACGAGCTTGCCAAGATCCGGCACATCAACCGCGACGGGGACATGCCCGGCTTCATCACCCACGTCTCGCGTGGCCTGTACGACGTCAACGGTGGTGGCGCGGCGCTGGCCGAACGGCTGGACGAGATCTGCGCCGAGGTCAGCGACGCGATCGCCGACGGCGCCCGGATCATCGTGCTCTCCGACCGGCACGCGAAGGGCGAGCTGGCGCCGATCCCGTCGCTGCTCCTCACGTCTGCAGTGCACCACCACCTGGTCCGGGAGAAGACCCGCACCCAGGTCGGCCTGCTGGTCGAGGCCGGCGACGTCCGCGAGGTGCACCATGTCGCCCTGCTGATCGGGTACGGCGCCGCGGCGGTCAACCCCTATCTGGCGATGGAGTCGGTGGAGGACCTGGCCCGAGACGGCTTCTACGTCAGCGTCGAGCCCGAGAAGGCGGTGGCCAACCTGGTCAAGGCGCTCGGCAAGGGCGTGCTCAAGGTGATGAGCAAGATGGGTGTCTCGACGGTCGCGTCGTACACCGGTGCCCAGATCTTCGAGGCGCTCGGGCTTTCCGAGGAG
>JALZBH010000156.1 GCA_030947625.1 Actinomycetota bacterium
GCTGGTGACCGGGGCGACGGCGCTCGCCTCGACCGGGGTGCCAACCAGAACCGCAACCAGAACCAGGCTCAGAACCGCAACCAGAACCAGAACCAGAACCGCACCCAGAACAACTCAGACCGCAACGACCGTGCCAACCAGGACCGGAACCAGGACCGGAACCAGGGCAGCTATCGCAACGACGACGACGGCGGTGGCCGACGCAACCGCCGACGCAGAGGCCGCGACCGTGGCAACCAGGGCACCAACCAGGGCGGTGGCAACCAGGGCGGTGGCAACCAGGGCGGTGGCAACCAAGGAGGCAACCAGCGCGGCAACCGCAACGAGCCCGACATGCAGATCCTCGAGGACGACGTCCTGGCTCCCTGCGCCGGCATCCTCGACGTACTCGACAGTTACGGTTTCGTGCGCACCAGCGGCTACCTGCCGGGAACAGAGGACGTGTACGTCTCGCTGTCGATGGTTCGCAAGTACGGGCTACGCCGTGGTGACGCCCTCACCGGCCAGGTCCGACAGCCACGCGAGAACGACCGCAAGGAGCGCTTCAACCCGCTGGTGACCCTCGACACGGTCAACGGCGCGGACCCCGAGGCGGCCAAGCAGCGCGTGGAGTTCAACAAGCTCACCCCGCTGTATCCCAACGAGCGGCTGCGGCTCGAGACGACCTCAGCCAACATGATCGGCCGCGTGATCGACATCGCAGCCCCGATCGGCAAGGGTCAGCGCGGGCTGATCGTGTCACCGTCCAAGGCCGGCAAGACGATGATCATGCAGTCGATTGCGAACTCGATCACCACCAACAACCCCGAGTGCCACCTGATGGTGGTGCTCGTCGACGAGCGGCCCGAGGAGGTCACCGACTTCCAGCGCTCGGTCAAGGGCGAGGTGATCAGCTCGACGTTCGACCGTCCGGCCAGCGACCACACGATGGTCTCGGAGCTGGCCATCGAGCGGGCGAAGCGCCTAGTCGAGCTCGGCCACGATGTCGTCGTACTCCTCGACGGGATCACCCGCCTGGGTCGCGCCTACAACCTGGCCGCACCAGCCAGCGGCCGCATCCTGTCCGGCGGCGTCGACTCGGCAGCGCTCTACCCGCCGAAGCGCTTCTTCGGTGCTGCCCGCAACATCGAGGGCGGCGGCTCGCTGACGATCCTCGCGACGGCGTTGATCGAGAGCGGTTCGAAGATGGACGAGGTCATCTTCGAAGAGTTCAAGGGCACCGGCAACATGGAGATCCGGCTCCGGCGGGACCTCGCCGACAAGCGCATCTTCCCGGCAATCGACGCCGTGCAGTCGGGCACCCGGCGCGAGGAGCTCTTGATGAGCAAGGAGGAGCTGGCGATCGTCTGGAAGCTTCGCCGGGTCCTCTCCGGGCTCGACGGTCAGCAGGCGCTCGAGCTGTTGCTGGAGCGGCTGAAGAAATCCCAGAACAACCTCGAGTTCCTCATGCAGGTGCAGAAGACCACGCCCACCAGCGGAAACGGTCACGACGGCTGATCTGCCTGATTCGGCCTATTTGTCCGCAGGGATCGTTATGCTCGAGCTGGGCATTCCCATGCGCCCAGGGACACCGAGAGGAACCGTCGTGGCACGAATCGTGATCGCAGATGACGATGCAGACATTCGGGAGCTGGTCGTCTTCAAGCTGCGCCACGGCGGTCATCACGTCGTACCGGTAGGTGACGGGGCGGCAGCCGTTGAGGCGTGTTCCGCGGAGAGGCCCGACCTAGTCATCTTGGACGTGATGATGCCTGGCATGAGCGGTCTGGACGCGGCGCGGACCCTGCGTAAGGACGAGGCGATGGACGGCCTGCCGATCATCATGCTGACCGCCCGCGCCCAGGAGTCGGACATCGAGCAAGGCTTCGAGGCGGGTGCAGACGACTACATCGTCAAGCCGTTCAGCCCGAGGGAGCTGGCTTCGCGGGTAGCGGCGGTGCTCTCCCGGAGCAGGTAGTGAAGGGCGGCTTCGTCGAAGCCAGCTGGGTGCTCCTGTTCGTCTTCGGCGGGCTTGGGCTGCTCACCTTCGTCATGCTGGCGCTTCCCCCGAGTGTTGCGGGACGCCTGGGAACGCCGGCGGGACCGGCGGCGAGAGTACCGCCAGCTCAACGCCTGGTACGGGATGCGCGGCAGCGTCGAGGCACCTCTTAGGTCACGGCGGGACTGGGGCGAGATGGAGCGCACGCGGGTTCAGGAGATGAGGCCGCCGGGAACACCACTGGCAGCCTGCTGGTTGAACAGGTAAGGATCAATTCGCGACCGATTGCCGGCGATGGCAGACTTGGGCGCTGGCTCCGGTTCACGTCCTCCTTCACGGGCGACCCGGCGGCCGACACGAGAGGACATCATGAAGAGCAACATCCATCCCGAGTACGTCGACACGCAGGTCACCTGCACCTGCGGCAACACGTTCACCACCCGCAGCACGGCGAGCAGCGGCTCCATCCATGCCGACGTCTGCTCGAACTGCCACCCCTTCTACACCGGCAAGCAGAAGATCCTCGACACCGGTGGTCGCGTTGCCCGTTTCGAGGCCCGCTACGCCAAGAGGACACCGGCCAAGAAGTAGCCTGAGCTTTGCTCGACGGGCGGGGAGGCAACGCAGCGGGAGGAGTAGTCGGGTGTTCGAGGCGGTTGATGCCCTCGTCGACGAGCTCGCAGCCCTCGAGCCACGGCTGGCCGACCCTGCCGTCCATGCCGACCAGCCCACCTGGCGCCGGCTCAGCCAGCGGCACGCCACGCTTTCGGCCATCGTGCGCGCCTACCACGAATGGCAGCAGCTCGGGGGCGACCTGGAGGCCGCCCGTGAGCTGGCGCCAGACGACGAGTCGTTCGCAGCCGAAGCCGACCAGCTGGCGCACCGGCGCACGACGGCCGAGGAGCGGCTGCGTCACCTGCTGGTCCCACGTGATCCGGCCGACGCCAAGGACGTGATCCTCGAGGTCAAGTCGGGTGAGGGAGGCGAGGAGTCGGCGTTGTTCGCCGGTGACCTGCTCAGGATGTACACCCGCTTCGCCGAACGTCGGGGCTGGTCGACCGAGATCCTCGACGCCACCGAGTCCGATCTCGGTGGCTACAAGTCGGTGACGATGGCGGTGAAAACAAAGGGCACCCCCGCTCCGGGAGAGGCGCCGTACGCCCTGCTCAAGTTCGAGGGTGGGGTACACCGGGTGCAGCGAGTGCCGGTGACCGAGAGCCAGGGCCGGGTGCACACCTCGGCGGCCGGCGTACTCGTGTTGCCGGAGGCGGAACCGGTCGACGTCTCCATCGACGAGAACGACCTGCGTATCGACGTGTTCCGCTCCAGCGGTCCCGGAGGTCAAAGTGTCAACACCACCGACTCGGCGGTCCGGATCACCCACCTGCCGACCGGTCTGGTGGTGAGCTGCCAGAACGAGAAGTCGCAGCTGCAGAACCGTGAGCAGGCGATGCGCATCCTGCGCTCGCGCCTGCTGGTGGCTGCCGAGGACGCTGCGGACGCCGAGGCCAGCGATGCCCGCCGCTCCCAGGTGCGCACCGTGGACCGGTCCGAGCGCATCCGCACGTACAACTATGCCGAGAACCGCATCTCCGACCACCGCACCGGCTACAAGGCCTACAACCTCCACCATCTTCTGGACGGCGATCTCGACCCCGTGATCGCCTCCTGTGTCGAGGCAGATATGACCGAGCGTCTGGCCAGGCTCGCGTGAGCCACCGTCCCAGCTGCCTCCTGGCCGGTGCGACCAGCAGGCTGGGGGCGGCCGGCGTACCGAGCCCGGAGTACGACGCCGCCGAGCTGCTCGTCCACGTGCTGGGCACGACGCGTGGCCGGCTGCCACTGGCGGAGCAGATCACCGAGGAGGATGCCGCCACCTTCGAGCTGCTGGTCGGGCGCCGGGCAGCCCGCGAACCGCTACAACATCTGACCGGCCGGGCCGGCTTCCGGTACGTCGAGCTGGCCGTGGGACCGGGCGTGTTCGTCCCCAGGCCCGAGACCGAGCTGCTCGCCGGCTGGGCGGTGGACCGAGCGCGCGAGATCACCGACCGACCGGCCGTGGTGGTCGACCTGGGGACTGGGTCGGGTGCGATCGCGCTCAGCGTGGCCCACGAGGTCCCGGGCGCGGTCGTCCACGCGGTCGAGCTCGACGAGCGGGCACTCGTCTGGGCCGAGCGCAACCTCACCGGCAGCGGCGTCCGGCTCACCGGCGCAGACATGGCCGGCGCCCTTGCCGAGCTCGACGGCACCGTCGACGTGGTCGTCTGCAACCCGCCGTACATCCCGCTAGGCGCCTGGGACGGGGTCGACGTCGAGGCTCGCGACCACGATCCGGAACTGGCGCTGTGGTCTGGAGAGGACGGGCTCGAGGCGATGCGAGTGCTGGCCGGCACCGCGGCCCGACTGCTCCGTCCGGGTGGCTGGCTGGGCGCAGAGCATGCCGATGTCCAGGGAGAGTCGGC
Source organism: Actinomycetota bacterium (assembly GCA_030947625.1). Taxonomy (GTDB): domain Bacteria; phylum Actinomycetota; class Actinomycetes; order Propionibacteriales; family Nocardioidaceae; genus Marmoricola. Next base: position 4,441 of record JALZBH010000156.1, read on the forward strand.
TCCGGCACTCTTCGCCGAGCTGGGCCGGTGGACCGACGTACGCGACCATCGCGATCTGGCCGGTCGTCCTCGGTACCTCACCGCCCGGCTGGCACGATGACCTCTGTGCTCACCCGCTTCGACCTCTCCGACGACGCTGAACGCGAGACCGGCCTCTCCGCCGCCACGATCGCCCTTCGACGAGGTGATCTGGTGGTGCTTCCCACCGACACGGTCTACGGGCTGGCTGCCGACGCGTTCGATGACGCCGCGGTGCGCCGCTTGCTGGAAGCCAAGGGGCGTGGGCGCGAGATGCCCCCACCGGTGCTCGTCTCGGCCACGACGACCCTTGACGCACTGGCTGTGGGAGTCCCCGGTTGGGCGCGGATGCTCATCGACGAGTACTGGCCGGGCCCGCTGACGCTCGTCTGCCGCCAGCAGTCGTCGTTGCAGTGGGACCTCGGGGACACCCGCGGCACCGTCGCCGTCCGGATGCCGAACCACCCGGTCGCACTCGATCTGCTCACTCGTACCGGTCCGCTGGCGGTCAGCTCGGCGAACCTCACCGGGATGCCACCGGCTACCGACGCGGACTCTGCCGAGGAGATGCTCGGGCACGAAGTCGAGGTCATCCTCGACGGCGGCACGGTAACTCCCACCGCCGGACTCGCCTCCACGATTGTCGACTGCACCGGTGACCGCCCCCGGCTGCTACGGGCCGGCGCGATCGAGGTCGAGGAGCTGCGCTCGGCGCTGGCCGCGCTCGATGTCGAGCTGGAGGACCTGCCCGAAGGTGCGTGAGTATCTGCTGGTCTTCCTCGTGGCCGCCTCGGTCAGCTACCTGCTGTGCGTGGTGGCCCGCGAGCTGGCGAACCGCTCCGGGGCGGTGGCCAAGGTCCGGGACCGGGACATGCACGCAATCCCGATCCCCTACTTCGGTGGAGTGGCGATGCTGGGGGGACTCGCTGCCGGGCTTCTGGTCGCCCAGCATCTTCCGTTTCTCGGCAGGTCCCAGACCCAGGTGTTCCACGACGCCCGCGTCGTTCTGATCGCCGGCGCCATGATCTGCCTCGTCGGTGTCCTCGACGACCTGATCGAGCTGGACGCGATGACCAAGTTCGGCGGTCAGCTCGTAGCGGCCGGGTTCATGGTCCTCAATGGCGTCCAGCTGTTCTCATTGCGGCTGCCCGGCCTGGGACAGTTCTCCCTGGACTCCACCCAGGCGGTCGTCCTGACCATGCTGCTGGTCG
>JALZBH010000157.1 GCA_030947625.1 Actinomycetota bacterium
CCGGTACGTCGTACAAGAGGTCGGCGGAGCTCGCCGAGGTCGTCGGTCCGTACGCCGGCTACGCCCGCAATGCTGAGGCGCACAAGCGGGTGATGCGCAAGCACCAGGCCGCCAACGACGGGGCCGGGACGCTGCAAGCAGATGCCGCCGTGCACAAGCTCGCTTCGTCCGCCTGGTCCCAGGTGCAGCACCTGGGCGAGCGGCACGGCTTCCGCAACGCCCAGGCCAGTGTGCTCGCGCCCACCGGCACCATTGGCTTCATGATGGACTGCGACACGACCGGCATCGAGCCGGACTTCTCGCTGGTGAAGTTCAAGAAGCTCGTCGGCGGCGGTTCGATGCAGATCGTGAACCAGACGATCCCGCGGGCGCTGACCAAGCTGGGCTACCAGCCCGAGTCCATCGAGGCGATCGTCGAGTACATCGCCGAGCACGGTCACGTCATCGACGCCCCCGGGCTCAAGGGCGAGCACTACGAGATCTTCGACACCGCGATGGGTGCGCGCTCGATCAAGCCGATGGGCCATGTGCGGATGATGGCGGCCTGCCAGCCGTTCCTGTCCGGTGCGATCTCCAAGACCGTGAACCTTCCCGAGAGAGCGACGGTCAAGGAGATCGAGGACATCTACTTGGAGAGCTGGAAGCTCGGCCTCAAGGCAACCGCGGTCTACCGCGACAACTGCAAGGTCGGCCAGCCACTCTCCGACGGTGCGTCCGGCGCGTCGAGCGAGTCGGGTGGTGGGTCAAGCCGGCCCGAGACCGGCAGGCACGCTGCCAAGCCGCCGTCAGCCGAGGTTGTCACGCCCCCAGTCATCGACAGACCGGTCGTCCAGAAGCCGTTCCGCAAGAGGCTGCCGAAGTCCCGCCCGTCGCGGACCACGTCGTTCACCGTCGGTGGTGCCGAGGGCTACATGATCTCTGGCGCGCACGAGGACGGCGAGCTCGGCGAGGTGTTCCTCAAGCTCGGCAAGCAGGGCTCGACCCTGGCCGGGGTGATGGATGCGTTCTCGATCGCCGTCTCGGTGGGGCTGCAGTACGGCGTACCGCTGGAGACGTACGTCTCGAAGTACACCAACCAGCGCTTCGAGCCGGCCGGAATGACTGACGACCCGGATGTGCGGATGGCGCAGTCGATCATGGACTACATCTTCCGTCGGTTGGCGCTGGACTACATGACGTTCGAGGAGCGGTCGATGCTCGGCATCTATTCGGCCGAGGAGCGCCAGCGCCACCTCGAGACGGGCAGCTACGAGAACCCGGTCGAGATCAGCGAGGCAGAGTCGCTGAAGGCCTACCCCGACGAGACGTCGCCGCTCGTCGAGGACTACTCCGGCGAGAGCAACGTCGAGCCCGACGAGACCGGCGTCGAGACCAAGGACACCCACGGTGCCGAGGCCCGCGAGGTCCCGGCTCGACCGATCCAGGGGGAGGCGCACACCTCCACCGAGCTGCTGGAGAAGATCACCGGCACGGCGGTGGACAGCCCGCTCTGCTTCACCTGCGGCACCAAGATGCGTCCGGCTGGCTCTTGCTTCGTCTGCGAGGGCTGCGGCAGCACCAGCGGCTGCAGCTGACCCCCCTGAGAGGACACCGCTGAGAGGACACCGCACATGTCCACGCCGATAGTCCCAACAGGAGCTGCTGGGAACAGCAGGTCCTCGGGCAGTTCCGTACCACAACCCGCGGCCAGCGAGGAGCGGGTAGTCACGCTTCGTCCTCGCGCGATCGTGGTCGCACTGGGAATCATCCTTTGCGTGGTTGCTGCGCTGGGGTTCGTGTTGCTGGCCCAAGCGGGGCTCACGTTGATCGCGATCGCGCTGTTCTTGGCGCTCGCGCTGAACCCGGCGGTCGAGTTCTTCCAGCGTCGCGGGCTCAGCCGTGGGCTCGCAGTCGCCGCGGTCTACGTCCTCGCGCTCGTCGGGTTTGCGCTGTTGGCGTTGGTGTTCGTACCGCCGTTGGTCACGCAGATCACGCACTTCGTAGACGCGCTTCCCGGGCTCGTCCACGATCTGACCAAGGGCCGCGGTCCCCTGGGTTTCCTGGAGCGCAAGTACCACGTCGTCGAGACGATGCACAAGGTGACTTCCAAGCAGAGCTCGGGCGGTCTGACCGGAGTTGCGACCCCGGTCCTGGGAATCGCCAAGGGCGTGGTCACCACCGTCGGTGGGATCGTGATCATCGGTTTCTTGACGCTGTTCATGCTCCTCGAAGGTCCGGAGTGGCGTCGGCGCATCACCGGCCTGATCCCGGAGCGTCATCGCGCGTCCACCGAGCGCGTCGGCGCTGGCGTGTACAAGTCAGTCAGCGGGTTCGTGACCGGCAACCTGCTGGCGAGCTTCCTCGCCGGAGTGGTCGCGACAGTGATCCTCCTGATCGCCGGAGTGCCGTACGCGCTGCCGCTGGGGTTGTTCACCGTGCTCATCGAGCTGGTCCCTTACCTAGGGCCCGCGGTCGTCACCGTGCTGCTCGGCTTGGTCGCACTCACCACCGGTGTCGTAGCCGGGATCGTGGTGTTTGCCCTGATGCTGCTGTACCACATGATCGAGGGCCACACGGTGCGTCCGCTGATCTACGGACGTGCGCTGAAGCTGTCCGCACTTGCGGTGCTGATCGCGATCATCCTTGGCACCGAGATTGCCGGCATCCTCGGTGCGCTCGCCGCGATTCCGCTCGCCGGATCGATCCAAGTTCTCATCAGCGAGCTACTCGAACAGCAAGATCGACGCCGGCGCCCACCGCCCCCCGCTGAGGCTGAGCCCGCCTAGCCGAGCACGAGGGCTTGGACTCACCGGTTCGAGCCCTTCCTCGATCCCACTCGACGGCTCACCCTACGATGAACTGTCCCGACGGTGAGGGAGTCCATGAGGATCAGCGACACCAGCGACCTGTGGTGGAAGACCGCGGTCATCTACTGCCTGGAGGTCCAGAGCTACCTGGACTGGGACGACGACGGCGTGGGCGACTTCACCGGCCTGGCCGAACGACTTGACTACCTCTCTGAGCTCGGCGTCACCTGCCTGTGGCTGATGCCGTTCTACCCGACCGCGGACCGCGACGACGGCTATGACATCACCGACTACTACGGGGTCGACCCGCCGCTGGGCAGCGCAGGTGACTTCGTCGAGGTCGTCCGCACGGCCAGGGACCGCGGCATGCGAGTCATCGTCGACCTGGTCATGAACCACACCTCCGACAGACATCCGTGGTTCCGTTCGGCCCGCTCCAGCAAGAGCTCGCCGTACCGGGACTTCTACGTATGGCGAGACACCCCGCCACCGGACACCTCGAAGCTGGTCGCCTTCCCAGACAAGGAGGACAGCATCTGGCAGTACGACGAGAAGACCGAGGAGTGGTACCTGCACCGGTTCTACCGGACCCAGCCCGACCTCAACATCACCAACCCCAAGGTGCGCGACGAGATCGTCAAGGCAATGGGCTACTGGCTGGAGCTTGGGATCTCCGGGTTCCGGGTCGACGCGGTGCCGTACATGATCGAGACAACCGGTGTGGACGCCCAGGAGCGCGCTCGCTTCCGCGATCCGCACCACTACCTGCGAACGCTGCGGTCGTTTCTGGGGCGCCGGACCGGTGACGGCGTCCTGCTGGGCGAGGTGAACCTGCCGCACAAGGACCAGAAGAAGTTCTTCGGCGGCACCCAGGGTGACGAGCTGACCATGCAGTTCGACTTCATCGGCATGCAGAACTTCTACCTCTCCATGGCCCGAAAGGACGCCCGTCCGCTCGCCCGGGCACTGAAGCAGCGACCCGCCATCTCCTCGGACTGTCAGTGGGCGACGTTCGTGCGCAACCACGACGAGCTGACTCTGGACAAGCTCACCGACCCCGAGCGCCAAGAGGTGTTTGCCGCCTTCGGACCAGACCCGAGGATGCAGCTGTACGGGCACGGGCTGCGTCGCCGCCTGCCGACCATGCTGGAAGGGGACCCACGGCGGATCCGGATGGCCTACAGCCTGTTGTTCTCTCTCCCGGGCACGCCGGTGCTGTTCTACGGCGAGGAGATCGGCATGGGGGAGAACCTCGACATTCCGGGACGACTCGCTGTTCGCACGCCCATGCAGTGGAACGACCAACGCAACGGCGGTTTCTCCCAAGCGGCTCCGTCGCGGCTGGTCCGCCCGGTCGTGCCGGGCGGATTCGGTCCCGAACACGTCAACGTCGCCGGACAGCGCACCGACCCCGAGTCGCTACTGAGCTTCATCATGTTGCTGATCAGGAGGTACCGCGAGTCCCCGGAGCTCGGGTGGGCGGACTTCCGGGTGCTCGAGCAGCCACACCGCAATGTGCTGGCGCACGAGTGCACCTGGGACGACCGTCGCATCGTCGCGGTGCACAACCTGAGCCCCGACAGCTGCAGCGTGCCGCTGACCATCGACAACTGCGACAGCTCTCATCATCTGGTCGACCTGCTCCGAGACGACGACGGTGCCGAGCTCGACGACCGCGGGCGGACCGAGGTCCCGATGGAGGGGTACGGCTACCGCTGGCTGCGGTTGATCGCACGCGAAAGCCGGCGCCTGGCCTGAGCACACATGGCAGGGTGCTGCCATGCGTTACGTGGGAGTCGACCTGGCCTGGGGCGGACGACGGCCGACCGGGCTGGCGGTGCTCGACGACCGCGGTCGGCTGGTGCATGTCTCATCGGCCGAGTCCGATGAGGCGATCCTCGCCGCGCTGGCGCCGTACGTCGAAGGGAACTGCCTGGTGGCGATCGACGCCCCGTTGGTGGTGCCCAACCCGACCGGCAACCGGCCATGCGAGGCGGCGCTCAACAAGGACTTCCGTGGCTTCGAGGCGGGGGCGCACCCCGCGAACACCAGCAAGCCGGAGTTCGCCGACGGTCCGCGAGGCGCCCGGCTGGCCAAGGCGCTCGGCCTGGACATCGACCCGGTTTCGAAGCAGCGCCGCCGGGCGATCGAGGTCTACCCGCACCCGGCGACGGTGGCGTTGTTCGGACTCGGCCGCACCTTGAAGTACAAGCACAAGCCCGGGCGCTCCTTCGCCGAGCTGTATGCCGGGCTGCGCCGGCTGGTCAGCCTGCTCGAAGGGCTGGAGACCGCCCGGACGCCGCTCCACCTCGCGCAGCGCGCCCCGTGGCTCGACCTCGTGGCGCAGGTCGATGCCGCGACCCGGAAGAGCGACCTGCGAAAGCTGGAGGACCAGGTCGACGCCGTCGTCTGCGCCTACATCGGCTGGTACGCCGAGCGCGAGCCCGGGCACACCACGACGTACGGCGACCTTGCCACCGGATACATCGTCACCCCGACGCTTCCGGAGGGACACCGGCCCGCGCCTCGTGCGGTGAGGATCGACGCCGTCCATGCGCAGGCCATCGAGCGTTATCCCGCGATCCTCCCGATGCTGCACACCGCCACGGGGAGGGCGATCGAGCTGGTCACCACGATCCTCGACGATGCCGGCATCAACTACCTGAGCATCACCGGCCGGGCCAAGACCGTGGCATCGTTCGCCGGCAAGGCGGTGCTGCGCGAGGGCGATGGACCCAGGTACGCCGACCCGCTGAGCGAGATGGCCGACCAGATCGGCGTACGCGTGGTCACCTACCTGCACAGCGACGTGACTGCCGTCGCCGACCTGCTCTCGGACCAGCTGCTGGTGCTCGCCGATCGCGACAAGGGCCAGGA
>JALZBH010000047.1 GCA_030947625.1 Actinomycetota bacterium
TGCGACCGGCGGTTGCGCCGATCAGGAAGCCGCGGGCAAGCTGGTCGGCCATCGCCCAGAGGGAGTCGCCGGTGCGCTGGAAGCCGAACATCGAGTAGAAGATGTAGAACGGGATCATGTGCAGCCCATGCACGGAGTACGCCGACCCGGCCGCCGTTGCCGAGGCGACCGCCCCTGCCTCGGAGATGCCCTCGTGCAGCATCTGTCCCTGTACGGACTCCTTGTAGGTCAGCAGCAGCTTGCGGTCGACCGACTCGTACTGCTGGCCGCCGGGGTTGTAGATCTTCGCGCTGGGGAACAGCGAGTCCATGCCGAACGTGCGGTACTCATCCGGTGCGATCGGCACGATCCGGGGTCCGATCTCGGGGTCCTTGATCCAGTCGCGCAAGAGCCGGACGATGGCCATCGTGGTGGCGACCTTGTTCTTGCCCGAACCCTGCTTGAGCTCGGAGTAGGTCTTCTCGTCGGGCAGCTTCAGCGGCTCGGCGCGGACGACCCGGCGAGGCAAGGAGCCTCCCAGCTGCTTGCGGCGTTCCATCATGTACTCGATCTCGGGGGCGTCCTTCCCGGGATGGAAGAACGGCGCAGTTCCGGTGGCGTCGTACGTCTCGTCGATGTCGCGGTCACTCATCGGGAGGTAGAGCCGGTCCCGGAACTTCTTCAGGTCCGGCTTGGTGAGCTTCTTCATCTGGTGAGTGGCGTTCTTGCCTTCGAGCGCCTCGATCGTCCAGCCCTTGATGGTCTTGGCCAGGATCACGGTCGGCTGGCCGACGTGCTTGGTGGCCGCGTCGAAGGCGGCGTACACCTTGCGGTAGTCGTGACCTCCACGCGGCAGCTTCATGATCTGCTCGTCGTTCATGTGCTCGACCATCTTGCGCAGCCGCGGGTCGGTGCCGAAGAAGTGCTCGCGGATGTAGTCGCCCTTCTCCGTGGAGTAGGTCTGGAACTGTCCGTCGGGGGTGTTGTTCATCCGGTTGACGAGCACGCCGTCGACATCCCGAGCCAGCAGTGCGTCCCACTCGCGTCCCCAGACGACCTTGACCACGTTCCACCCGGCACCGCGGAAGATCGACTCCAGCTCCTGGATGATCTTGCCGTTGCCGCGCACCGGTCCGTCGAGCTGCTGCAGGTTGCAGTTGATCACGAAGGTGAGGTTGTCCAGCTCCTCGCGCGCCGCCAGACCGATCGCACCCAGCGACTCCGGCTCTCCCATCTCACCGTCGCCGAGGAACGCCCAGACGTGCTGGTCGCTGGTGTCCTTGAGCCCGCGGTTCGCCAGGTAGCGGTTGAAGCGGGCCTGGTAGATCGAGCTCAGCGCGGTCAGCCCCATCGAGACCGTGGGGAACTCCCAGAACTCCGGCATCAGCCTCGGGTGAGGGTAGGAGGAGAGCCCCTTGCCGACGCCGTGCTGCACCTCCTGGCGAAAGTGCATCAGCTGGGTCTCGGTCAGCCGACCTTCGAGGAACGCGCGGGCGTAGATGCCGGGGGAGCCATGGCCCTGGATGTAGATCTGGTCGCCGCCGCCGGGATGGTCCTTGCCGCGGAAGAAGTGGTTGAAGCCGACCTCGTACAGGCTTGCGCTGGACTGGTACGTCGCAATGTGGCCGCCGACCTCCAGACCCTTGCGGTTGGCGTCAGAGACCATCACCGCGGCGTTCCAGCGGATGAACGCGCGGATCCTGCGCTCGACATCCTCGTCGCCGGGGAACCACGGCTCACGCTCGGGGGCGATCGTGTTGATGTAGTCGGTGCTGCGTAGCGCAGGTACGCCGACCTGCTTCTCCCGGGCCCGTTCGAGGAGCCGCAGCATCAGGTACCGCGCTCGCTCTCGGCCACGGTCGGCGACCATTGCGTCGAAGCTGTCCAGCCAGTCCTGGGTCTCGTCGGGGTCGATGTCGGGCAGCTGGGTGGGCAGGCCCTCGTGGATCACCCGGGCCGGTGGGTCTTGGACCGGGCGCTCCGGAGTTGGCTTCTCTTGCGACGGGCTCACCCTTGCATCGTGTCACGCCGGGCGAGCCGACGAAATCTACCGCCGAGTACTCAGACCGGCGCTAGCCGCTGGTGCTTACCTTCGGGCAGCTGCGCCTGGATCGGGTCGCCGGGACGGACGACGCCACCGGTGCGCACGACCGACATCACCCCGGCTCGGCGGAGGACCTCACCGTCCGGTCCGCGACCGGTGACCTCGCCGAGCATCCCGGGAGCGAACCTCTCGATCTGGACGCACGGGTTGCGCAGCCCGGTGATCTCGAGAACCACCTCGGACCCGACGCAAAGCAGGGCGCCGGCGGGAAGGCCGAGCAGGTCGACTCCTTGGGTAGTGAGGTTCTCGCCGAGCTGACCGGGATGGACGTCGTACCCCTTGGCCCGGAGCTCCTCGAGCAGCTCGGTGTGGATCAGGTGCACCTGGCGCAGGTTCGGCTGTGACGGGTCTCTGGCCATCCGGGAACGGTGCTGCACGGTCGTACCGAAGTGCGCGTCGCCGGCAACGCCACGGCCGGCCACAAGCTGTACCGAATCTGCAGGCGGCTTGCTGAACTGGTGGTCGTCATGGCGGTGCACGCCGACGACCCGCATCGACCCGGCCATCAGTGGATCTTGAACCACTCGCGCAGGCCTACCGCAAAGACCAGGCAGCCCACCATGGCGAAGGTGATCGCGACGATCAGGTAGGTCGTACCAGGCCGGATGCTCGTGGCGATCGTGGCCCGCTCCGGATCGTGGCGGAGGTAGCGGACCGGCACCCGGTCACCGATGCGGAAGCCCGGGCTGACCTTCGTGCGGGTGGCCGTCGTATGGGTCACGCCAAGATGGTCGCGCCACTCGAAGACGGGATTCTGGTCGGGAAACGACGGCCCGGGCGATCCCTCCCGATCGAGTACGACTCCTTCGGTGCTCAACGCCTCACGCGTCCTGCGGTTCACCATCAGTCCGACCGCGAAAGACGCCAGGCCGGCCAGGACGAACACGCCGGCGACGACGAAGAACAGCTCGTCCGCAGACACCAGCAACGCGTGGGTGGACTTCACAGGGGGCGAGCGTAGTCCGGCGTGCCGGCGTCGGGGTTGCGCAGGGGCGCCCGGTCGGGTGGACTGACCCCCACGCGCCAGAGAGGTGCGAGGATCAGCCGGATGGAGGCAACACAGGTGAGCCCGACCGCAGGCGGGGCGGATGTCCAGGTGGGGGAGCGGCTGGGTCTCAAACCGGGGATGGTCGTCCAGGAGCTGGGGTGGGACCAGGACGTCGACGACAGCGTCCGCGTCGCTATCGAGAACACCATCGACTCCGACATGGTCGACGGCGACCACGGCGACGTGGTGGACGCGGTGGTGCTGTGGTGGCGCGACGAGGACGGCGACCTGGTCGATGCGCTGGTCGACTCGCTGACCGACCTGGTGGGTGGCGGCTCCATCTGGCTGCTGACCCCCAAGGTCGGCCGCCCCAATGCGGTCGACCCTGCTGACATCACCGAGGCCGCGCCGGTTGCCGGACTGTCGACCACCACTTCCTTTGCGGTCAGCTCGGACTGGTCGGCAACTCGTCTGGTCGCACCGAAGTCACGCTGAGCATGCCGATGCTGGCCAATCTCGCTCGGCAGGCGGCACTGACGGCGAAGAAGCAGGCCGTGATGGTCTCGGTGATGGCTCAGCGGGGAGTGATCCGGCCCTATCGCCCGTGGGCACTCGCCGAGATGGCGAAGACGGTCCTGGACTGGGGGCTTGGCTTCGCCGGAGGCATCGGGGCGCTGGCGGTGCGCTCGCCCGAGGACGTGGCCATCATCGACGAGCTCGGCGAGCTCACCTGGAGCGAGCTCGACGAGCGGTCCACCCGGCTGGCGAACTCGTTGCGCCGGCACGGCGTACACGAAGGCGACTCGGTGGCGGTGCTGTGCCGCAACCACCGTGGGTTCGTGGACATCTCCACCGCGCTGTCGAAGCTCGGGGCCGACATCCTCTACCTCAACACTGCGTTCGCGGCTCCCCAGCTGGGCGAGGTGTGCAAGCGGGAGCGGCCTGCGGCGATCGTGTACGACGAGGAGTTCACCGGTCTCCTCGACAAGGCGAGGGTCGACGTACCCCGGATCCTGGGGTGGTGCGATGCAGAGCCGGCGGGACGCCGCGCCGAGCTGCCCACTCTGGAAAACCTGATCAGCGACGGGGCGGCCAGGCGACCGAACCCCCCGGCGAGCCCGACCCGTCCGGTGATTCTCACCTCCGGCACGACCGGCACGCCCAAGGGAGCACCCCGAGGCGAGGCCGGTATCGACGGGGCGGTAGCGCTGCTGTCCAAGATGCCGATGCGGTCGAGTGGCCGGACGCACATCGCGGCGCCGCTGTTCCACACGTGGGGCTGGGCACACCTGAACCTCGCGCTGCTGCTCGGCTCGACGATCGTGCTGCGCCGCAAGTTCGACCCGGCCGACTGCCTGGCCACGGTTGCCGACGAGAGCTGCGACGCCCTGGTGGTGATCCCGGTGATGATGCAGCGGATCTTGCAGCTGCCCGAGGAGCAACGCAGCGGCAGCTACGAGCACCTCCGCGTCGTGGCCGCGTCGGGTTCGTCGCTGCCCGGCAACCTCGCCACGGACTGGATGGACGCGTTCGGCGACAACCTCTACAACATCTACGGCTCGACCGAGGTGGCGTGGGCGACCATCGCCACGCCGGCCGATATGCGCATGGCCCCGGGCACCGCCGGGAAGCCGCCACCCAACACCGTGGTCAGGCTGTACGACGAGCACGGCAACCCGGTTCCGGACGGGGAGACTGGTCGCATCTTCGTGGGCAACACCATGCTGTTCGGCGGCTACACCGGCGACGACGAGGCCGGTGGTGGGCACAACAAGGAAATGATCGACGGCCTGATGTCTAGCGGCGACATCGGCAGGTTCGACGAGCATGGCTACCTGTTCGTCGAAGGGCGAGACGACGAGATGATCGTCTCCGGCGGGGAGAACGTCTTTCCCCAGGAGGTCGAAGACTGCCTGACCCGGCATAGCCTGGTCGAGGAGGCCGCGGTGATCGGTGTCGACGACGACGACTTCGGCGAGCGCCTGCGGGCCTTCGTGGTGACCTCCAGCGATCCCAGCGAGGACGATCTCAAGGCCTGGGTCAAGGACAACCTGGCGCGCTACAAGGTGCCGCGCGAGATCGTCTTCCTCGACGAGCTCCCGCGCAATGCCACCGGCAAGGTCCTCAAGCGCGAGCTCAAGATGCACGACGTCGGCCAGTCTGGCAGGGCCGGCTCTTAGTTGTCGGTGCGGGGTGACACCATGCTGGGGTGACCCACCAACCAAGCCTTCGGACGGAGCAGCCGATGAGTCTGGAGACCGGCGCTGCCGCGCCCGACTTCGACCTGGTTGACCAGCACGGCCAGCGGATCCGGCTGTCGTCGCACCGTGGCGAGAAGGCGGTGCTGCTGGTGTTCTTCCCGTTCGCGTTCAGCGGGGTCTGCACCGGGGAGCTGACCGGTTTCCGCGACCAGCTCGGGAAGTTCGAGTCCGCGGATACGACGCTGATGACAGTCTCGTGCGACCCGATGTTCTCCTTGCGGGCGATGGCCGACCGGGACGGCTTGTTCTTCCCGATGCTCTCGGACTTCTGGCCGCACGGCGCGGTGGCCTCGGCGTACCAGGTCTTCGACGAGATGGTCGGCTGTCCGCGGCGTTCGTCGTACGTCGTGGACAAGGCGGGCCGGGTGTGCTGGAGCGTGCACAGCGCGTCCGGACAAGCCCGCGATCTCGCCGAGCATGCCGCCCAGTTGGCGCAGGCTGTCTAGTCCCTTTGGGTCATTTCGCCTGTGGCCGCCTGCTCGGCACGACAAGAGGGCTGGCTTTGCGTCATGATTGTCCTGTTGCGACCGCTGGTGACCCGAGACGCCAGCGGTCGCACTTTTTTCCGGCGCCGGTCTGCCGCCTCGCTGGGCACCCGTAGTGTGTCCCGAGCCCGCTGCTCGCGGGGTCCCGGGCGCATAGCTCAGCGGTAGAGCACCTCCCTTACAAGGAGGTGGTCACAGGTTCGATCCCTGTTGCGCCCACGGTGTCTCTCAGGCGTGAGAGTGCGTCCTGACTCCCGATCCAGGGTCAGCTTCTGATGCGGCGACCCTCATCAGGCCCCCGGCTTGTTCCGAGAAGCTGTGCTGCTCCGCAGCCCCTCGCGCCGACGGTGGAACTCGTCTTCGTCGATGTCCCCGCGCGCGTACCGCTCAGCAAGTACGTCGTCCGCGCTCCCGATACCACCCGGGGTCCGCGTCCCGTGGTCTTCGCGGCGAAGGCTGCGCACCACCCAGACCACCAGACCGACCAACAGGCCCGTGAACAGCAGCATCATCACGCTCATCGCCAACCACTCGCCGGCACCCCAGTTCGCATGGTTGTAGCCCATCACGGTCGCCTCCTACAGATCCCGACCGGGCTGGTCCCGATCTATGTCCAGCATGTGACTTCGCCAGCCCGCGGGGTAGGGCAGCACGTCCCGAACCAAGCAGGTCCTTGGCCCCGACTCGGCAGATCGCAGCGATAGGGCGAGCACACCGAGTAGCCGACCGATCTGTAGCCAGTCCCAGGTTCGGACGTCCACGATGGACAATGTCCGCATGACAGCGCGGGCAGACCCGATCTTGCGCGTCGCGGGGCTGTCCGCGGGGTATGGCAACGTCCAGGCGCTCGACGGTGTCGATCTGCAGGTGCGGCCCGGTGAGTTGTTGGGCGTCACCGGCGAGAACGGGTCCGGCAAGTCGACGCTGATGCGTTGCCTGATCGCGGACTTGGCCGCCGTCCAGGGTGGCGTGGAGGTGGCGCCTGGGACTCGCGTTGCGTTGGCCTGGCAGGAGCCAGCGCTCTGCGACAACCTCGACGTGGCCGCCAATTTGCTGCTGGGGCAGGAGCGGGGATGGACGCTGTCGCTGAGCAGCGCCCACTCGCGAGCGCGGTCGATGCTGGCCCGATTGTCCCTGGACCCGGGACGTACGACGGACCTGGCGGGTGACCTGACCGGAGCGAAACGACAGCTGCTCGCTGTCGCCAAAGCGGCCCTGGCGGGACCCGACCTGCTGCTGCTTGACGAGCCGACAGCCGACTTGGGGGCCGAGGACACCGCTCGGGTCGAGGAGCTGATCCAGCGCCTGCACGCGGGTGGTACCACGGTCGTGCTGGTCTCCCACGAGGTGGAACAGCTGTTCCGGCTCACCCAGCGGATTGTCGTACTCCGTCGCGGAAGGGTCGTCGGCGAGGTCGACCCGGCACGCGACCATCCCGACGACGTTGTGGCCCTGATGTCGGGGATGGAGCTGGAGTCCTCGGCGTACCAGCAGCTGACTCGGCTGCACGCGCTCACCGACCGGCTTGCCTCCGCCGACCCGTCCTCGAGCCTGCTGATGATCCTGACCGCGCTCGGCACCGCCCTGGGCGCCGACCAGCTCGCCATGCATGTCGCCTCGGGCGAGGAACGGCTACGGCTGGCCTGCTCCCTGGGGATCCCCGAGGAGCTGCGCCGCCACTGGCATGAGCTGCCGTACAGCGATAGTGGCGGCCCGATGGGTCTCGCCGCCGCCTCGGAGCGCGCCATCGTCGACCCCGACATCCGCACCGGCCCGACCTGGCGACCGTTCTTCGAGCCGGCCTGGCGGGCTCAGGTGGCCAGCTCCTGGGCGGTCCCGTTCGCTGGCACCGAAGGACTGCGGGGAGTGATCACGGTGCTGCGTGACCGGATCGGCCGCCCATCACGAGACGAGCTGGATCTGGCCTACCTGTACGGCGGGTACGCCGCGAGCGCGATCGAGCGCGACCGGCTCGTCGGCGAGCTGACGTCGCGCAACCTCGTGCTGGAGACGATTCGGGACGTGCTCGAGACGCTCGCTGGACCGGTCCCACTCGACGAGGCGCTGGGTACCGCCCTCCGGGCACTGCTCCGCGGAGTCGCGGCGGACGAGGGGGCGGTGTTCAGCACCCATCCGGATGGGTCGACCCAGTGCCGGACGCTGATGGTCGCTCCGGGGGTGACCTCACCGATCGGCAAGGCCGGGTGGATGCGCATGCTCTCGGCTCCCGGCTCGAGCGGCTTGGTCCCCGCCCCTGTCAACGGTCGTGCCCAGCAGCTCGGTCCCGAGAAGCTCGGGATCGGTGGCTGGGGGATGGCGGTCACCTTCGCCAGTCCTGACGGCGTGGACACCCTGGCCGTCGTAAGACGTCGCGGGACGCCGACAGAGGAGACCGGCAGCCTGATGGAGGACGCCGCCCACTCTATCCGCCTGGCGCTCGAGCGCGAGCAGGCTCAGCGGGCGATGCAGGAGACGGCGGCGTTGAGACGTTCCGAACAGCTGCAACGGGACTTCTTGGCCCGGCTCTCCCACGAGCTGCGCACCCCACTGACCGCGATCGGTGGGTACGCCGACACGCTGATGCAGGACGACGTGACCTGGGACGCGGAGTCTCACGACAGGTTCCTCTCCCGCATCGGGGGTGAGTCCCAGCGGTTGCGGCGGCTGGTCGACGACCTGCTGGACCATTCAGCGATCGAGTCGGGGGTGCTCCGGCTGCAGCGGGACTGGTGCGATCTCGAGCTGCTGCTCGATGCTGCCCGGTCCTGTCTCGACGCGGAGGCGCGCAGTCGGGTGCACCTGAAGGTGTTCGCGGACGTCCCGACGATCTGGGCCGACCACGACCGGCTCGAGCAGGTCTTCTTGAACCTGCTCGACAACGCCGTCCGCCACAACCCACCGGGCACGCAGGTCGACGTACAAGCCTGCTGTCCGGTGCCGGACCTGGTCACCGTGATGGTCACCGACAACGGCACTGGTACGCCGAGCCTTGTCGCCGCCGCGCCGTTCGACCCGCACCGCGAACAGCGTGGCCCGAGTGCGGGCGCGGGTCTGGGCCTGTCCATCACCCGGGCAATCGTGGTCGCCCACGGCGGCGAGATCGACCTCGAAGAGGCGTCGCCGGGCACTCGTTTTGTGATCCGGTTGCCGGTCGGTCTCGATCGGGACGGGGCCGAGGAGCTCGTTGCCGGCGCCGACAGGGTGCTGGATGTCTGAGCAGCCAGTGCGTACCAAGGTGCTCATGGTCGAGGACGACCCCAACATCGTCGACCTGGTCCGCGCGAACCTCAACGTGCGTGGTTTTGAGACCGTGGTTTCCATCGACGGACTCCGTGCGGTGCGGCTGCTGGAGACCGAGGCGCCCGACATCGTGCTTCTCGACTTGATGCTTCCCGGATCCGATGGCATGGAGCTGTGCCGGCAGATTCGGGAACGCTCGAGCGTCGGGATCATCGTTGTGTCTGCTCGCCGGGGGGAGCACGACAAGGTGACCGCACTGAACATGGGCGCCGACGACTATCTGACCAAGCCGTTTGGCGTCGAGGAGCTCCTCGCCCGGATCACCGCGACGCTGCGGCGTACTCGTTCCGTCGCGCCACCGGAGAGCGCAGCAGAACCCGTGCGGCTGGGTGACATCGAGGTCGACCTGGCCGACCAGCGGGTCAGTCGAGGGGGCGAGGCGGTGCATCTGACGCCGACCGAGTTTGCGTTGCTGCGCGAGCTTGCCGAGCGTCCGGGCCGGCTGCTCACCCATGCGCAGCTCCTGCGACGGGTATGGGGGCCGGGGTACGAGACCGAGACCGAGTACGTCCGGGTGTACGTCCGCCGGCTGCGCGCCAAGCTCGAGAGCCCGGATGGGTCGCCGCTTATCCTCACCCAGCCGCGAGTCGGCTATCGCTTGAACATCGACTGATCCGCGTTGATGGTTTGTTGATGCCGCTGCGTTAGTTGTTCACACCGCGTTCACGCGCACGCAACTAGGGTCAGCAACGTCGCTCACATTGGTGGGCCCGGCCGCGGAGGCGGTCGTCACTCACTTCGAAGGATGGTGCCTGAGTTGCGTGCCTTACGCAAAGTCTCACTCGTAGCAGTGATCTCCTCGACGGCCCTCGCTGTCGCCGCCTGCGGAAGCAGCTCGAGCTCGTCGTCGTCCGGATCAGGATCTGGGTCGGGATCGGGATCGGGCTCCAGCGGCACGCCGGTCCTGTCGATCAACTCGTTCACCAGCGACTTCTCCGCGATGAGCAAGCTCAAGCCGCTCGTCGCCAAGGGAAAGGGCAAGATCGCGGTGATCCTGCCCGACACCGTGTCCTCGGCGCGCTACACCGAGTTCGATGCGCCGTACCTCAAGGAGGCCTTTGCCAAAGCCGGCGTGTCCTCGAGCAACGTGATCATCCAGAACGCGCAGGGCAGCGCTAGCACCCAGCTGACCGACGCCCAGTCCGACATCACCAACGGCGCCACGATCCTCATCGTTGACCCGCTCGACTCCGGGACTGGAGCGCAGATCGAGAAGTACGCTTCCCAGCATGGTGCCAAGGTGATCGACTACGACCGGCTCACGCTGGGTGGCACCAGGGACTACTACGTCAGCTTCGACAACGTCAAAGTCGGCAAACTCATCGGCAACGGCTTCGTCTCGTGCGCGGCCTCGGAGGGTGTCATGCACCCCAACGTCATCGTGATGAAGGGTGACCCGACCGACAACAACGCCACCCTGTTCGCACAGGGTTACCTGGGCGTGCTCAAGCCGAAGTTCTCCTCCGGCTGGAAGCTGGCCGCAACGCCGGCTGGGACCTGGGACCCGCCGACTGCCACTACGGAGTTCCAGCAGGCCTTCACCGCGAACAAGGGCGTGAACGGCGTGCTGGTGCCCAACGACGCCAACGCAGACCCGATCATCACCTACCTGAAGCACCTCAAGGTCAAGCCGAACACGTTCCCCGTGACGGGCCAGGACGCCAGTCTCCCCGGCTTGCAGAACATCCTGACGGGCTACCAGTGCGGGACTGCGTACAAGCCGATCTACCAGGAGGCCCAGGCGGCCGCAGCCCTGGCGATCTATGCCAACGCCAGTCAGACGCCCCCGAGCGGCCTGGTCAACGGCACCAGCCAGGACACCAAGGCCAACAAGACAGTCAAGTCGGTGCTGTTGACGCCACAGTGGGTCACGACCAAGAACATGGCCTCGACTGTGATCAAGGACAAGTTCGTCCCGGTCTCGCAGCTGTGCAAGAGCGCGTTCGCCTCGCTCTGCACCAAGTACGGCATCAAGTGACCTCAGGTTCTGTTGACGACGCCCCGCTGCTGCGGCTGCGGGGCGTCGTCAAGAACTTCGGTGCGGTTCAGGCGCTCCGTGGAGTCGACCTCGACATCCCCGCCGGCCAGGTCACGGCGCTGGTCGGCGACAACGGCGCGGGCAAGTCCACCCTGATCAAGACGATTTCCGGCATCTGGGGGCTCGACGGCGGCGAAATGCTCTGGCGGGGCCAGCCGGTGCATTTCTCCTCGCCTCGGGATGCGACCCAGCACGGCATCGCGACCGTGTACCAGGACCTCGCCCTGTGCGACAACCTGGACATCGTGCAGAACATGTTCCTAGGCAAGGAAGTGCTCGCCCGAGGCCTGCTGGACGAGGCGCAGATGGAGCGAACGACCGCCCAGACGCTGAAGGACCTCTCTGTTACCACCGTCAAGTCGATCCGGCAGCTGGTCGGGTCGCTGTCCGGTGGTCAGCGGCAGGCGGTTGCCGTTGCTCGAGCAGTCATGGACGAAGCCGAGCTGGTGATCCTGGACGAGCCGACGGCCGCCCTCGGGGTCTCGCAGACGGCGATGGTGCTGGGCCTGGTCAAGCAGCTGAGCGGTCGCGGGATCGCAGTACTCCTGATCTCGCACAACCTCAATGACGTGTTCTCCATCGCCGACCGGATCGCGGTGCTGCACCTGGGTCAACTGGCCCGGTCCGGGCCCCTGTCGGACTTCGACACCCAGAGCGTCGTGGAGCTGATCACCACTGGTAGGACCACCGCGGGGACCGCGGCCACGAAGGGCGGAGCCGCATGACTGTCACGCCACACAACACAGAGCCGGCCATAGACGAGGAGACCGACGTGGGTGCGGTCGACGCGACCGACTCCCCAGTGCTCGCAGATTCTTTCGCTGAGTACATCCAGGCATGGTGGAAGCGCGTGCGCGGGGGCCAGAGCGGAGTCCTGCCCGTCCTGATCGGGCTGGTGATCATCGTGGTGATCTTCCAGACCCAGAAGTCGGTCTTCCTCTCCGCCGGCAACCTCACTAACCTGTTGACTCAGGGAGCCGCCTACATGCTGCTCGGCATGGCCGAGGTGTTCGTTCTTCTCCTTGGTGAGATCGACCTGTCGATCGGGTTTGTGGCCGCTATTGCCGCATTCTTCACGGTCTGGCTCTCGTCCTCGAAGGGCTGGCCCTGGGCAGGGGCGGTCGTGGCCGGCCTGGCCATCGCAGCTCTGATCGGAGCGATCCAGGGCCTGATCATCGTCCGGCTCAGGTTGCCGTCCTTCGTGGTGACCTTGGCCGGTCTGCTGGGCTTGCAAGGAGTCTTGCTGCTGCTCATCGACAAGGCCGGCGGTTCGTCGGGTGGAACCATCTCGATCACCAATCCCGTGGTCGCCGGCCTGGTAGGCGCCAACATGGCGGTCGTCGTCGGCTGGATCGTCATGGCAGCCAGCGTCGCGGCCTACGCGCTGCTGCTGGTGGTGCGTGACCGAAGCCGGAGGAAGTCTGGCCTTGCCGTACCTCCGCTCGGTTTGACGATCGCCAAGATTGTGGTGGTCGCCGCCGCTGGCGTGATCCTGGTCGCGATCTGCAACACCAACCGTGGGCTCGGGTTCACCGAGCTCAAGGGCGTGCCCTGGGTGGTGCCGTTCGTCGTGGTGATCCTGGTGGCGTGGACCGTGCTGCTCGCCCGCACCCGCTTCGGGCGCTACGTCTACGCGATCGGGGGTAACGCGGAGGCGGCGCGGCGCGCTGGCATCAACCTCAACCGCATGCGAGTGACCTGCTTTGCCCTGTGCAGTCTCACTGCCGGGCTTGCCGGCATCGTCTACGCCTCCCGCCTCGGTTCGATTTCGAACAACGTCGACGGCGGTCAGTTGGTGCTGTACGCCGTTGCAGCCGCCGTGATCGGCGGCGCCAGCCTCTTTGGTGGACAAGGAAAGATGGTGCATGCTCTGCTCGGCGGCCTGGTGATCGCCACCATCGACAACGGCATGGGCCTGATCAACCTGTCGGCCGCGCTGAAGCTGATCGTGACCGCCTTGGTGCTGCTCGCTGCCGTCACCGTCGACGCCCTGGCGCGTCGGGGTAACACCCCCGGTTGAGCGAGAGTGGGACTGCCGGCGAAGTCTGGCTAGGGTGAATCCACCGCCCACTCCAGGAGGCAGCCGTGATCGTGCCGTTCTCTGCCGCAGACTTCCTCGACCGCGCCGTGGCTGTGTACGCCGACCGCATCGGCATGGTCGACGAGCCCGAGCAGCCGGCCGCCTCGCTCGGGCAGCTCACCTACGCACAGGTCGGTAAGCGATCTAGGGCAATGGCGGCCAAGCACGACGAGCTAGGCATCGGTGTCGGCGAGAGAGTCGCGTTCGTCTCGCACAACTCCGCTCGGCTCTTCACGAGCTTCTTCGGCGTCTGCGGCTACGGGCGGGTGCTGGTGCCGATCAACTTCCGGCTCTCACCCGACGAGGTGGGCTACATCGTCGAGCACTCCGGCGCCCGCGTGCTGTACGTCGACCCGGAG
>JALZBH010000048.1 GCA_030947625.1 Actinomycetota bacterium
CCACGGCCGAGGTCGGGTTCCTCGGCATGGTGCGCAACGAGGACACGCTGGAGGCCTCGACGTACGCCGAGCGGCTGCCCGGCGACCTGTCCGGACGACAGTGCTACGTCCTGGACCCGATGCTTGCCACCGGCGGCACGCTCGCCGCAGCCATCCGGTTCCTGACCAAGCGCGGCGCGGACCACATCACCGCGATCTGCCTGCTCGCTGCGCCGGAAGGCTGCCGGCGGCTCGAGGAGGACCTGACCAGCCTGGACATCCCGGTCACGGTCGTCACTGCGGCGATGGACCAGAAGCTCAACGACAAGGGCTACATCGTCCCCGGGCTCGGTGACGCCGGCGACAGGTTGTACGGCCTCGCCACGTAGGAGGTCACAGCGCCTTGACGGAGTTGAGCAGCTTGCCCAGTGACTCCTTCGCGTCACCGAACAGCAGGGTGGTCTTGGGGTCGAACAACAGCTCGTTCTCGATGCCGGCGAAGCCCGGGCGCATGGAGCGCTTCATGAAGACGACCTGCTCGGCCTGGTCGGCGTTGAGGATCGGCATGCCGTAGATAGGCGCGCCGGGAGAGGTCTTGGCGGCCGGGTTGACGACGTCGTTCGCGCCGACAACGAGCACCACATCGGCGTCCTTGAACTCGCCGTTGATGTCGTCCATCTCCTTGAGCTGCTCGTACGGCACCTGCGCCTCGGCGAGCAGCACGTTCATGTGGCCCGGCATCCGGCCGGCAACGGGGTGAATCGCATAGTCGACCTGGGTGCCGCGTTCGCCGAGTACATCGACCAGCTCGCGCAAGGTGTGCTGGGCCTGGGCGACGGCCAGCCCGTAGCCGGGAACGATGATCACCCGGTCGGCGTACCCGAGCAGGATCGCGACGTCCGCTGGTCCCGCGGACTTCACTGGTCGGTCGGAGGCCTCGCCGGAGCCGAGCGTCGAGCCGCCCTTGAGAGCACCGAAGAGGATGTTGGCGACCGACCGGCCCATCGCCCGCGCCATCAGCAAGGTCAAGAACGTGCCGGAGGCGCCGACCAGCGTCCCGGCCACTAGCAGTACGACGTTCCCCAGAACGTATCCCCCTGCAGCAACCGTCAGTCCGGTGAACGCGTTCAGCAGCGAGATCACGATCGGTACATCGGCCCCGCCCACGGGCAGCACCAGCAGCAGACCGATCGCCAGACCGACCAGACCCAGCACGATGCCGATCCACAGCGCGGTGCTGGTCACCGTCAGCACCGAGAGCGTAAGCGCGCCCAGTAGGGCCGCCCCGAACACGACCGCCAGGCCCCGGAACACCACCGGGCGGGAGGTGATCAGGTCCTGCAGCTTGGCGAAGGTGACGATCGAGCCGGCGAACGAGATCGAGCCGACTGCGATCGTGAACGCCGTCGCGGCAAGCGTGAACCAACCCGGCGTCCCGCGAGAGCCGGCGATCGCGTGCAGCTCCAGCAGTGCCACCAGCGCGGCAGCGCCGCCGCCGACACCGTTGAACAGCGCCACCATCTGCGGCATCTGAGTCATCTGCACCCGACGGGCCCCGAACACCCCGCCGACCGAGCCGATCGCTGTGGCCACCAGGATCGGCAGCACGTGATGCAGGTGGAGGTAGAAGAACGGGACCGCGACTGCGACCACGGCACCGGCGGCGCCGATCAGGTTGCCTGTCCGGGCGGTCTTCGGGCCCGAGAGTCCCTTGAGCGCCAAGATGAAACAGACCGCGCAGGCAAGATAGGTCACCTGGACCCAGGTGGGGGTCATGTGGCGTCCCCGGCTTTGGTCTTGACCGGCTTCGGCTTCCGTCTGGTGAACATCAACAGCATCCGGTCGGTGACCACGAACCCACCGATCATGTTCACCGCCGCAAGCACGATCGCGACCAGCCCGACGCCCACGGCAACGGTGTTGTCCGTCGTGCCGGTCACCAGGATCGCGCCGAGCAGGATGACCCCGTGGATGGCGTTCGCGCCCGACATCAGCGGGGTGTGCAGCGTCGAGGACACCTTCGAGATGACCTCGGTCCCGACAAAGACGCTGAGGACGAAGATCGTCAGCCAGACGACGGGCTCGCTCACTGCGCTGCCTCCTCGATCGCTTCTCTGGTCGGCTGGTGCCGGATCTCGCCGACATGGGTGACGCAGGCACCTGCCACGACCTCGTCGTCGAAGTCGGGGGCGAAGGACCCCTCGGCGCTCATCAAGGTGACCAGGTTCACCACGTTCTGGGCATAGAGCTTCGAGGCGGGCCCGGGCATCTGCGCTGGCACGTTGTCCCCGCCCCATACCTGCGCATGGCCGATCCGCAACACCTTGCCGGGCTCGGAACCCTCCACGTTCCCACCACTCTCGGCAGCGAGGTCGACGACCACCGAGCCCGGTCCCATCTGCTCCACCATCTCGCGGGTCACCAGCAGCGGCGCCTGCCTGCCCGGGACCGCGGCGGTCGTGATGAGCGCGTCCGCGGCCGCGATGTAGGGCGTCAGCAGCTCGCGCTGCCGAGCAGCGCGGTCCTCGGTCATCTCCCGGGCATAGCCGCCCGAGCCCTCCAGCGTCTCCAGCTCGAGGTCGATCGGCTGCGCACCCATCGAGGCAATCTCCTCCGCAGCAGCCGCACGGACGTCGTAGGCCCTGACGACCGCTCCCAGCCGTTTGGCCGTCGCGATCGCCTGCAGCCCGGCAACCCCCGCACCCAGTACGACGACCTGGGCGGGTGGCACCGTCCCCGCCGAGGTCATGTTCAGTGGGAAGAACCGGCGCAGCAAGCCCGCGGCGACGATCGCACTCCGATAGCCAGCAACCAGAGCCTGCGACGACAGCGCATCCATCGACTGCGCCCGGGAGATCCGGGGAACCAGCTCCATCGAGAACGCGGTGATCTCGCAGTCGCGAAGATCCACCACCAGGTCGTGCGACTGGTTGACCGGCAGGAACGAGACGGTTGCCGTGCCCGACCGAAGCCGGCGTACTCGATCGCTGCCCAGTGGCTGCACCGAGAGCACCACGTCGGCCTCTTCAAGGGACCCGCGCACGCTTGCGCCCGCCGACTCATACGACTCGTCGTCGTAGCCGGCCAGCTCGCCGGCACCCGGCTCGACCTGTACGTCGTACCCGAGATCGGTGAGCTTGCCCAGCAACTCGGGCACGATCGCAACCCGGGTCTCGCCCTCTACGGCTTCCTTGACGACAGCAATCCTCACGCCCGCAACCTAATGCAGATCACCGACTCCGCCCGGCATTTGAGACCCTCGTCTCAGACTCAGCCCGGAGACAGCGTCGGGCGGGAACAACCTCAGCCGATGTGCGCACCGACCAGTGTCCCGATGCCGTAGGTGATCGCCATCGCCAGCAGGCCGCCGATGATGTTGCGCACGATCGCCGGCAACCGCGGGGCGTCTCCGGTGCGGGCGCTCAGCCAGCCGGTCAGTGCCAGCGCCAGCGTCACCGCCACCACCGTCACCCAGGTCCGCACGGCTTGGGTGAACAGCGTGATCGTCAGCAATGGCAGGATCGCCCCGAGAGTGAAGGCCACCATCGACGCCCACGCGGCATGCCAGGGGTTGGTCAGGTCATCGGGGTCGATACCGAGCTCGGCTTCGGCATGCGCGCCGAGCGCGTCGTGAGCGGTCAGCTCCGTGGCCACCTGCAGGGCAAGCTCGGGACTGAGGCCCTTGGCCTGGTAGATGCCGGCCAGCTCGGCGAGCTCCTCCTCGGGCTCGTCCTCCAGCTCTTGGCGCTCCTTGGCCAACACTGCCCGCTCGGTGTCGCGCTGGGTGCTGACCGAGACGTACTCTCCGGCGGCCATGCTCAGCGCGCCGGCCACCAGCCCGGCGATCCCGGCCACCAGGATCGTGTTGGCGGCACTGGTCGCGCCGGCCACGCCCATGACGATGCCCGCGACCGAGACGACACCGTCGTTGGCCCCGAGCACGGCGGCGCGCAGCCAGTTGAGCCGGGAGCCCACCCGGTCGTCGTGCGGCTCGTCCTGGTGCGGCCCGAGGTTCAGCTCGCGCGGCGCGGGGTCGGCAGTCTCGCTCGGCATAGGCCAACTCTCGCCCGCTCGCCAGCAGGCCGCAACGAAGGCAAGGCTGGCCTGGGCCGACCCGCGGCTAGTAGTACCAGGGGAAGCGCGGCACGCTCAGCGGTTGGTGACGGTCACAGGTGGCATTGTAGGTCTGACCTGGGGAAACGCTTTGGCGAGCGCGAGTCGTAGACGGTCGCCGACGATCCTGCTGCCACGCATTTGCCACGCATCCACGAGCAATCACGCACCCGCCGCCGCGCACGAAGGGGGGTTTGGATGAGGGCGTCAGCCGCGTCGGATCGTCTCCCACGACTCCCAGGTGGTGTGGAGGATCAGCGCGGTGATGAGCAGTCCGATCATCGGGTCTGCGATCGGTGCTCCGAGGGCTATGAACGCTGCGGACACGATGATGCCGGCGCTGACGTAGCCGTCGGCGCGGGCATGGTTGCCATCGGCGACGAGGGCGGCCGACTCGAGGCGTCGCCCGGCTCGCCATCGGATCCCTGCGGCGATCTCGTTGCCGACCACGCCGACGATCCCCGCGATGAAGAGCGCCCACAGATGCGTGGGGGTCTGCGGATGGAGGAACCGCTCGATCACCTGGACCAGGGCGAGCAGAGCACTGGCGAGGATCACCGCGACGACGCAGTAGCCAGCCCAGAGTTCGCCGCGTCGGCTGCGCAACAGGAACGCGGCGCCCAGCGGGATCGCGGTCAGGGCGTCCCCGCCGTTGTGGATGACGTCGGTGAGCAGCGCCACGCTGTCGCTAAGCAGGAAGACCCCGAGCTGGATGAGTGAGGAGACGAGGAGGACCGCCAGGCTGAGGGCGACTGCCTTGACTCCGACCCTCGACCGGACGATCGAGGCGTCCATGAGTCCGTGCGAGTGGCTGTGGCCCTCCACCTGCTCGTGGTGGTCGTGCTGGCCCTCCTCGTCGTGAGTGTGGTCGCCTACACCTCGGTCGTTGCTCATTACATCTGAGTATCTGCGTGGCAACGCATATACGCAAGTTATGATGACCAGGTGCACACCCAGCTCGCGAACTTCGAGATGCCCGACGACTCAGACGTGCAGGTGGCGGCTGATGCCTTCCGCATGCTCAGCGACAAGAACCGGATCAAGATCCTCGTGGCGCTGCTTCAGGGCGAGTCCTCGGTCAACTGCTTGGCCGAGCTAATCGAGGCCAGCCCCTCGGCAGTCAGCCAGCACCTCGCGAAGCTCCGTCTCGCTGGTCTCGTCAAGGTCCGGCGAGAGGGGACCTATGCCTATTACGCGGCCGCCAACACGCACGTGCAGCGTCTGCTGGACGAGGCTCTGTCCCACGCCGACCATGCCGCGCACCGGGTGGATTCCACGACCCCACACCGCCACCGAACCCGGACCTGACACCCCCACGGAGGGCCGTCTCACGGGTCGCCTGGCCACGGGTCGTGCTTCAGGGCAGGTCCGGGTCGTGCTGCCAGCTCGGAGGTTTCGCGGCGCTCATACAGTCGCGCCACCAAGCGTCGCCCGCCGCCGGTGTCTGGGTGAGGACCGTGCTCCTGGTGGCCGCAGTCACGGGGGCCACAGTTAGTCTGGTCCTTGTCCTGTTGCCTGAACTCGTGCGCCGAGGGCATAGCGACGGTCCCACGCACGGGCGAGCGTGGTGTCACTCAGTAGTACCAGGGAAACCTGGACCAGTCGGGATCACGCTTCTCCAGGAACTGGTCCCGTCCCTCGATCGCCTCCTCGCCCATGTACGCCAACCTGGTCGCCTCGCCCGCGAACAGCTGCTGGCCGACCAGCCCGTCGTCGATGAGGTTGAACGAGTACTTCAGCATCCGCTGCGCGGTGGGCGACTTGGCGTTGATCCTCGCGCCCCACTCCAGCCCGACCTTCTCCAGCTCGGCGTGCGGGACCACTTTGTTGACCGCACCCATCCGGTGCGCCGCCTCGGCGTCGTACTCCTCGCCAAGGAAGAAGATCTCGCGGGCGAACTTCTGCCCCACCTGCCGGGCCAGGTACGCCGAGCCGAAGCCGCCGTCGAACGAGCCCACGTCTGCATCGGTCTGCTTGAACCGGGCCTGCTCGGCGCTGGCCAGGGTGAGGTCACTGACCACATGCAGGCTGTGTCCGCCCCCGGCAGCCCAGCCGTTGACCAGGCAGATCACGACCTTGGGCATGAACCGGATCAGCCGTTGGCACTCCAAGATATGCAGCCGGCCCAGGCGTGCCTGCTCGGCCGGAGCCCGGGCGTCCCGAAGCTCTGCGCCGCCGTCCTCGTACTGGTAGCCCGCCCGGCCGCGGATCCGCTGATCGCCACCGGTGCAGAACGCCCACTTGCCGTGCTTGACCGACGGTCCGTTGCCGGTGAGCAGGACGCAGCCGACGTCACTCGACGTACGCGCGTGCTCGAGGACGCGGAGCAGCTCATCGACGGTGTGCGGTCGAAAGGCGTTGAGCACCTCGGGGCGGTCGAACGCGATCCGGACGGTGCCACTGGCGCCCGGGTTTGCCCCGGGCCGTGAGCGGGCGCGGTGGTAGGTGAGGTCGGTCAGGTCCGCAAAGCCCGGGACGCCCTGCCAGTCCGCCGGGTCGAAGATCTCAGAGACTCCGGCGAGCGTGCTCATCCTGGGTTAGCAGTTGAGTCAAGTCAGGGAAGGTCGCCCTGGGGGCCTGGGTTGTCCTGGAAGTGGGTGCTCTGGGGGTTGAGCTGGTCACCGGCGTCCGAACCCGAACGTGCCGACCCCGCAGTGCTGGGCTTGACCTTGTCGGCGGCGGTACCAGCGGCCGAAGTGAGCTTGTCCTTGACCACGGGAGCCTTCTGCTTGGCCAAGTCGGTGGCCTGGTGCGTCTTCTCCTGCACGCGAGGGTCGTTCTTGACCTTCGTCGCGGCGCCGCGCATCTGCTCGTACCGCTCCCGGCCGGCCTTTGTGCCGAATACGTAGCCCACCGCGGCAGCTACCATCACCATCAGCTTCTTCATGGCTCTCCTTGAGTTCGTGACCGCATCTACGATCCTGCCACCCCCCGTCTCCGATGGCGAGGGCGGGGGTAGCCGAGCACCGGGAATCTACGCGCTCTGTGAGACGTTGCAGCGGCGATGGCACTTCACGGAGACTACGAGCCGAGCAGGACCGACTGGGTGCGCCAGAACGTCGAGGCGTTCGAGGCCTCCAACGGTAGCGAGGCCAACGAGCTGAACGGCTACCCGATCGTGGTGATCACCTCGGTGGGCGCCAAGTCGGGAAAGCTGCGCAAGAACCCGGTCATGCGCGTGGAGCGCGACGGAAAGTACGTCGCGATCGCGTCGAAGGGGGGTGCTCCCCAGAACCCAGAGTGGTACTACAACTATCGGGCGCACCCGGAGGTCGAGCTGCAGGACAAGTCGGTCAAGAAGGCCTACCGTCCCAGGCTCGTGGAGGGCGACGAGCGCACCGAGTGGTGGCAGCTCGCGGTCGACACCTGGCCGACGTACGCGGAGTACCAGAAGAAGACCGAGCGCCAGATCCCGGTCTTCGTGCTCGAGCCCGTCGAGTAGTTCTCACGCCAGGCGCAGCGCCAGCCCGGATGCTCGTTGGGCCGGCCGCGCGATCGCCGCGCGTACGGACTCCTCGCTCGCCACAACGCGCACCTTCGAAGTGGCCCGAGTGATCGCGGTGTAGAACAGCTCCCGGCTCAACACCAGTGACTCCGGATCCGGCAGCAGCACGGTCACCTCCTCGAACTGGCTGCCCTGCGCGCGGTGGACGGTCAGCGCATGCGCAGTCTGTACGTCGGACAGCCGGTTCAGCGACAGCGTCCGGCCCCTGGGGTCGGCCGGGTCCTCGAACACCGAGATCAAGCCCGACGGGGAAGCTGGGTCGGCGACCACAACGGCGGTGTCGCCGTTCCAGATCTTCAGGCCGTAGTCGTTTGACATCACTACCAGCGGCTGGCCGGCGTACCAACGCGGCAGGTAGTCGCGGCCCTGACGGTCCTGCAGCCAGCGCTGGATGCGACGGTTCCACAGGCCAGCTCCAAACGGGCCCTCACGATGCGCGCACAACAGCCGGTGGTTGCCCAAGGCGCGGATCGCTACCGGCCGGTCGCCTACCTCCGCTGCCTCCAGCAGCGCCCACGCGGGCGGCTCCACGGCTGCGCGTACCGCGCCCAGGTCCCCTGGGTCGATCAGCTCGACGTCGCTCGCTCCGGAGGTCAGCACATTCCAGGCCCGGTCGGCATCGTCGCTGCGCACCGCTGTCGCGAGCGTGTCGATGCCGCCGCCGAAGCGATGCGGGGTCCGCAGCCTGCTCACCGCGGAAGACAGCTTGGCACTCTCACCCAGCCCCAGAACCAGGTCCTTGAGCACCGCGCCGGCGTCTACCGAAGCAAGCTGGTCTGCGTCGCCGACGAGGATCAGCCGGGCGTCAGGACGAACCGCCTCGAGGAGCCGCGCCATCATCGTCAGCGAGACCATCGAGGTCTCGTCGACCACGACCACCTCATGACCCAGCGGGTTGCTCCGGTTGTGCCTGAAGCGAGTGCTGTTGTCGCGTTGCGCGCCCAGGAGACGGTGCAGGGTCATCGCGGGCAGGCCGGCGACTCCAGCGCGGTCGCGGTCCGGGAAGTCGTCGGCGGCGACAGCCTCTGCTATCGCCTGTCGCATCCGTGCGGCCGCCTTGCCGGTCGGTGCTGCGAGTGCGATGCGCAGTGGGTTGTCGCTCTGGTCGAGCAGAAGCGCCAGCAGCCGGGCCAGCGTCGTGGTCTTGCCCGTGCCGGGGCCACCTGTGAGCACGGTCGTCCACCGGCGTACGGACGCCTCGGCCACCTCTCGCTGCTCGGGATAGCTCTTGCCCGGAAACAGCCGGTCGAGCCCGGTAGCTAGGCGTTCAGGATCCACCTCGGGAGCCGCGACGTCCTGGCGGCCCAGGATGTCGGAGACGACCGCACCCTCCTGGCTCCAGTACCTGTCCAGGTAGAGCAGATCGTGCTCGCAACGCAAGACGCCGTGCGGCTCCACGAGTGGACTGGCACGTACGGCCGCCCACCAACCCTCAGGCTCGGGCCAGGACACCTCCGGGGCGACCAGCCGGACCGACCACAGATCAAGGCAGACCGAGCCCAGCCGCGCCGCCCTGACGGTCATGGCCACAGCCAGCAGGACGTCATCGTCCGGCTCTCGGGCGAGGACACCGAGCCGCCGAGCGACATGTACGTCGGCGGCATCCAGCACCCCAGCCCGGTTGAGCGCAGCCAGCCTGCCCTCGGCACCGAGCGCCAGCCGCCGGTCCAGGTCGTCGTCCGGGGCGAACAGCTCGGTCATGACCGTGCTGTCGTCGTAAGCCGGCCGTCAAGCAGGTCCGAGACGGCCTCGACGAGAGCCACGGGCGGCTTCCAAGAGAACACCCCGCATGGCGTGCCGGCGACGACCGGGGTCCGCGGGCCGCACATCCCGCGCAGATACAGGTACAGCACGCCGCCCAGATGGGTACCCGGGTCGTAGCCGGCCAGCCGCCAGCGCAGGAAGCGATGCAGTACGACGGCGTACAGCAGCGCCTGTAGGGGATAGTCCGAGTGCTCCATGGCTGCGCCGAGCCGCTCTGGGGTGTACGCCGAAGAAGTCAGCACGGCATCGACCGGTCCGAGCCAGTTGGTCTTGTAGTCGACCACGACGAACCTGCCGCCGACCCGGAGGACGACGTCGACCGATCCGCTGAGGTAGCCGTGTAGCCGCTGCCCGCCGAGCCGAGGGACCTCGAGGGCGTCCGCGTAGGCACGCAGCGGGTCGCCGTCCGGCAGGTGCTCCCGCAGGAGCGGGGCCAGGTCGCCTAGCTGTGCGGGGGCGGCTGCGTAGTCCCGGGTGTCGCCACCAGCCAGCGGCAGCTCGAAGTCGAGCTCGCAGAGACGATCCCCGACGCCGATGTCGGTCAACGTCAGGTTGTCGGTGTAGGGCCCCAGAGGCGTCGAGCACACCAGCAGCAGCGCCTCGGCGAGCTCGTCGGCCACTAGCTGGACCGGCCAGAACATGAGCTGTTCGTCGATCCGCGCACGCAGCTCGGCTGTGAAGTCGCCGGCGTGCTCGGGGGCTGCCGGGTCCGCGGTCTCGAGGACGGCGTGGACCAGCGAGCCGAACGTGGCTCCCACGGGCATGGCCGCCAGGGGGGAGACCAGGTCTCGACCAGGTTCGACCACTCGGGGGTCGGGCTCGATCCGAGGGTCGGGCTCCAACGGCGGAGAATCGAGCGGGGCGGGATCAGGCTCGTCCTGGCGCGGCAGTACCTCGGGCTCGCTGGAGAGGTACGACGCAGGTTCTGGGATCCGTGCGCCCGCAGCCAGCGAGGAGTACGACGTCCGCCGCCAGTCCCGATCGATCCGCCGGGTGAAGGAACGTGCCGACAGCGCTTTGTCGGGCGGGTCAGAGGGACCCGGGGTGAGCTCCGCGGGAGCTGCTCGTTCGACAACCGGTCCCCCGTGGGCAGCCCAGGCGCGGAGCCGGGCGATCGCCTCGCCGTCGCTCGGCACCTTCTCCGCATCCGGCACGGGCCCCTCGTCCGGGCGTCGGCCGAACGCCATCCGGTGCAGCTCGGACTTGGCCGCGTTGCTGTTGGGTGACCACCAGGTCACCACCTGGCTCTGCGCCCGGGTCATCCCGACGTACAACAGCCGCAGCGACTCCCCGGCATCCTCATGCGCGGCGGCGATCTCGCTCTGCCTCCGGGCCGCCCCGCCGCCGCCGACGTACAGGATCCGGTCACCCTCGCCGTCATGAACCGCCAGCACCTCCGCGGGACTGCTGACCCAACGGTTGCCCGCGAACGGAAGGTAGACGACCGGGAACTGCAGGCCCTTGCTCCCGTGGACGGTCAGGATCTGTACGGCGTTCTCGTCGCTGTCCAGACGGCGGGTCCGCTCGGTCGCCACCTCCACCACCTCCTCGCTCATCTGCTCCCGGAGCCAGGCGAGGACGGCGACGACTCCGAGCCGGTGAGCGGTTGCGTGCTGGTGCAGCGACTCGGCCAGGTGACGCAGGTCGGTCAGCTCGCGCTCACCCTGCACCCGCGAGAGCAGCCGAGCCACCAGTCCGTGCTGGGCGACGGCGATCTCGAAGACGGCTGCGAGGCCGCGCTCGCGACAGACCTCGAGCCAGTCGCGGATCGTGGTGGCCAGCTCCTCGGTCAGCTCGTCGCCTCCGGCCACCAGATCTGCGGGGGTGCGGCCGAGAAACGAGGTCAGACCGGCGGCACGGACCCGGTCGGAACGATGTGGTTGCTCGAGTGCCTCCAACAACGTCAGCCACTCGACGGCCGCCGGGGTCGAGAAGATCGTGTCTCCGCCGGCGATCACCGCCCGGACTCCCACCGCGGCCAAGGCGTCGCGTGCCTGCCGACGATGTGCCCGGCTGCGGGTGAGTACGGCGACGTCCGCAGCTGCAAGGGGGGCGTCGCCGAACGTCGTTCCGCTGGTCAGCAGCAGCTTGATGTCGTGAGCCAGATCGGCGAGGACCCGGTCGTTGACGGCACCGACCGAGATCAGCTTGTCGGGGCCCACGCCGGCGTCGGCGCGGGTGAGCACCCGTATCCGAAACGGGTCGTTCGCCGGAGCCCCGACCAACCGGCTCTGTTGATGGGTGGCCTCGACCGGCCGGACGACAATCTGCTGGTCGCCGAGTTCGGCTCCGCGCAGGAACACCTGAAGAGCGGCGACGAGCGCAGCATCGCTGCGCTGGTTGACGCCGAGGGTCTGGTGGTTCGTAGCGGTCCTCTTGGCCCGCAGATAGGTGAACACGTCACCGCCGCGGAAGGCGTAGATCGCCTGCTTGGGGTCGCCGATCAGCACCATTGTGGCGTGGTCGGTGAAAGCCCGGTCGAGCACCGACCACTGGGTCGGGTCGGTGTCTTGGAACTCGTCGACAAGGACGACCTTCCAGCGCTGCCGCATCCGCTGCCGTGCCGGCGCGTCGTCGGGAGCGAGCGCGTCGGCAAGCTGGCCCAGCAGGTCGTCGTACCCCATCACACCGAGGCGGCGCTTGCGGCGGTCCATCTCGTCCCTCACCTCACGAGCGAACGCCAACCGCCGGCCGGCTGGCGAGCTGCCGTCCACGTGGCTGGGTTCGAGGCGGGATCGAGGGTCGTTGACCGCCTTGCGCGCAACCTCGAGAGCCTGCCGCCGAGTGAAGCCGATGCCATCGGGGGCGAAGGCGGCGTCGCGCACGAACAGATCATCGACGACCTCGATCATCAAGTCGTCGAGCGACTCGACCAGCTGGGTTCCGGGATCGGTGTCCCCGGCCACCCCCAGGCTCTTGAGGACCAGATGGCAGAACTGGTGGGTGGTGACGATCGCAGCCGCGTCGAAGTCCGTCAGCGCCCCCCGGACCCGGCTCAACCGGGTCGCGCGCTCGGCGTCGTCGACGTCCACGAGCAGATCGAGGAGCGCATCACCTCCGGCGTACGACGTGGGCTCGGCGAGCACCGACTCGACCTCGTCCAGCCGCTCCCGGACTCGTTCGCGGAGCTCGCGGCTGGCAGCGCGACCGAAGGTGATCACGAGCATCTGGTCGAGCCGGACGACACCCTCGGCGACGTACCTGGCCACCAGGGCAGCGATCGTCCAAGTCTTCCCGGTGCCGGCGCTGGCCTCGAGCAGGGTCGTCGTCTGCGCCGCCGGCAGCGGGCCGGTGATGGCGAACTCGTCCATCATCGGAACCTCTCCTCGGGGAGCAGCGGTCCCCACATCTGGACGGCGAAGTCGCCGAGGCCGACAAGCCGGTGCAGCGGCGCTCGACGTCCGTAGATCCGTGCGAACGCGGCGTCGTCCTGCTCGCCGGGCACCGGTGAGCGGGGATCGGTACGCCAGGTGTCACCGGCGTACCTCTCCGGGTCGTTCCCGTCGGCCACGGCCGTCGCCCAGGCCCTGCCGGTCACGACCGGGACCGGCAGCGGCTCGCGGAGCCCACGGCCCCGAAGCTCGACCAGCATCTGCAGGTGTCGGCGGGCAAAGTCAGAGGTGACCGGGCCCAACGTGGCGTGCGTGGTCTTGTTGCCCCGGGGTGCTTTCCCGAGAAGCTGGAAGGTGGTTTGGTCCGGCTCCGGGTTTGCCGCGGTGCAGGCCAGCAGGTCGAGCCATGCCGGCCAGAGGTTCTTCGCGCCGACCCGGGAGTAGACCAACGACACCAGCGCGTTGCCCCGAAGGCCCGCTACGGTGCCCAGCAACCGAGCCTCACCCAAGCAGACCTCGACCTCGACCGAGCTGGGCGACGTACCGAGCACCGGCTGGCCGGCAAGCATCAGCTGATGGGCCACCTGGGTGACGTCGCGCAGGGCCGCGACACCGAGCTCCTCCGGTGGAAGCTCGCCGCGGAACAGCTCCGCATCGCACACGACCTGCGGATCCGCACCATTCAGCAGCTGTGCGATCATCCGGTCGCCGATCGTCCACCGCTCCAGGGCATCGAGGTCCAGCGGCAACGAGTCCTTGACCTCATCTCCCGCCAGCGGCGTCGAGACGTCCAGCTGGCGCAGGAATGCTCTTGCTGGGTTGGCGAAGAACGACTTGAGGTCGGCCAGCTGGACATCGG
>JALZBH010000158.1 GCA_030947625.1 Actinomycetota bacterium
ACAAGGTCTACTCGCCGCAGTACGTGCTCTGGCTGCTTCCACTGGCGGCGCTGGCGCGACCACGCTGGCGCGACCTGCTGATCTGGCAGGCCTGCGAGCTGGCCTACTTCGCGGCGGTGTGGCTCTTCCTCGGTGGCTGGCTGGAGGACAGCACGGGTACGTCGTCTCCGGCGTACCAGCTTGCGATCGTGGTGCGGATGATCGGCCAGATCTACCTGATGCTGGTCGTGACCCGCGACATCCTGGTTCCTGAGCTCGACCCGGCCCGTGGACCCGACGGTGAGGACCCGATGACCTCAGTCGGTCCCGGACTTGCCCGGACCTCCCGATGAGGGCTGGCTGATCACCACCTGGTCGAAGGTGGTCGCGGTGTGCCGGACCCGCACGTCGACCTCCGCGCCGATGGCAGGCACGGTCGCGGCGCCGGGCAGGAACAACATCGAGACCTGCATGTGCGGCGGTTCAGCAAACAGCCGTCGCTTCCCGGTGACGGTGTACGGCGAACGGACGAACCCGGCCGCATCGAGGCCACCTCGGGCAAGCGCTACCGCCCGGGCACGGATGCTGGCCTCACCGCTCGGCGACTCCAGGCCGATGCCGTGGGCGGTACCCCCCGAGACGACCAGGATCGTGCCGGCCCTCGGCGCGGTCCGGCCGCGGTAGCCGAACCGGTCGCCACGCTCGACTTGATGCGCGTCGAGCACCGTTGCTCGCACCCGCAGGGCGTCGCGCTCGCCGAGCCAGAGGTCTGTGCCGACCCGCGGGCGGAAGGCGAAGTCCGGGTACCGCGAGGCCAGCGTCTCGATCTCGGCACCGGTCAGATGGGAGACCCACAGCGTCGCGCCGCGCCGACTCGCCCGGTCGAGGCCCGCAGCAGCCACGTCGCCCAACAACCGCTCCACCTCCACGACATGCGAGACAATGCCGAGGGGAAGATGCAGCGCGACTCCCTCGACGCGGAGGCCGGGGACCCGGGCGGCCTTGCGAAGCTGATCGGCGTCGAACCCGTGGCGCCGCATCGAGGTCAGCAGCTCGAGTACGACTCGTGGGCCGCCGCCTCGTCCGCTTCCCTGGGACGCCAATGCGGAGATGTCCTCGAGCCGGCCCACGGTGTGGATCACCCGCCTCGGATGCTCGGCCTCTGGGCTCACCTCGGTGGGACGCCAGGGAGACAGCACCAGCAGGTCACCTGCGAACCGCTGGGCCACATCGGCGAGCTCGGCGTACGTCCCGACGGCGAGGGTGTCCACGCCGAGCCACTGCGCCCGGCGGGCCAACCGGGCGTTGGTGAAGCCGTAGCCGTTGCCCTTCGCCACCGGCACCAAGAGCGGCTGGCGGCTGAGGCTGCGGCGCAGGTGGCTGCGCCACCGGTCACCGTCGACGTACATGGTCAGCGGCATCAGCGACGCCTCAGGTAGGTCGCGAACGCCTTGTACAGAAGGCGGTTCAGTGGAAGGTCCCATTCACCGGCGTACTCGACGGCCTGGCCTCCGGTGCCGACCTTGAACTGGATGAGGCCGATGTGGTCGTCGTCGGCTTCAAGGGTGTCGGTGATCCCGCGGAGGTCGTAGACGCTCGCACCCACCGCGATGGCGTCGCCGATCATCTGCCACTGGATCGCGTTAGAACCGCGCACCTCGCGCTTCTCGGTAGAGCTGGCCCCGTAGGCGTACCAGGCGTGCTCGCCGACGCGGATCCAGATCGTGCCGGCAACGACGTCACCTTGGTGTCGGGCGAGGTAGAGCCGGATCCGGTCCGGGTCCTCGGCCGACAGCGCGGCGAACATCGTCTGGAAGTAGCTCAGCGGCCGCGGCGTGAAGTGGTCGCGCAGTGCGGTGTGCGCGTAGAGGTCGTGGAACGACTTCAAGTCTGCGCCGGGCTGGACGCGACTCACCTCGACGCCCGACTTGGCCGCCTTCTTGATGTTGCGCCGCCAGAGCTGGTTCATCGAGGCGAGTACGTCGGCCTCCGAGCGCTGCCGGCCATCCAGGTCCCGCAACGGGACGACGAAACCGAACTGCGGCTGCCCGGCCGCGAACCCGCCTGTGGCCGACTGCTGGCGCCAGCCGAGATCGCGGAGCGCGGCGACCACCCGGGTCCCGATCGGGCTGATCTCGGCCGGGGGCAGCTGGGTCAACGAGTCGACGGAGGTGTTGGCGATCCCGTCCTTGACCTGTTGCGCGCTCCAGCGTCGAACCACGGCCGGTGGCCCGATCCGGATGCCGAAGGCACCCTTCGCCTTCAGGTGCGAGGCCATCGGAGCCAGCCAGGCGCCGAGGTCGGCGGCGGTCCAGTCGATGACCGGCCCCTCGGGCAGGTACGCCAGGGACCGGCCGATCTTCGGCAGCTGGCGGTAGAGCACCAGCGCGACGCCGAGGAGCTCGCCCCGGTCCGTGGTCCAGCCGATCGACTCGGCGTTCCACTCGCTCTTCACCCGTCCCCATGCGGGGGTCTGCAGAAAGCTCGTCTCCGGGAGCGTGCGTAGGAACGCCAGATGTTCGGCGGAGCCGATCGTCCGGACGCCGAGTGGGGACCTCACCCGGGGAGCCTAACCAGGTGCCGCGCTCGCAGCGGACAACAACGGCACCGTGCGCTTCCAGGCAGCACTCGTCGGGTCGATCAGCGCGAAGTGGTCCCCCGGCACCCCAAGGAGCTCTACCTTCCCACCGCGTCGACGCGTAGCCGCGGCGTACGTCGAGCTCTGGCTGGACGGCACCACCTGGTCGCTCTGCGCGTAGACACACCAGACCGGAGCGTGTGCCGGGACCAGCCGAGTCGGATCGCCGAGGTCGTAACGCCTGGCCACCTGCTCCGGCGTACCGCCCATCAGCTGTGGCACCGCGCCGTTGCCCAGGAACTCCTTGGCGCCGAAGGTCAGGTCGAGTACGCCGCTCAGCGACACCGCACCGCGAACGGCGACCGCCGCAGGGCCACCGGGCGTGCGACGGTCCCGCGACGCTGCCCAGACCGCGAGCTGGCCCCCCGCCGAGTGGCCGAGGAGCACCGGGCGACCGGGGACCGGCAGCCGGGCCACGTGGTCGACGCCGGCTGCGACGTCGGTGAACGTAGCCGGCCAGCCGCCACCCCTCCCGAGCCGGCGGTATTCGAGGTTCCACACCGCCCATCCAGCGTGCACCAGGGTGCGCGCGATGGGCTCCATCAGGCTCAGGGAGTACTCGGCGAACCAGTACCCGCCGTGGAGAAGCACGATCGTCCCCCGGGGAGTCTCGGCGGGAAGGTAGAGGTCACCGAACTGGTCCGGATGCAACTGCCGGTAACGGTGCCGCGTTGGCGTCGCACCTCGGCCGTCGCTGGGCGACTGGGCGTTGCCGGCCTGACCACATCCGCTGACCAGGCCCAATCCCGCCGCGCCGAGCAGCCCGCGCCGCGAGAGGTTCACAGGCGCTCGCGCAACCAGGCGAAGTCCTCACGGTGCTCTGCCGGGCCGCCTGGTGTCTCGCAGATGACCGGTGCCCCGGCGTCGCGAACCACCCCGGCGAGCTCGTCCGCGTCGATCTGGCCGGCACCGAAGTTGGCGTGCCGGTCGGCCCCCGAGCCGAACCCGTCGCGGCTGTCGTTGGCGTGGACCAGGTCGATCCGGCGGGTGATCGCGCGCACCTGCGCGACCGCGTCGGCGAGTCGGATACCGCCCGACCAGGCATGTGCGGTGTCCAGGCAGAACCCGACCGACTCGTGGCCGGAGGCGGCCGAGATGGCCTCCCACATCCCCGCGATCCGGTCGAGGCGCCGGGCCATGGCGTTGTCGCCGCCGGCGGTGTTCTCGATCAGCAGCGGGATCTTGACCTCGGTTGCCTCGATCGCCTTGCGCCAGTTGTCGAACCCCTTTTCCGGGTCGGCGGACTTGTCCACGTGGCCGCCGTGCACGACCATCCCCTTGGCTCCAATCTCCGCCGCGGCGTCGAGGTGCTGCTGGAGCAGCTTTCGGCTGGGGATCCGGATCCGGTTGTTGGTGGTCGCCACGTTGACGATGTACGGCGCGTGTACGTAGAGGTCGATGCCAGCGGCCTCGGCGTCCGCCTTGAGACCGGCAGGGCCACCGGCGTACCTCACCTCGGGTCCGTGGTAGCCCTGCGGGTCACCGAGGAAGAACTGCACCACCGTGGTCTCGCGGGCCTTCGCCTCGGCGATCGGGTCGGTCTGGTCGACGTGGGCGCCGATCCGGATGCTCATGACCGCCACCTTACGAGCGGCCGAGGACCCGGTGGACCAGGTCGTCGTCACAATTGCCGCCGGTCATCACCACCGCGACCCGCTTGCCTGGGGCCTGGTCTTGCTCGAGCAACAACCCCGCAAGAGCGATTGCGCCAGCCGGTTCGGGCATCTGGTGGGTGCCGTGCCACAGGACCCGCATCGCCACTTCGACGGCGGTATCGCTCACCGCCACGATTCGGGCCGCGCCTCGCACGATCACCGCGACCGCGGCCGGGTCCGGCGTACGACAGGCGACGCCGTCGACGAACGTGTCCGCTGTCGGGGTAGACACCGCTCGACCCGCAGCGAACGACCGGGCGATGCAGTCGGCATGCTCGGAGACCACCCCGACGATCTCGGTGTGCAGGCCGAGGAGGTCGCGGACGGCGATGTTGGCGCAGATCCCCGAGCCCATCCCGACTGGCACATAGATCGTGTCGAGCTCCGAGACCTGCCGGTGAAGCTCATCGGCGTACGTCGCCACGCCGGTTACCAGATCAGCGTGGAAGGCCGGTACCTTCCGCAGTCCTCGGCTCTCGGCGAGAGACGACGCGTGTTCGTTCGCCTCCTGGAAGTCGCCGCCTTGCTCGACCAGCTCCGCACCCCAGCTCACCATCGAGGCGTTCTTTGCCGGGCTGTTGCCACGCGGCACCACGATCACGACAGGGATCTGATGGGCAGCGCCGGCGAAGGCCAGGGACTGGCCGTGGTTGCCGCGCGTCGCGGAGATCAGTCCGCCGACGTTGCCTGCGGAAGCCAGCGCGGCTACGTGGACCAGGCCGCCACGGACCTTGAAGGCGCCGGTGGGCGTGTGGTTCTCGTGCTTGACCCAGGTCTCGGTGCCGGTGTGGTCTTCGAGCATCGGCCACCGGTAAGCCGGGGTCGGCGAGATGTGCTCGCCCACGACACGTCGGGCGGCGTCGAGCCGTTCAGCCGTGAGCATGGCCCCAGCCTAGGAGTCTGGTTCCCAGGGTGAGGAACCCAAGCTGTCACTGCGCCACCAATGCGCGGTGTGGGGTGACCGGACGTCGTGCGGAGACCGACCGGGTCCGTCCGTAGCCTGTGGACAACGATTTCCGTCCGGCGGCACCGGGTTGTTACTCTGGCGCGTCGTCGGTTCCCGCTAGGTGGGCTCCGGCGCCCCGCACAGCCCTCCTGCCGCGACACCGCGTCGTGGCCGCCCGAGTCCGAAGGAGGTGGAGAACGCTATGCGTGCCTATGAAGTCATGGTCATCCTCGACCCAGACCTGGAAGAGCGAACCGTCGCTCCGTCACTCGACACCTATCTCAACGTCGTTCGCAACGACGGAGGGTCGGTGGAGAACGTCGACATCTGGGGTCGTCGTCGCCTTGCCTATGAGATCGACAAGAACGCCG
>JALZBH010000159.1 GCA_030947625.1 Actinomycetota bacterium
TGGCCGTGATCAAGGTCGTAGGTATTGGTGGAGGTGGAGTCAACGCCGTCAACCGGATGATCGAGGTCGGGCTGAGGGGCGTCGAGTTCATTGCCATCAACACCGATGCGCAAGCACTTCTGATGAGCGATGCCGATGTCAAGCTCGACATCGGCCGCGAGCTGACCCGGGGCCTGGGCGCCGGGGCAAACCCGGACGTCGGTGCTCAGGCGGCCGATGACCATTCCGAAGAGATCGAGGAGGTCATCAAGGGCGCCGACATGGTGTTCGTGACGGCTGGCGAGGGCGGTGGCACCGGGACCGGAGGCGCGCCCGTCGTGGCAAAGATCTCCCGGTCGCTGGGCGCGCTGACCATCGGCGTGGTCACCCGCCCGTTCGCCTTCGAGGGCCGCCGTCGGGCCACCTCTGCCGAGGAGGGCATCGCCGCCCTACGCGAAGAGGTGGACACCCTGATCGTGATCCCCAACGACAAGCTGCTCTCGATCTCCGACCGCAGCGTGAGCATGCTCGACGCGTTCAAGCAGGCCGACCAGGTGCTGCTGCAGGGCGTGAGCGGCATTACCGACCTGATCACCACCCCGGGCCTGATCAACCTCGACTTCGCCGACGTCAAGTCGGTGATGTCCAACGCCGGCTCCGCGCTGATGGGCATCGGCTCTGCGCGCGGGGAGAACCGTGCCGTCGAGGCAGCCGAGCTGGCGGTGTCCAGCCCGCTGCTCGAGGAGTCGATCGACGGCGCTCAGGGAGTGCTGCTCTCGATCGCCGGTGGGTCCGACCTCGGCCTGTTCGAGATCAACGAGGCAGCGGCGATGGTGTCCGAGGCGGTGCACGCCGACGCAAACATCATCTTCGGCGCGACCATCGACGACGCTCTGGGTGACGAGGTGCGGGTGACGGTGATTGCGGCCGGCTTCGAAGGTGGCCGGCCCAAGCGTCGCGAGGACGGCAACCAGCTAAGGCGCGCGCAGACCCAGCCACAGACCCAGCCACAGACCCAGGACGAGACTCGAGCGGCGGCGCGCGCCGTGGTCGAGCAGCGTCGCGGGGAGTCCGCACCTCGCCGCGAGCCGGTGACCGCCGGTGTGTCGGCGGGTCCGACGAGCTCGCCTTCTGCTGGGCAGTCGGCTCCGCGTCAGGGCAGCTTTGACGACGAGCTGGATGTGCCGGACTTCTTGAAGTAGGGGGCTTTTCCAGGGCGGTGTACTCCTTCCGTACGACGCACGGCCCCGTCGAGCTGGCCTTCACCGACCGCTACGACGGGGTGAGTGCTGTTCCCTTCGACTCCCTCGACCTGGCCCTGGAGGGGCACGACGACCCAACGGACGTCTCGCGCAACCTCGGGCTGCTGCTGGCCGACTTCGCACCTTCGGGCCGGTTGGCGGACATGCGGCAGGTGCACGGCGTCGACGTGGCCGAGGCGGACCCGGGGTCCGCCCGGCCCGCCTGTGACGGGCTGGTCACCGACCGGGCCGGCGTGGTGCTGATGGTCCGGGCTGCTGACTGCGTGCCGGTGCTGCTGGCCGACGGTGCAGCCGGCGTACTCGGAGCCGCGCATGCGGGACGGCAGGGAGTGCGGGCCGGCATCGTCACGGCTACCGTCGACCGGATGCGCCAACTGGGGGCGCGCGAAGTAACCGGCTGGATCGGTCCGCATGTCTGCGGGGCATGCTACGAGGTGCCCGAACAGATGCAGGCGGAGGTGGCGGCAGCCGAGCCGGCCACGCTTTCCCGCACCTCGTGGGGTACGCCGTCGCTGGATCTCGGCGCCGGGGTGCGCGCTCAGCTCGAACGCACCGGGGTCACCGTGGTCGACGCGTCGCGCTGCACCCGCGAGTCGGCCGACCTGTTCTCCTACCGCCGCGATGGCCGGGAGGCAGGGCGGATGGCCGGGCTGGTCGTCCTCAAGGGGTCGCTGCCGTGACGCAGCGGCGGGAGGTGATCAGGGCCAACCTGGTCGTCGTACGGGAGCGCATCTCAGCAGCGTGCACCCACGCCGGTCGCAGTCCCGACGAGGTGACCATGGTGGTGGTCACGAAGTTCTTCCCGGCCAGCGACGTACACTTGCTCGCCGAGCTTGGCGTGCGCGAGGTGGGCGAGAACCGCCACCAGGAGGCCGAGGCCAAGGCGGCGGAGTGCGCCGACCTCGGTCTGGTCTGGCACTTCATCGGCAACCTGCAGAGCAACAAGGCGGCCGCTGTTGCGACGTACGCCGATGTGGTCGAGTCGGTGGACCGCACGAAGCTCCTCGAACCTCTCAACCGGGGAGCCCATCAGCGTGGGCGTGACTTGGACTGCCTGCTCCAGGTCAGCCTCGACGAGGCCGGCCAAACGGGTCGCAGCGGGATCCGGGCGGACCGGGTCACCGAGCTCGCCGAGCGGGTGCTCCAGGTCGGGGCCCTGCGGCTGCGGGGAGTGATGGGTGTTGCCCCGTTGGGACAACCAGCCGCCCCGGCCTTCGCCAGGCTCGCGGCAGTCGCTGCCGACGTACGCCGGATCGCCCCTGACGCAACCTGGGTGTCGGCCGGCATGAGTGCCGATCTGGAGGAGGCAGTGAAACACGGCGCGACACACGTACGCATTGGCTCAGCGGTCCTCGGTCCGCGGCCTTCGATCAAGTAATGTCCAAGACAAGTGAGCGCGCCCTTACGGGGGCGTGCTGGAGCGCAGAGGAAGAGGATTCATGAGCGGCGCGATGCGGAAGATGGGCGTCTACCTGGGCCTCCTCGAGGACGCCGACGCGGAGTACGACGAGGCGGCGTACGACGAGTCGACCCGGCATGACGGAGCCGATGCCGGCCATCCCAGCGGGGCCACCCGGGCCGACCGGCCGGTCTCGAACCTCGCCGAGCGTCGTCGGCCGTCCGCTGCTCCCGCGAATCGACCGGCAACGGTGTCCGCCGGCCTGT
Organism: Actinomycetota bacterium; assembly: GCA_030947625.1. Classification (GTDB taxonomy): domain Bacteria; phylum Actinomycetota; class Actinomycetes; order Propionibacteriales; family Nocardioidaceae; genus Marmoricola. Next base: position 2,907 of record JALZBH010000159.1, read on the forward strand.
CCCGGATCACTACCCTGCATCCGCGCACCTACAACGAGGCCCGGGTAATCGGGGAGAACTTCCGCGACGGCGTGCCGGTGATCATGAACCTCTCCGAGATGGACGACACCGACGCCAAGCGGCTGGTCGACTTCGCCGCGGGACTGGTCTTCTCCGTGCGCGGCACGATCGAGCGGGTGACCAACAAGGTCTTCCTGCTCTCTCCTCCCAACGTGACGGTGGCCGCCGAGGACAAGCAGCGGATCGCCGAGAGTGGGTTCTTCAACCAGAGCTAACGGAGCTAACCAGGGCCGGGTAGCGTCTTTTTCGTGAACCCCGTCGGTCAGGTCATCGAGCTGGTGCTCTGGCTGTTCATCGCCTTGTTGCTGGTGCGTTTCGTCGTCGACTGGATCCAGTTCTTCGCCCGGTCGTGGACGCCGCACGGCCCGATCCTGGTGCTGCTAGAGGTGGTGTACAGCGTCACCGACCCGCCGATCAAGGCGCTACGCAGGGTGCTGCCGCCGTTGCGCCTGGGTGGAGCGATGATCGACCTGAGCTTCATCGCGGTCTGGCTGGTCTGCTACCTGCTGCTCTATGTGAACCGCGCAATCTGGGTGTGACCCCATCGGGCGGTGAGCGCCGGCGCTATCCTTCGAGGCGCATCAGCAGTCTCGACGACGACGAAGGACCAGGTGAGGTCATGGCGCTGAGCCGAGAGGACGTCAAGAACAAGACATTCACCCCCGTACGGCTCCGCGAGGGCTACGACATGGGGGAGGTCGACCAGTTCCTCGACGAGGTCGAGTCCGAACTGGAGCGACTCCAAAGGGAGGCCGAGGACCTCCGTAGCAAGCTCTCGGCCGCGCAGCATGGTGGTGCGCCTTCCGTGGACGATGCGGCCGTTGCCGAGCCGGCGACGGCCGCACCCCCCGAGGCGATCAAGGTGACCACGGCTGCGGAGGCTTCCGGCGCAGCGACGCGTCTGCTGGAGCTCGCGACCCGCAATGCCGACGAGCTGGTCAACGAGGCCAAGGAGGAGGCCGAGCGACTCCTCGCCGATGCGCGCAGCAACAGCGAACAGCTGCACTCGGACACCCTGGCGAAGACCGAGCAGTTGGAACAGGACGCCCGGAAACGCTCAGAGATGCTCGACTCGGAGACCGAAGCCAAGCGCCAGGAGCTCCTCGACTCCTTGGAGGAGCAGAAGACCCGACTCGAAGGCGAGGTCGACAACATGCGTGCATTCGAGCGGGAGTACCGCAGCCGGCTGAAGAGCTACTTCAACCAGCAGCTGGAGGCACTGCAAGGCGCCGGTGACGACGCGGCAGCGCCTGCGTCCGGCGAGGGCGGTCAGGGGCCCAGGCGGCTGGGGTCGATCCTCGGGGAGGAATCGGCGGACGAGAACACCCCGAACTGAGACCGCCGGGGTGCCGATTCAGGCTCGGGTCACGCTGAACGCCAACCCCAGCACGTCATCGCGGTGCGCCAGCGAGTCCGCCGACTCGGAGGCGGTCATCGTGGACGCCAGGACCTCCCCGGCAACCAGGTCGCGGTTCGCCACGATCGCCTCCGCCAGCTCGCCGGTGGCGTGCCAGGTCAGCTCGATCCGGTCGGTCACCTCGAAGCCGCTTGCCTTCCGGGCCTCCTGAACCATCCGGATCACCTCGCGTGCCAGCCCGGCTCGGGTGAGCTCCAGGGTCAGCTGCAGGTCGAGTGCCACGGTCTCACCGTGCTCGTTGACGACCGACCAGCCCGCTCGCGGACGTTCGGACACGATCACCTCCTCGGCCCCAACCTCGACCTTGACGCCGTCGAGCAAGACAACCGCTGAGCCGTCGGCCGCGAGCGCAGCAGCCAGGGTGCGCGCATCTGCGGCGACGATGGCCGCGGCGACCCTGGGGGTGTCCCTGCCGAACCGCTTGCCCAGAGCCCGGAAGTTGCCCTTGGCGCTGTGCTCGACCAGGTCCGAGCCTGCCCCGGAGAGCGGTTCCAGGCCACCGATGTTGAGCTCCTCGGAGACCTGGGCGCGTAGCTCCGGCGGCAACGCCTCGTACGCCGCGGTGGCGACCAACGCTCGTCGCAAGGGCTGCCGCGTCCTGACCTTGGCCTCGGCTCGGGCCGAGCGACCCAGCTCGACCAGCCGACGGGCCAGCGAGACCTGGCCGGCGAGTACCTCGTCGACGAGGCTGCCGTCCACGCGCGGCCAGGCGGCGAGGTGCACCGACTCGGGCAGCACGTCTGAGGTGGCGGCGAACACGTCCTGCCAGACCCGCTCGGTGAGGAACGGTGTCAGCGGCGCCATCAACAGCGTGACGACGTACAGGCACTCGTGGAGCGTGGCCAGTGCGGCCGCATCCCCGGACCAGAACCGCCGGCGGGAGCGTCGGACGTACCAGTTGGAGAGGTCGTCGACGTACGCCGCGAGCAACGCGCCGGCGCGCTGGGTGTCGAAGACCTCCAGGGCATCGGTGACCCGGCCGACGAGGCGGTGTGCCTCCGAGAGGGCCCACCGGTCGAGCACTGGACGGTCGGCCGGTTTCGGTGCCGGGTGGCCCGGACTCCATTCGGCGGCGCGCGCGTAGAGCACCTGGAAGGCCACGGTGTTCCAGTAGGTCAACAGCACCTTGCGGACGATCTCCTGCAGCGCGTGATGGCCGACCCTTCGGGCCGCCCAGGGCGAGC
>JALZBH010000160.1 GCA_030947625.1 Actinomycetota bacterium
CTGCGCGGACGACGGCCGAGCGGTTCGCCGTACATTCGCTGCACTCGTACTTCCTGCGGCCCGGCGACACCGCCGTACCCATCGTCTACGACGTGGACCCGATCCGAGACGGCCGTTCCTTTGCCACCCGACGGGTGGTGGCCCGCCAGCACGGTCGACCGATATTCGGCCTGACGGCCAGCTTCCAGGTAGCCGAGAAGGGACTCGAGCATCAAGACGCGCTGCCGGACGTGCCCGCACCAGAGGACTGCCTCGACCTGTCCGAGGCGGTCCGTCGCGCCGGCCGGGACTCCGAGGAGTGGCAACGTGAGTGGGCCGCGCTCGAGGTCAGGTACGCCGGTGACTCGCGTCCTGGTGGTCGGCTCGAGGATCCAGCCTTCCCCGCCCGAGCCCGGTTGTGGATCAGGATCAACGGCGAGCTTCCCGACGACCCGTTGCAGCACACGGCCGCGTTCACCTACGCCAGCGACATGACGCTGCTCGCCGCAACGCTGGTGCCGCACAACCTGTTGATCTCCTCGGACGAGCTGCAGGCCGCCTCGCTGGACCACTCGGTGTGGTTCCACCGGCCATTCCGGGCCGACCGGTGGTGGCTCTACGACCAGGCGTCGCCGTCGGCCAGCGGGGGACGGGGCCTGGCCATCGCCCGGGTGTTCACCCAGGACGGCCGGCTGGTAGCCAGCGTCGCGCAGGAGGGCCTGATCCGGGTCCGGTCCCAGAAAGGCGATGAGCACACCGAAACTCCGAATTGATGGACCAACACGCACCAATGTGACTAGTGTCGCCAACTGTGACTTCTGTGAGCTCGGTGGGTACCGTCGCGCGCGGTTCGATTCGTCCAGTGCGCCGCCGTCGACGAGGGCGGTCGGTGCTGCCGGTGCTCACCCTCGCGGTGCTCGGCATGTCGGTCGGAGCCGGCATCCCCACGAGCGCCGCCGCTAGCCCGATCAGGGAAGTCTCGGTGTCACCGTCGTCAGGCCCGGACTTCGAGCTGCCGTTCCCGTGCGGGCAGCAGTGGACCGGCAACACCCGGCCCAGCCACAGCCCGAGCCCGTACGCGATCGACTTCACTGCGCCCGGAGCACTTGGGAAACCCACTCTGTCCAGCGCCCTGGGGGTGGTCACCAAGACCGTGTCGCTCACCACCAGCTACGGCAACTATGTGGTGATCGACAACGGCCGTGGCTACTCGACGCTCTATGCCCATCTGAATTCGATCGCGGTCACCGTGGGCCAGGTTGTCGACCAGGGTGCCCTGGTCGGGTACGTCGGACAGACCGGCAACTCGACCGGCCCACACCTGCACTTCGAAGAGCGTCTCAACGGGTCGTACTTCGCGCCTTACTTCCACCGAACGAGATTTCAGTTCGGCGTACCGAAGGGCTCGGCAAACTGCGGCGACCGTCCCCTCAGCGGGGACTGGAACGGTGACGGCGTCACCGACGTCGGTGTCGCGCGGCCGACTCCGACGGGTACGGAGTTTCGTGAGCTAACCGGCCAGACCACGACCGCAATCGGTTTCGGCAGGACCAATGCGGTTCCGTTCGTCGGCGACTGGGACGGCGACCGTCGTACGGACGTCGGGGTGCGGTCTCTGGGGACCCGCAGCTACCAGCTCCGCTCGCGCAACGGGACCGTCGCGCTCACTGCGCTCAGTGGGTCGGTGGCTTCGGACACGCCGTTCGGCGGGCACTGGGACCAGAGCTCGCCGAGCACGCTCGGCTACTACCGCTCCTCGACCCACACCTTCGTCTACCGCCGGACGAACGGTGACCTGCACAGCGTCGTGTTCGGTGGGTCCGGAGTGATGCCAGTGACCGGCGACTGGAACGGCGACGGGGTCACCGACTTCGGGACCTACGACCCCTGGACGGCGACCTGGTCGCTACGCGTTCCCACGGGGACGGGAGTGTCCACCCAAAGTGTCGTCTTCGGCAGCCCGGGCGACCTTCCGGTGACGGGCGACTGGAACGGTGACCACATCGTTGACCTCGGGGTGTGGCATCCGTCGACGGCCACGTTCTCGCGGCGTACGGTCCGCAACGGCACGGTCACGGTGACCACGGCCCAATTCGGCAACCCACGCTGAAGTTACCCCGGGCCCCAGCGGGAGCGGCCGACCAGATGTACGGCGCCGTTCCCGGGGCTTGTCAGGGAGAAGTCGATGCCGTCAGCCGCCAGTTCGGAGCCGAAGGCAACCGTGCCCGGCAAGAAGATCGGCTTCTTGAACTCCACCTCGACGGTGACCTCGTCGGGAAGCCGAGTGGCAATGGCACCAACGCAGCGGGCCTTGCTCCACATCCCATGGACGATCTGCCGGTTGAAACCGAAGGCCTTCGCAGTCAGCGGGTAAAGGTGGATGGGGTTGTGGTCCCCGGACACCGACGCATAGCGACGTCCGAGGTTGCCGGCCAGCTTCCACTCCACGCCCGGGCCGGGCAATACCCTGAACGGTTGGCCCTCCGGCGCATCCGACTTGTCGCCGTGGCCTCGCCGTAGGTACGTCGAGGTCGACTCCCACACGGTCGCACCGTCTGAACCGACGGTGGTGACCAGGTCGAACACGGTGCCCTTGGGATGCGGTCTCAGGCGCACCCCCCGGACGGACACGTCCAGCCGTTCACTGGCCGCGATCGGCCGATGCTGGTGGAGGGTGTTGGCCACGTGCACCGTGCCCACCGCGGGGAACGGGAACGACGGATCGGTCATGATCGCCAGATGCAGCCCGAACGCCAGCACATGCGGGTAGGTCAGCGGCAGATGCTGGCTCTTCTCGAACCCACAGACAGCGGAGTAGGCCGTCACGTGAGCCGGGTCGACGGCCACGTTGTTGCGATGCATCGTCAGGTCGGGCAGCTCGGTGCCGTGTCTGCGCACCCACGGCAGCTTGCCGACGCCGGGGAGCACCGGCAGGGCGGCCTTGAGCATGGTCGGCAGTGAGGAGGGCTGTCCCTGGATCGTCCGGTCGACCACGGTTCAGGCTCCCAGCATCATCTGGCCGCAAACGCGTACGACGTTGCCGTTGACGGCTGTCGAACCCGGGCTGGCGAAGTACGCGATGGTCTCGGCTACGTCGATTGGCAGCCCACCTTGGCTCATTGCGTTGAGCCGGCGGCCGATCTCTCGGGTGGCCAACGGGACGCCAGCAGTCATCTTGGTCTCGATGAAACCCGGAGCCACGGCGTTGACGGTGATGTCGTTCTTGAGCTCGCCCGCGGTGGCGTCGACGAAGCCGATCACGCCCGCCTTGGATGCGGCGTAGTTGGTCTGGCCGGCGTTGCCCGCGATGCCCGCGATCGAGGACACCGCGATGATCCGGCCGTTGTGGTTGACCAGGCCCTGATCGAGGAGCTCCCGGGTGATCCGCTCGGGCGCGGTGAGGTTCACCGCGACCACCGACGACCACAGATCCTCGTCCATGTTCGCGAGCTTCTTGTCCCGGGTGATGCCGGCGTTGTGCACGACCACGTCGACGGCGCCGAACCTATGCTGAACGTGTTGGGCAATCCGCTGCGGCGCGTCCTTACCGGTGATGTCGAGTGTCAGGTGCTCTCCGTCGATCTCCTTCATCACCGTCTGCAGCTCGCTGGCCGCCTGGGGTACGTCGATGCCGAGGATCCTCGCGCCGTCGCGATGCAGCACCCGGGCGATCTGCTCGCCGATCCCACGTGATGCCCCGGTGACGACGGCGACCTTGCCTGCCACCGGATGAGCCTGGTCGGCAACCCCGGTGGCCTTCAAGGTGCCGGTGGCCCCGATCCGAACCACCTGACCCGAGACGTAGGCCGACTTGGGGGAGCAGAAGAAGGCAAGTGTCGACTCCAAGGTCGACTCGGCGCCGGGGGCGACGTACACCAGGTTCACCGTGCCGCCCCTGCCGATCTCCTTGCCGATCGAACGGGTCACCCCCTCGAGCGCGCGTTGGGCGACGTGCTCCTCGACCGAGCCGGTCTGGTCGGGGATGGTGCCCAGCACCAGCAGCCGGGGACACGAGGTCAGGCTCCGCAGCAACGGGGTGAAGAACCGGCTCAGCTCGACCAGCTCAGTCGAGCTGGTGATCCCGCTCGCGTCGAAGACCAGTCCCTTGTACCTCTGGCCGGGCTCGGCCGCCGTGGCGTTCGCGATGCCGAGATTGTCAAGTGCGGCGGTCATCGCCTCGAGGAGACGACCTTCGCCACCAAGTACGACGGTGCCCTCGACCAGCGCCGCTCCGTCGTGCCAGCGATCCAGCACCACAGGTTCGGGGAGGCCGAGGTTCTTGACGAACAGCCGTCCCAGCGGGCTCGAGGTGAAGGACTGGTAGCGGTCGGTCATCGGTACTTCCTTGTCGCATCGGGAGGGCGTGTAGGGGTTCGCGGCGCATGCCGGGAGCCAATGTAACGAGCCCGGCAGCAAGGAGTCCAAGAAAGGTGACCTGGCCCTCACATCGTTTGTATTGCAGGGCATTCGCGACAAGATGAGCGCACCCGACCCACCCTTTCGGGACCCGACCGGCCGTTGGCCGACGAAGATCTGGAGCTCTCATGCAGTCCAAGACGCGACGCGTTGCCGTGCTCGGTGGCAACCGCATCCCGTTCGCCCGGTCGAACTCGGTCTACAGCACCGATTCCAACCAGGACATGCTCACCGCCGCTCTCAACGGGCTGGTCGAGCGGTTCGGACTCGAAGGCGAGCTGGTGGGTGAGGTGGCTGCCGGAGCGGTGCTCAAGCACTCCCGCGACTTCAACCTCACCCGTGAGAGCGTGCTGTCGACCAGGCTCGACCCCGCGACGCCGGCGTGCGATATCCAGCAAGCATGTGCGACCGGACTTCAGGCGGCCATCTACGTCGCGAGCAAGATCGCCCTAGGCCAGATCGAGGTCGGCATCGCCGGCGGGTCCGACACCACCTCTGATGCACCCATCGGGGTGAGCGAGTCGCTGCGCGAGAAGCTGCTGCAGCTCAACCGGGCCAAGGATCTCAAGAGCCGATTGGCGGTCGCGGCGAAGATCCGGCCGACGGACTTCGGGGTCACGATCCCTCGCAACGGCGAGCCACGCTCCGGCCTGGCGATGGGCGACCATGCCGCACTGACCGCGCTGGAGTGGCAGATCGGCCGTGAGGAACAGGACCAGCTCGCCCTGGCCTCGCATCAGCACCTGGCCGCTTCGTACGACGTGGGCTGGCAGGACGACCTGGTCACGCCGTACGCCGGGCTCGCCCAGGACCAGAACCTTCGCCCCGACACCACGCTGGAGAGGCTCGCCACGCTCAAGCCGGTGTTCGGCAAGGGGGAGGCGGCGACGATGACGGCGGCGAACTCCACCCCGCTGACCGACGGCGCCTCGGTGGTGCTGCTCGCCTCGGAGGAGTGGGCCGAGCAGCACGGCCTGCCGGTGCTGGCGTACCTGACCGCCTATGAGACGGCGGCGGTCGACTTCGTCCATGGAGGCGAGGGGCTGCTGATGGCTCCGGCGTACGCCATGCCGAGGATGCTCGCGCGCGAAGGTCTGTCGCTGCAGGACTTCGACTTCTACGAGATCCACGAGGCGTTCGCGTCCCAGGTGCTCTCCA
>JALZBH010000161.1 GCA_030947625.1 Actinomycetota bacterium
GCATGTGGGCGGCGATGGCGATCACCGAGGCGGACACGGGCTCGGACTCGGCGAACATCAAGACGACCGCGACCAAGGACGGTGACGAGTACGTCCTGAACGGCGAGAAGATCTTCGTCACCTCCGGCGAGCGGGCCGACGCCGTCGTCGTCTGGGCAACCTTGGACAAGGAGCTCGGGCGCTCGGCGATCAAGTCGTTCGTCGTACCTGCGGGATCGCCGGGCATGAACGTGGAGCGGCTCGAGCACAAGCTCGGGATTCGGGCCTCGGACACAGCCGTGATCTCGTTCACCGAATGCCGGGTGCCCGCGGAGAACATCCTCGGGAGCCCCGAGATCGACGTGAGGCAGGGCTTCGGCGCGGTGATGGCGACCTTCGACAACACCCGTCCGCTGGTCGCCGCGATGGCGGTGGGGGTGGCCCGCGCGGCGTTGGACTACGTGCGTGACCTGCTCGAGGAGGCCGGTGAGCGGATCGACTACGACGTACCCATGACTCGCCAGAGCGCTGCGGTAGCCAAGTTCCTACAGCTCGAGGCCGACTGGGAAGCCTCGAACCTGCTGATGCTGCAGAGCGCCTGGATGGCGGACAACCGGATGCCGAACTCGTTGGAGGCCTCGATGGCCAAAGCCAAGGCGGGCCGGGTCTGCAGCGACGTGACCCTGTCCTGTGTCGAGCTCGCCGGCACCCGTGGCTACTCCGAGGTGGAGCTGCTCGAGAAGTGGGCCCGTGACTCCAAGATCCTCGACATCTTCGAAGGCACCCAGCAGATCCAGCAGCTGATCGTGGCCCGCCGGGTGCTCGGCCTCTCCTCCACTGACCTCAAATAGCGCCGAGACGTCGCAGACCGGCACCCCAGCGTGGCTGGCAGGATCAGCGCATCAAGCCGGTCTGCGACTCTCGGCGAAAGCGGGGGCGGTCAGGAGCCGAGCAGGCGGGCGCCGGGGGAGGCGAGCGCGGTGAACAGGTTGGGGGTTGTCCAGCCTCGGGAGGCGAACTCGGCCTCGACGGCGGCGGAGACCTCGTCGAGCCCTTCGGCGTTGACCAACGCGATCGCCGAACCACCGAAGCCGCCACCGGTCATCCGGGCACCCAGTGCACCATGCTCGACCGCGGTCGAGACGGCGGTGTCGAGCTCCTCGCAGGAGACTTCGTAGTCGTCGCGCATGGACTCGTGGGAGGCGACCATCAGCGGGCCGAGAGCGTCCCAGTCGCCGGCACGAAGGGCGGACGCGAATGCCTTGACCCGATGTTGCTCGCTGAGGACATGCCTGGCTCGGCGGCGGAGCCGTAGGTCGGTCAGCTCGGACAGGTCCCCAGCCAACGCGAGATACGGTACGCCGAGTAGCCGAGCCGCCTCTTCGGAGTCGGAGCGACGGTCGCCGTACCCGCCGTCGGTGAAGTCGTGTGAGACCCGGGTGTCGATCACCAGCAGCGCTAGGCCGGCCTCCTCCGGCCGGAACGGCACCTGCGTGCAGACGCCGGTGGCGAAGTCGATCAGCAGCGCATGGCCCTTCTCTGCGAGCATCGACGCCATCTGGTCGAGTCCGCCCGTGGGCGCACCGACCATCTCGGTCTCCGCGCGGATGCACGCCGAGATCAGCTCCGCACGTGAATGCCCGAGCCCGAGCAACGCCTCGACTCCGAGCGCGACGCTGCACTCCACCGCCGCCGAGGACGACAACCCGGCGCTGACCGGTACGTCGCTGGTCAGCTCGATGTCGAGACCGTCCTCGATGCCGAGCGCCCACACCACCCCGGCGACGTATGTCGCCCAGCCCGTCACCGAACCCGGACGCAGCGAGTCCACCGGAGTGGACCACCGCCGTCCTTCCGACCTGACCTGCAGCTGTCCGTCGTTGCGTCGGCGCACGGTAGCCGAAGTGGACTGGGGGAGGGCGATCGGCAGGCACAGACCGCCGTTGTAGTCGAGGTGTTCGCCGATCAGGTTCACCCGCCCGGGAGCGGATGCAGTGAGCTGATGCACGCGCCCATCATCCACCAGGCATGATGGGGGAGCGGTCGGACCAACGGTGAGGAGTTCAGTGAAGACCATCGAAAAGGGCGAACGAGCACCCGACTTCGAGCTCCCCGACGAAACCGGCACCCCACGACGGCTGAGCGACCTAGTCTCGCAAGGACCAGTGGTGCTGTTCTTCTACTCGGCAGCATTCACCTCCGGCTGCACCAAGGAGTCCTGCCACTTCCGCGACCTGGGCGCCGCGTTCAAGGCCTCGGGTGTCCAGAGGGTCGGGATCAGCGCCGACCCGGTCGACAAGCAGCGCGAGTTCTCCAAGGCGAACTCGTTCGACTATCCGCTGCTCAGCGACGCCGACCGCACGGTTGCGACGGCGTACGGCGTACGGCGTTCGCTCCTTAGCCCGGTCAAGCGGGTCACCTTCGTCATCGACACCGACCAGGTGATCCGCCGGGTGATCTCGAGCGAGCTGAAGATGGATGTGCACGCAGACGAGGCCCTGGCGGCGGCCGAGGAGCTGCCCCGCGCGGCCGGGTAGGTTGGGCGCTCGTGCGTTTCCTCGATGATGCCCGGCCGCCGTACGAGCTGACCTACGACGACGTCTTCATGGTCCCGCGGCGTTCTGCGGTGTCGTCGCGGTACGACGTCGATTTGGCGCCCGTCGATGGCACCGGTACGACGATCCCGCTGGTCGTTGCGAACATGACCGCGGTCTCCGGACGCCGGATGGCCGAGACGATCGCCCGGCGTGGCGGTCTCAGCGTTCTTCCCCAGGACGTGCCGCTGCCGGTGCTCGAGGAGGTCGTGGCCTGGGTCAAGTCGAGACATCCGGTGTTCGAGACGCCGATCACACTGGCTCCCGACGAGACGGTCAGTGATGCGCTGGCGCTGCTGCCGAAACGGGCCTACCTCGCTGCCGTGGTGGTCGATGCGGGCCGGCCGGCCGGGGTGGTGACAGAGGCGGACTGCCAGGGAGTGGACCGGTTCACCCAGGTCGGCCAGGTGATGTCCACCGAGATGGTCATGGTCAGCGAGGACTCCGACCCGCGGACGGCCTTCGACGTCCTGGCCGCGACCCGTCACCGGCTGGCGCCGGTCGTCGACGCCAACGGTGCCCTGGTCGGGTTGCTGACCCGCACGGGAGCGTTGCGCTCGACGATCTACCGCCCCGCCGTCGACGACCGTGGCCGGCTTCGGGTTGCCGCCGCGATCGGGGTGAACGCCGACGTGGCCGAGAAGACGAAGCGGCTGCTCGGGGCCGGGATCGACGCCTTGGTGGTGGACACCGCGCACGGTCATCAGGAGCGGATGATCGAGGCGGTGGACGTGGTCCGGTCAACGGCTCCGGACATCCCGCTCGTGGCCGGCAACGTGGTCTCGGCGGACGGCGTGCATGACCTGGTGGCGGCGGGCGCGGACATCGTCAAGGTCGGTGTCGGGCCGGGTGCCATGTGCACGACCCGGATGATGACCGGCGTCGGACGACCACAGTTCAGCGCCGTCCTCGAGTGTGCCGCGGCTGCACGTGAGCACGGCAAGCACGTCTGGGCCGACGGCGGCGTACGGCATCCGCGGGACGTCGCGCTTGCTCTTGCCGCGGGTGCCTCCCAGGTGATGATCGGCTCGTGGTTTGCCGGCACCTACGAGTCGCCGGGCGACCTGCAGCGGGGCACGGACGGGAGGCCTTACAAGGAGAGCTTCGGGATGGCCTCGGCTCGTGCGGTTGCGAACCGGACGGGGAGCGACACAGCGTTCGACCGGGCCCGGAAGTCGCTCTACGAGGAAGGGATCTCCTCGTCGCGGATGTTCCTCGACCCCGAACGCGGCGGAGTGGAGAATCTCGTCGACGAGATCTGTTCGGGAGTCCGGTCGGCCTGTACGTATGCCGGCGCCCACAACCTGGCCGAGTTTGCCCACCGTGCGCTGGTCGGCGTCCAGTCGGCCGCCGGCTTCACCGAGGGGCGACCGCTGCCGGGCGGCTGGTCGTGAAGCACGAGAACTCGGACGGCCGCAGACGTGTAGTGTCCGACTCCTCGCCCGGGATCTCCGCCGACGCCTCCTTCTCGAGGGTTTCCCAGGCTGTACCCGTCACGACAGGACGCAAACGGGCTGCCCGTCGGCCCCCTGGGCCCGAGCTGCCCGCATAATCGGGTAATGGTCTTCCGCTGTGGTTCGTCCCGTGCCTGAGCCGGCCCTACCCCACGACCCCCGCTCCCTCCGTCGCCGCCGAGCGCTGCTCCGCCTGACCGCGGCCGGGTCGCTGTTGTTGATCCCGTGGACCATCTACCTCGCCTACGCACTTCCGCGCCGCTACCAGACCGCGCACTGGGGCGCGACCTGGGTGGGGTACGACGTGGGCCTGATCGTGATGCTTGGCGTGACTGCGGTACTGGCGTGGCGGCGAAAGCTGGTGATGATCATCGCAGCAACGGTCGCCGGGACGATGCTGCTCGTCGACTCCTGGTTCGACGTGATGACCGCCAGTGGCAGTGACCGGCTGACGTCGGTCCTGTCCGCAGTGGTGCTGGAGGTGCCGGTCGGACTGATCCTGGTCACAGCTGCCGTGTCGATCGCCGTACGGATCACCCGGGCCTTGCCAAGCTCCAACGGCGGCGAGACCTGGTGGCAGCTGCTGCTCAGCGACGCCGAGCACCTCGAGCGTCGCGTCGAGCGGCGCTGACCTCAAGAGCGGGTCAGCAACAATGCGAGGGCGGCCATCGGCACCGCCCACGACAGGGCACGCAGCGCTCCTTCGAGTGGAGCGAGCAGCACCGAGCTGTCCAGCGGGGTCGTCGCTCCCTGCGAGGTGGTCATGCTCCCGGCCACCGAAGCGGTACGCCGGCGCAGCTGGCGGGCCGGCGTACTGAGGAACCTCTGGGCGTATGACGTGCCAACGCCGGCCAGGGTTGCGGCGGCCGCGGCGGCAAGCAGGGTGGGCGAGACCGGAGGAGACTGGGCGAGGTACCCGACGACAACAGGGAAGCCGCCCCAGCCCAGGGCGAACACATGGTCGGTGTGCAGTAGGCCGTCGAACAGCTCGAGGTTGTAGCCGACGACCAGCAACATGCCGAGCGGTATCGCCACAACGAGCGCCCAGTTGGGGCCGTCCCAGAAGAACGCGCCGAGGACGCCGAGTGCGACCGCCCCGGTCAGCGCCAGCCCGGCCACTGCCCATAGGGCCGTCGAAGCGATACCTGTCCTCAACGGGCGGCCCTTCAGCTCGTCGAGGGCATGTGCGGCCAGACCCACGGCAAGGAAGAACGCCAGGATGCTGAGTCCGAGAACAGCCCAGTCGCGGGTGGGTGCGATCGCCGCGCCCAGGACCACGTAGCTCAGATGCCACACCGTGTAAGGGGGATGCAACAGCGTCCACCAGTCCGAGAGAGCGTTCCCCTGCCGCGCGTAGAAGGCCGGCGCGACGGGTTCACCCACGGCGCTTGCGCCCGGACATCACCAGGCCGCCACCCAGACTCATCGGCTTTACCTGCACCTCCTCCAGGCCGGCGGCCGCCCACATCGCGGTGTGCCGGGCCACCGGATAGGTACGGTAGTGCTGCTCGATCGATGGCCC
>JALZBH010000162.1:0-4107 GCA_030947625.1 Actinomycetota bacterium
GCCTCGACCGCGGCGTGGTAGCACGCCCACTCGGCGAAGGACTCGTTGAGCCACAGGTCGTCCCACCAGCGCATCGTCACCAGGTCGCCGAACCACATGTGCGCCATCTCGTGCAGGATCACCGTGGTCCGGAACTCGTAGAAAGCCCGGTCCTGGCGGCTGCGGGGGAGGTACTCGTCCCGGAAGGTGACGCAGCCGGCGTTCTCCATTGCGCCCATGTTGTACTCGGGCACGTAGAGCTGGTCGTACTTCTCGAAGGCATAGGGATAGCCGAACGCCTCCTCGAAGTAGGCGAAACCCTGGCTGGTGATCTTGACCAGCTCCTCGCGGTCGAGGTACTCCACCATCGACTGGCGGCAATAGTGGCCGAGGGGGATCTTCCCGTGCTTGCCCTCATAGGTGTCCAGCGCCTCGTGGTACTCACCGGCTACCAGCGCGGTGATGTACGTCGACATCGGCTTGCTCTGCGGGAAGCGCCAGATCGCCTTGCCGCCGCCTTGGTCCGTGGGCTCCGGGGTCGGTGCGTTGGAGACCACCTTCCAGCCGCGGGGAGCCGTGACCTCGAAGGTGAACACCGATTTCAGGTCCGGCTGCTCGAAGGTGGTGTAGACGCGCCGGGCGTCCGGCACCTCGAACTGCGAGTAGAGATAGACCCGGTCGTCTGCCGGATCCACGAACCGGTGGAGCCCCTCGCCGGAGCGGCTGTAGGTGCACTCGGCTCGGACGACCAGCTGGTTGCGCTCCTGCAGGTCCGCGAGCTGGATCCGGCTGTCGGCGTACGCCGTCGCGGGGTCCACTGGGGTTCCGTTGAGGGTGATCTCGTGGACGGTCGCGTCCACGAGGTCCGCGAACGTGCTCTGGCCCGGCTTGCGACAGGTGAAGTCGATCGTGGTCGTGCTGGCGAACGTCACGTCGCTGGTCGTCAGGTCCAGCTCCACGGTGTAGGAGTCGACCGACAGCAGCTGGGCGCGGGTGCGCGCCTCCTCGCGGGTGAGGTTGGTTCCGGGCATGCGCGCCATCATGTCACCAGAGCGGGCGGCGCTGGCACGGCCCGGAGACCACGCCTCGCAAGCACCAGGAATATCTGCGGGCGGGTCCGCGGTTTGGCCGACATGGACGTTGCCGACTTCTGGTTCGACCCCAAGTGCCCCTATGCGTGGCTGACCTCGCGCTGGATCCTCGAGGTGGCCGAGGTGCGCGACATCGAGGTGCACTGGCACGTGATGTGCCTGGCTTACCTGAACCGTGACAAGGACATCTCCGAGGAGTACCGCGAGAAGCTCGCGGACAGCTGGGGTCCGGCCCGGGTCTGCGTCGCGGCCGAGCAACAGCACGGTCCGCGGGCGTTGTTGCCCCTCTACACAGCGCTCGGCACGCGGATCCACCTCCGGCAGCAGCCGATCTCCCGGGCCATGGTCGAGGAGTCGCTCACCGAGGCGGGACTGCCGACCTCGCTGGCCGATGCGATGGATGACTCGTCCTACGACGACGCGGTGAAGAAGTCCCATCACGAGGGGATGGACCAGGTCGGCGACGAGGTGGGCACCCCGACGATCGCGATCAACGGCGTTGCGTTCTTCGGGCCGGTGATCACCAAGACCCCACTCGGCGAGCGGGCCGGCAAGCTCTGGGATGGCTGCGTCGCGGTGGCGTCGTACGACCAGTTCTTCGAGCTCAAGCGCAGCCGCACCGCCGAGCTCGACTTCTCCTAGAGCGGCGTCCTGCCCTGAGATTGGGCACGCGCACCGCCCCCGGAGCCCTGTAGAGGCACCCTCGCCCCGGCCATAGGCTGGTCGAATGAGCACAGTCCTGTCCGCAGTGGCCTGGCCGTACGCCAACGGTCCGCGCCACATCGGCCACGTCGCCGGTTTCGGGGTGCCCTCCGACGTCTTCAGCCGGTACATGCGGATGGCCGGACACGACGTCTTGATGGTCAGCGGGTCCGACGAGCACGGAACGCCGATCCTGATCGCCGCCGACGAGGCGGGCGTGTCCCCCCAGGAGCTCGCGGACCGCAACCACCGGACCATCGTCGAGGACTTCGTGGCGCTCGGACTGGCCTACGACCTCTACACGCGTACGACGACGCGCAACCACCACGCGGTCGTGCAGGAGATGTTCAAGGGCGTGCACGACAACGGCTACTTCATCGAGCAGACCACCTTCGGGGCGATCTCACCCTCGACCGGACGCACGCTGCCGGACCGATACATCGAGGGCACCTGCCCGATCTGCGGGTACGCCGACGCGCGGGGTGACCAGTGCGACAACTGTGGCAACCAGCTGGATGCGCAGGATCTGATCCAACCGCGGTCCAAGCTCAACGGCGAAACCCCGGAGTTCGTCGAGACCCAGCACTTCTTCTTGGACCTACCGGCGCTGGCTGACGCCCTGGGGGAGTGGCTCGAGGGGCGCGAGGCGAGCGGGACCTGGCGGCCGAATGTGATCCGCTTCAGCCAGAACATCCTCAAGGAGATCCGCCCGCGGGCGATGACCCGGGACATCGACTGGGGCATCGCGATCCCACTGGCGGGATGGCAGGAGAATCCCACCAAGAGGTTCTACGTGTGGTTCGACGCGGTGATCGGCTACCTCTCTGCTTCGGTCGAGTGGGCCCGGCGTACCGGCGACCCCGAGGCCTGGCGTAGCTGGTGGAACGACCCAGAAGCACTGTCGTACTACTTCATGGGCAAGGACAACATCACCTTCCACAGCCAGATCTGGCCAGCAGAGCTGCTGGCGTACGACGGCCGCGGAGCCAGGGGGGGCAAGCCCGGGCGGCTCGGTGAGCTGAACCTGCCCACCGAGGTGGTCTCGAGTGAGTTCCTGACGATGGAGAGCAAGCAGTTCTCCACGAGCAGGGGACACGTGATCCTCGTCGGCGACATGCTCTCGCGCTACCAGCCGGACGCGCTGCGGTACTTCATCTGCGCGGCCGGACCGGAGACCTCCGACGCCGACTTCACCTGGGCCGAGTTCGTGCAGCGAACCAACTCCGAGCTGGTGGCCGGCTGGGGCAACTTGGTCAACCGCACGGCCACGATGATCTCCAAGAGCTTCGGTGAGGTCCCGGCCGCCGGGACGCTGGAGCCCGTCGACGAGCAGGTTCTGGCGGTCTGCCGAGGCGGCTTCGACAGTGTCGGTGACCTGATCAGGAGACACCGGCAACGCGCCGCGATCGCCGAGGCGATGCGGCTGGTTGGCGAGGTGAACAAGTACCTCACCGCCACCGAGCCCTACAAGATGAAGGCTGAGGACCAGCGCGAGCGGCTGGGTACTGTGCTGCACGTCGCAGCCCAGTGCGTGCTCGACTGCAACACGATGATGGCACCGTTCCTGCCGCACTCGGCGAACAAGATCTGGACCGTGCTCGGTGGCGAGGGTGAGTTCATGCCGATGCCGCGCATGGACCACGTGGAGGATCTGGATCCCGACAACGGATCCGGCCTGCACGTCTACCCGGTCATCACCGGGGACTACGCCTCGACGCCCATGTGGGAGTCGAGGCCGGTTCGGGTGGGCGCAAAGGTGCCCAGGCCGACCCCGGTGTTCACCAAGCTCGACCCTGCGGTCGTCGAGGAGGAGCTGGCTCGGCTGCGCTGACACCACTCCGGACTACGGCAGGACGCG
Organism: Actinomycetota bacterium; assembly: GCA_030947625.1. Classification (GTDB taxonomy): domain Bacteria; phylum Actinomycetota; class Actinomycetes; order Propionibacteriales; family Nocardioidaceae; genus Marmoricola. The sequence goes on from JALZBH010000162.1 coordinate 3,631, forward strand.
TTCTGGGAGACTGGACCCATGCGCGTCCACATCGGCACTGACCACGCCGGGCTCGACCTCAAACACCACCTCGTCGGCTGGCTCACCGGACACGGCCACGAACCCGTCGACCACGGAGCGTTCAGCCTCGACCCTGAGGACGACTACCCGGTGTTCTGCCTGCGCGCGGCCAGAGGCGTCGCCGAGGATGCGGGCAGCTTCGGGATCGTGATCGGTGGCTCCGGCAACGGTGAGCAGATCGCGGCCAACAAGGTCAAGGGCATCCGCGCCGCGCTGGTCTGGAACGAGGAGACCGCAACGCTGGCTCGCCAGCACAACGACGCCAACGTGATCTCGGTCGGTGGCCGGATGCACACCGTCGAGGAGATGACCCAGTTCGTAGGGGTCTTCTTGGACACCGAGTTCACCGGCGAGGAGCGGCATGTACGCCGGATCGGCGAGCTCACGTCGTACGAGCAGAGCGGTGAGCTGCCGCCG
>JALZBH010000162.1:4117-5547 GCA_030947625.1 Actinomycetota bacterium
GGCGGCCAGGCAGGAGCCAGGCTCGGGCACCGATGCCTGAGGGCCACACCCTGCGGCGGCTGGCCGACGAGCTGCACGCGGCGTTCGCCGGTCGCCCGGTCCGGGTGAGCAGTCCGCAAGGCCGCTTTGCCGCGGATGCAGCGGTGCTCGACGGCCAGCTGGTCCTCGGCGCGAGGTCCTCGGGCAAGCACGTGTTCGTGGAGTTCCCCGGCGATCGGTTCATCCACGTGCATCTCGGGCTGATCGGCCGGTTCGACGTACGACCAGGTCCGGCGCCGGAACCGGTCGGACAGGTACGCCTGCGGCTGGTCAACGACACGGCGTACGCCGACCTGCGCGGCGCCCCCCAGTGCGAGCTGATCGGTGCCGCCAAGCGAGCCGAGATCCTAGCCAGGCTGGGGCCGGATCCGCTGCAGGTCGCCTCCGAACCTGCCCAGGCGTGGGACCGGATCCGCCGAAGCGATCGGCCGATCGGCGCACTGCTGATGGACCAGAGCGTGCTCAGTGGCGTCGGCAACGTATTCCGTGCCGAGATCCTCTTCCGGCACCGGATCCATCCTCTGCGTCCCGGAAAGACGCTTCGCCGGAGCCAGTTCGAGGCGATGTGGGACGACCTGGTGCTGCTGTTGGCCCAGGGGGTCGACACCGGGCGGATCGACACCGTCCGACCCGAGCACTCCGCCCAGGCTATGGACCGACCTCCGCGCAAGGCCGACGACGGTGGTGAGGTCTATGTGTACCGCCGGAACGGCGAGCAGTGCCTGGTGTGCCAGACCAAGATCCGGACCGCCGTGCTGGCCGGTAGGAACCTGTTCTGGTGTCCGCGATGCCAGCCCCGTTTCCGGTCCCGAGCCGTAGGGTAAGACCTCCCGCAGCCAGTCGTTGGTGGTCCCCGGATCCGAGGTCGCGTTTGTCCCATGCGTACGCGCGCAGCCGTCCTGCGCGCAGGATCAGGTCCTGGCGACGCCGTGTCGGCCGGGAGTTCGGCTACTCCGACGGACCGGCCCTGACGCTGCTTGTCCTGCTCACCCTGGCGATCACCCTGCTGGGCCTTTGGCGCCCCGACGTGGTGCCTTTCGTCGCATTGTTGCTGCCGATGTTCATCGGCAACCTCTACCTGGGTCCACGGACGCTGCCGTGGTTCGTCGTCCTCACCCTGGCCGCTGTCTGCCTGCTGCTGATCGCTCAGCCCTCGATAAGCGCACACACGGTCGTCCGCATCCTGGTCACGTTCGCGATCGGGTTCTTGATCCTGCTCACCTCGTTCCGGCGCAGCCGGCTGGGGGTGTCGGCTCCGCGCGGAGAGTCGATGTTCGTCGACCTGCGCGACCGGATCCGCAAGCAGGGGCGGATCCCCGCCCTGCCCGACGAGTGGTACGTCGAGGCGGTCACCCGCTCGGCCGAGGGGACTTCGTTCTCCGGGGACTTCG
>JALZBH010000163.1 GCA_030947625.1 Actinomycetota bacterium
GCTTCCGTACGGGCACGGCGTCTCCGGGTGCCCGGGAACCGCGCTGTAGACGCCGCCGTGCATGTCGTTGCACTGGTTCGGGCTGATCCACACGAACTGCGGAGCGTGCCGCGAGTTCAAGTCGGCCGACAGCGCCGAGTAGTCCTTGACCTTGGCCATCCTGGCAGGGTTGTTCTTCACGTCGTCAAACAGGACGAAGGGGTTGTGCTTCTTCGCGTACAGGGAGACAGCCGTCCCGTTGACCACCGGACCGAACCGGTCGAGCTTGTTCGCCGGCAGCGTCTCCATGTACGCGCCCCAGTTGATGCCGCTGGACTCCAGCTGGTCGACGAGGTTCCGCCGGTCGAGGTTCACCACGTTCTGGTCGTTGTCATCCTGGATCCCGAACGTGTCGCCGGAGATGGCGGCCAGGTAGTTCGGCATCGACGGGTGCGTTACGCCGTAGTAGTTGTCGGCCATCGAGTACCGGTGCGCCAGGCTGGTCAGGTACGGCGCATTAGGGTCCCCGATCACGCTGGACTGGGAGTGGTTCTCGAGCATGATCACGAAGATGTGGTCGAGCGCCCGGCCGTGGTGTCCGTCGTGCCCGTGGTGACCGTGATGCTCCGACGGGCCGTGGTCTGGACCCGCTGCGGCCGTTGCGTTCGCTCCGAACGTCGCCATCAGTGCCACCCCGCCGGCCGCGACGGCGATCTTCATACGGTGACGCATATCGAGCTCCTCGAGTCACTGGTTCGAACCGGGCTCGGCTGTCCGGCTCCCTCGCCCTGAGTCAACACCAGCAGTGAACCGGCGTACAGGTCGCTTGGCTTGCTGCCGAGAGCATTGGGCGTCAGTTCCGCGGTCGTTCAGCGGCAGTTCACCGGAACTAGGTCGCAGGGCACGGATGGCGGTTCGCTGGTGTGCTGGGGGTTAGGTTGGCTTTCATGACAACAGCGGGAGAGCTGGCGGGAGATGCGTGGCATGGCCCGGCGTACGACCTCAGCGACGGTACGACGATCCCGGCGATCGGGTTTGGCACCTACCCGCTGAAGGGGCCGGAGGGAGTAGCCGCGATCCGGTCGGCGATCGAGCTCGGCTACCGGCTGATCGACACGGCGGTCAACTACCGCAACGAGACCGAGGTCGGCGAAGCGATCCGGCGCTCGGACACTCCCCCTGAGCACATCATGGTGACCACCAAGATCCCCGGCCGGCATCATGGGTACGACGACGCGATCCGGTCCGCCCACGAGTCCCTGGGGCGACTCGGAGTCGAGCAGATCGACCTGCTGCTGATCCACTGGCCGAACCCGAGCCAGAACCAGTACCCACAAGCCTGGCAGGCCCTGGTCGACCTGCAACAGCAGGGACTGGTCCGCAGCATCGGTGTCTCGAACTTCACCGAAGCCCACCTGCAGCGGATCATCGGCGAGACCGGGGTGACCCCCGTGGTCAACCAGATCGAGCTGCACCCCAGCTTCCCCCAAGAAGAGATGCGCGAGTTCAACGAGCGCTTGGGCATCCGCACCGAGTCGTGGAGCCCGTTGGGCAAGCGGCAGGCGCCGTACGACGAGTTGGTGATCCGGGCCGCCGCCGATGCCCATCAGGTCGAGCCGGGGCAGGTGATCCTGCGCTGGCAGGTGCAGCTCGGTGCCGTCCCGATCCCGAAGTCGGCGAACCGGGAGCGCCAGCAGCAGAACCTGGACGTCTTCGGCTTCGAGCTGACCCCCGAGGAGATGGTCTCGATCACTGCGCTCGGCAAGCCCGACGGCCGCCTGTTCGGCGGTGACCCGGAGAGTCACGAGGAGCCCTAGCGCCGAGGTGGCTCGTCAGCCACCTTTGGGAGACTCCTTTACGATCGGCCGGTGGCGACCTCCCCCAAGCTGCTCGCGGCGCTTGCCCTGGTGCCCCTGGTTGCGTTGGTCTCAGGGTGCGGCTCGAGCAAGCCCACCCTGAGTCACCCCGTCGCCGCCAAGCAGCAATGCACGTACGTACCAGACGGGATCGCGCCGGCCCGCAAGGTGCACTACCCCCCGGCGAACCCAGCGAAGAAGTTGGTCACGTCCGCGACGATCAGCACCAACCAAGGCAGTATCAAGCTCACCCTGACCGGCGCGCAGACTCCGTGCACGGTCAACAGCTTCCTCTCGCTGGCTGGTCAGCACTTCTTCGACAACACCAGATGTCATCGGCTGACAACCACAAGCTTCTACCTGCTGCAGTGCGGTGACCCGACCGCGACCGGGAGCGGTGGGCCGGGCTATCTGTTCCGGGACGAGCTCAGCGGTCAGGAGACCTATGGAGCAGGGACGGTGGCGATGGGTAATGCCGGTCCGGACACGAACGGCTCTCAGTTCTTCCTGATCTACAAGGACACCCAGCTGCCCCCGCAGTACACGGTCTTCGGGCATCTCGATGCCGCCGGCCTGAAGGTGGTCCAGAAAATCGCCAGAAACGGCATCGGCCCCAAGATGTACGCCCCCGGCGACGGTGAGCCGAAGAAGCCGGTCGTGATCCAGAGCGTCACCGCGGGTTAGGTCCAAGACGTCCTCGAGCGGGACTAGCCGCAGCGGGCGAACGTCGCGTCGCCGACCTTCGGCGGGTACGCCGCCTTCAGCTGCGCGTCCGGGACCCGGTTGTGGAGCACGTGTCGTCCGGTGACCGCGGCGTCGTTGCCCCGCACGGTGTAGTCGGTGCGCACGAAGGTCCACTCCGGTTGCTTGCCCTGCCCCTGATGCAGGGTGCCGACGGTGACCTGGAGACCGAGCTTGCCGCAGGTCGTCCTGATCGGCGCGGAGGTGGTGTCGGTGGCTACGAACGGCACCAACGGGTGCCCGTCGGTGAGCAGCTCACCGAGCTTGCCGCCGGCGACGCCGTACAGGTGCACCTGATAACCACCGCGCGGGCTGACCGTGCGCGCGACCAGCACCTGGCCCGGACGACCGGGCACGGTGATCGTGCGGGCTCCGACCGGCTCGAGATGCACCGACCCGAGGCGTATCCAGACGTACCGGTCACCCAGCTTGGCAAACAGCGTGTTGGCGCAGCGGGTGTCGGAGCCGGTGACCCGGACTACGGCAGTGCCGTGGCCGTCGAGGTCGGCCGACCCGAACGACTTCGCCTGCCGCACCGAGGCTGAGGATGCGGCGCACGCTGCCACGCGGTTGCTGGCCACGTGGGCGGGCGGCGTCGACGCGGCCGTCGTACCGCACCCGGTGAGCGCCAGCAACCCCACAGGCAGGACGGCCAGCACGGTCCTCTCCATGCCTGTTCGACGCGTCGGCCGCTGGAGGCGTTCCGTCATGAGGGAACGATAGTGCGCGCTGCCACGACAACGCCGAGACCCGTAAGGTGACCCGGTGCCAAGTCTGCAGCTCAACGAAGCCAGGGCGCGATTCGACCTCCTCACGATGATCTCGTACGACGTGAGCCTGGATCTGGCAGCCGACCGGCACACCTTCCCCAGCCGTACGTCGATCCGGTTCGTCTCGGACGCCGGCACAACGTTCCTTGACCTCAAACCGGTCCGGCTCCGCGCGGTGCGGCTCGACGGACGCGACCTATCACCGGAGCGGCTCGACGACGGACGATACCCACTCGACCTCGACGTGGGCGAGCACGAGCTGATGGTCGAGGCGCTGATGCCGTTCCGCAACGACGGCGAGGGGCTGCATCGTTCGACCGACCCGGCGGACGGGCGCGACTACGCGTACGGGATGTGCTTCATGGACGCGGCACCGACGGTGTTCGCCTGTTTCGACCAGCCGGACCTCAAGGCGCCCTACACGCTGCACGTCCGCGCCCCGGAGGAATGGGTCGTGCTGGGCAACGCCGCCGGGCGGCAGGTGGAGTCGGGAAGGTGGGAGTTCGAGGAGAGCCGGCCGCTGGCGACGTACTTCGTGACGGTGGTGGCCGGGCCCTGGCACATCGTGAGCGACGAGCACGACGGCATCCCGCTGCGGCTCACCGCGCGCCAGTCGCTGGCCAAGACGCTGGACGTGGACGCCGACGAGCTGTTCACGATCACCAAACAGTGTTTCGATGAGATGCACCGGCTTTTCGGGATCCGCTACCCGTTCGGCAAGTACGACCAGGCGTTCGTCCCGGAGTTCAACGCGGGGGCGATGGAGAATCCCGGCTGCGTGACGTTCCGGGACAGCCTGCTGTTCAGCTCTGCGGTCACCCGCAGTGAGCGGCTGGGGCGCGCCACCACCGTCGCTCACGAGATGGCGCACCAGTGGTTCGGCAACCTGGTCACGCCCCGGTGGTGGGATGACCTGTGGCTCAACGAGTCGTTCGCCGAGTACGTCGGCAACCGGGTCACCGCCGAGGTCACCGAGTACTCCGATGCGTTGCTCTACAGGTCGCTGACCCGCAAGAACTGGGGGCTAGTCGCCGACAGCCGCCCGACCTCGCATCCAGTCGCCGGCAACGGCGCGACCAACGCCCTGGCGGCGCTGCAGGACTTCGACGGCATCTCCTACACCAAGGGCGAGTCGGTCCTGGCCCAGCTCGCCCGCCTGGTTGGCGACGAGGTGTTCCTCGGCGGTGCGCGCGACCACTTCGAGCGCCATCGGTTTGGCAATGCCACGATGGCGGACCTGTTCGCCTCCTGGGGAGGTGCCGGCGCCGGCGACCTGGCCGACTGGGCGACCGCCTGGCTCCGCACGGCCGGGGCAGACCGGCTGAGCATCGACCGGGACTCGCACGAGCTGGTACGCACTCCCCCGGCCGGCGAGCACGTCGACCGCTCCCATGCGCTGTCGCTGGCGACCTGGAATGGCTCGGCGTGGACGGTCACGCCGGTGATCACCAGTGGCGACCGGACGCCAATCTCCGTCACCGACGAGCCGGCAGTGGTTGACCCCTACGACGTGACCTGGGCCGAGCTGGTCTTCGACGAGATGACCGCAGCCGCCCTGCCCGGCCTGGTGCCCGGGATGGACGATGCACGGATGCGAGCCTCCGTCTGGATCACGCTGCGCAACGGCGTACACCAGGCGGCGCTGGACCCGGCCCGGGCTCTGGACATCCTCTGCGCAGGGCTGCCGACGGAGACTGAGGACGCGGCGGTCGCTGTCCTGGCCGCATGGGGCTGTGAGCATCTCCTGGCAGTGGTGAAGGAGCCCGAGGTAGCACGTGAACGTCTGCACGAGGCGTTCATCGCGCGCTGCCAGTCCTCCGACCCGCGGTCGAGCCTGCGGTTGGCCGCAGTCCAAGGCGTCATTGCAACGTGCACCTCGGTCGAGGTGCTGCGGGGCTTCCTCGACGGGGGCGGCTTGCCCGCGGGGACCGAACTCGACCGGGACCTGCGCTGGCGGGTCCTGAAGCGGCTGACCCAGCTCGCAGGCGCCGACCGGACGCTCCTCGACGAGCAGCTGGCCGGGGAGCCGAGTGCCCTGTCCGAGGTCGACCATGCGTGGTGCCGCGCGGCCATCGGCGACGAGGCGGCCAAGGCCTGGGCGTGGGAGCGGTTCACCGGGGCCGTGGATGCCAACAACTACGTCGTCGCGGCGGTCGGGGCGGCGATGTGGCAGCCCGACCAGATGGTCCTGCTG
>JALZBH010000049.1 GCA_030947625.1 Actinomycetota bacterium
CGGACAAAGTGGTCAAGAGCTCCTGGGTGGTCCCGTCGGTGCCCAGTTGGCCGCCGACCGAGAGCAGCCGGAGGGCGCTCATCGTGGCCGGGGTGCGGGGCAGGCGGATCGCGCGGGTTGGGTCGAGACCGACTTGCACTGCGTTCGGACCGACCTCGATCACCCGTAGGCCGGGGGCCAGCATCGGACGGCGTACCTTCTGGGCTGGCATGGCCCGACGCTAGGTCCGAACCGGTGCCCACGCGAACGGCCATCCACAGGTCCGAAGACGCGATGACGGCGGGCCCCGCACAGGGACCCGCCGCCGAACGTCGGTATGAGGGCTGGCGCTATGCCTTGCCCAGGATGCGGTTGAGGTTGGTGCCGCAGACAGGACAGACAGCCTTGGCCATCCTGGTGCCCTTGTCGTTCACCCTGACCTCGCCATCGGCCTCGCGCTTCTCCTTGCACTTCACGCAGTAGAACTCGCCGCTCCAGGTCTCCGCCATGACGGCCTCCTTGATCCTTGTTGCTCTGGTCGTCGCGGCGGGGACTCAGGGAAGACCCGCCGGGGTTCTTCTCGAACCAACCTCGACCCTAGACCACGAGGAGCCCTGAGCGTCGGACGGGAGGCGGTACTCGTGTCGGGCGCGCCGGTAGGGTCCGGTCATGGCTGGAGCCGAGCCCCCGCGACAGCTGAGGCAGGAGGCCCCCGACGAGGTCTGCCGGCGCTTGCCTTCCCCTTGCGAACGCCGCCATACACCCATCGAGGGCCTCTTGCCGTGCCAACGTAGGGGAGGCTGGAGGGTACGGTCAATGACGCCCCCATCACAATGGGCCCAGGAGGTGCGGCGACCGTACGACGTGCTGTCCACTGCCTGTGGATAACTCTGTGGATGACCTGTGGACGGGTGGCCTGTGCTGTGGACGGAGGAGGACCGGTGGGCCAGACACGCGGGGAGGAGTACGACGCCGGGCCGGTGGCTGCGCTGCGCCGGATCGCCTTCCTGCTCGAGCGGTCCCGAGCCGAGACCTACAAGGTCAAGGCGTTCCGGTCGGCCGCCGCCACGATCCTGCCGATCCCGCCCGATGAGCTGGCCGAGCGGGCGGCGACCGGGTCCCTGCGTGAGCTGCCCGGCATCGGAGCCGCCACCGCCGAGGTGATCGAGGCCGCGGTCGACGGCCGGCTTCCCGAGCGGCTGGCCGCCCTCGAACGCGACACCGCCGGCCCGTTGACCGAGGGTGGCGAGGAGGTCCGGGCGCAGCTGCGAGGCGATCTGCACTCCCACAGCGACTGGTCCGACGGTGGCTCGCCGATCGAGGAGATGGCCTTCACCGCGATCGAGCTCGGCCATGAGTACCTCGTACTCACCGACCACTCACCGCGGCTGAAGATCGCCAATGGCCTCTCGGTTGCCCGGCTGACCCGTCAGCTCGAGGTGGTCGAGGCGGTCAACGAGCATCTCGACGGCACCTTCCGGCTGCTGCGTGGCATCGAGGTGGACATCCTCGACGACGGCGCCCTGGACCAGACCGAGGAGATGCTCGGGCGGCTCGACGTACGCGTTGCCTCGGTGCACTCCAAGCTGGCGATGGAGAAGGATGCGATGACCCGGCGGATGGTGGCCGCGGTGCGCCATCCGATGACGAACGTGCTCGGCCACTGCACCGGTCGACTGGTCACCGGCAACCGGGGCAACCGCAACCAGTCAGACTTCGACGCTCAGACTGTGTTCGAGGCATGCATCGAGTACGACGTCGCCGTCGAGATCAACTCCCGTCCCGAGCGCCGGGACCCTCCAACCAAGCTGCTGCAGCAGGCGATCGACCTCGGCTGCCGGTTCTCCATCGACTCCGACGCGCACGCTCCCGGCCAGCTCGACTTCGTCAGCTACGGCTGTGCCCGCGCCGAGGAGCTCGGTCTCGACCCGGACCGGATCGTCAACACCTGGCCGCTCGACCAGCTGCTGGCCTGGGCCGCACCGGCCGGCAGCGGCCTACGGTCAACCGGCTTCGACGCTCAGAGCGAGAAGGGCAGCCTCGGCTGAGGGGGTCCGAGCGTGGGGTCGACGCCGTCGAAAAGGCTGCTGACCGACTCGCCGGCATGCACCCGCGAGATCGCCTCCGCGAACAGCTCGGCCACCGAGCGGACCTGCAGCTCGGGCCAGTCCGGCGGAGCGGGGACAGTGTCGGTGGTCACCACCTCGGTGATCATGGGGTGTCCGCGCAGCCGTTCCACCGCCTTGCCGACGAAGAGGCCGTGGGTGCAGGCGACCGAGGCGCTGGTGCAGCCGAGCTCGCGCAGCTTGTCGAGCAGCTCGACGATCGAGCCGGCGGTGGCGATCTCGTCGTCGAGCACCAGCGCCCGCTTGCCCTCCACCTCACCGACGACGGCATCGATCACCACTCGGTCGTCAGCCAGCCGTCGCTTGCTGGCGGCGGCGACGGGAAGGCCGAGCAACCTGGCGAGCTGGGCCGCGGTCTTGGCATTGCCCAGATCCGGTGAGACCACCACGGTCTCCGTGAGGTCCTGGGCGCGGAAATGCTCGGCGAGCACACCCAGGGCGGTCAGGTGGTCGACCGGCACGGAGAAGAAGCCGTGGACCTGGGGGGCGTGCAGCGTCATCGTGAGCACCCTGCTTACACCGGCGGTGACCAACAGGTCGGCGACCAGGCGGCCACCCAGGGACATGCGCGAGGCGTCCTTCTTGTCCGAGCGGGCGTAGGCGTAGTGCGGGATCACCGCAGTGATCTGCGCGGCCGAGGCGCCCTTGGCGGCGTCGACCATCAACAGCAGCTCCATCAGGTGTTCCTGGGTGGGCGGCACCAACGGCTGGACGACGTACACGTCGCGCTGCCGGCAGTTGGCCTGCAGCTGAGCCTGGAGGCAGTCGTTGCTGAACCGGGTGATCTCTACCGAGGACTGCACGACGCCGAGCGAACCGCAGATCGCGGCGGCCAGGGCGCGATGGGCGCTGCCACTGAAGACCACGATGTCGCGGGTGCGGGAGTCCACGACGCTGATGATAGGGCTCAGCCGCCGCAGACTCGCTGTGCTCCATGTCCCCACTTTGGTCGGTGCTCGCGGGTATTTTCGATCCATGGACCAGCCGGTCGAGGTACGCCGTTCCCGGCGGCGCTCACGCACCGTCTCGGCGTACCGCCGCGACGGGACGGTAGTGGTGATGATCCCTGCCCGGTTCACCCGCGCAGAGGAGGCCGAGTGGGTGCGCACGATGCTCGGCCGGCTCGAGCGGTCCGAGGCCCGGCAGCAGCGCACCGACGACCAGCTGGCGCAGCGAGCCGTCGAGCTGAGCCGGGACTACCTCGACGCCGAGGCCCGGCCGAACTCGGTGCGGTGGGTGTCCAACATGAACTCCCGGTGGGGGTCGTGCACGACGGTGGAGGGCACGATCCGGCTCTCTGACCGGCTGCAGCCGATGCCGGCCTGGGTTGTCGACTATGTCCTGCTGCACGAGCTGGCGCATCTCCTCGAGCCCAGCCACAACCAACGTTTCTGGCAGTGGGTGGACAGGTACCCTCGCGCCGAGCGCGCCAAGGGTTACCTCGAGGGTGTCGCCCAAGCGGCCACGCTGGATCTCGGCGAGAGCCCGGACTGAGGTGACTCCGGAGGGCACTACCCAGGAGGACTCGACCCCGGAGGCCCAGGCCCTGCTTGCTTCCCTGGACGCTCAGCGCAACCACGTGCTCGGCATTCTGGAGGGCCTCTCCGAGGAGGATCTGCGACGGCCGGTGCTGCCATCCGGCTGGACCTCTCTGGGGCTGGTCCGGCACCTCGCCCTCGATGTCGAGCGGTTCTGGTTCCGCGCAGTCGTCGCCGGCGAGCGCGTCGACCTCGAGACCGGCGACGCCGGCTGGCAGGTCCCCCCGGGGATGTCGGCCGAAGCCGTGTTCGACCTGTACCGGGCGGAGGCGCGCCTCGCGGACGCCGTCATTGCCGGCACTGCTCTTGACGCACTGCCCGCCTGGTGGCCCGACTTCTTCGGCGACTGGCCGCCGCGAGAGCTACGCAAGACGGTCCTGCACGTGGTGACCGAGACGGCCTGTCACGCCGGCCACCTCGACGCCGTTCGGGAGCTGATCGACGGCAGGACCTGGCTGGTGCTGACCGAGTGAGAGTTGGATTCATCTCACCGTCCTTGTTCGGCAGTCTGACGGCCGGACTCAGGTCTCGGTCAGATGGAGATGACGTGGACGAGGTCTCCAAGTCCTGAGAAGTCATCACCGTCGCGCGTGTAGAGTTCGCCTCGATTTCCTGCAGTCGCGCCTGTCGCTTGTCTGCTTCGGCGGGGTGGGCGGCGAGAGGTGGTCCCGCCGTCAGCTCGGCCCCGGTGACTGCGGAGATCGCCATCTGGTCGGGCAACGCCTCGACGACGACCGGGTCGTGCCAGTCGACAACGACCGAGGTATCGACCGACGGACCGCTCGGCCCGGGCGGTTCGGGCGGTGACGTCAGTGGGCAAGCGAAACCAGCTCGACCATGTCCGGCTCGGCCGTCGGCAGCGCGTCGGCGGGCCACCAGCGCACCTCGAGGGACTCCGGGCTGGCCGCGGGCCGGGCGCTCCGGTCACCGAGGCGGGCGACGAAGCGTACGTCGAGGTGACGCACCGGCCCGCGCGGGTCGCAGAAAAACACCGGATGCCGCGAAAGATGCACCGGATCGGGGTCGAGCTGCAGGCCGGTCAGCCCCGACTCCTCGGTGGCCTCACGAAGCGCTGCGGCCGCCAGCGACTCGTCGGCCGGCTCGATGTGGCCGCCGAAGGCGAACCAGCGCCGGGCCTTGCGGTGCAGGTTCAACAGCACCCGGTCGCCGTCGACGACTAACGCACCGGCAGTCAGATGGTCGGGAAAGCAGGACTTGAGCAGGCCGTCCGGATGCGCATCGAGGTGGGCGACGTACGCCGCTCGGAGCGTTTCCTGGGCCGGGTTCGGCGCCGGCCAGCCGGTAAGGAGGACCCTCGCTTCGGCGTACGCACTCACGCTTCGCGACGCGGGGCCGGGGGATCGTCCTCCGGGCCCGGCTCGGCAGGACCGTCGCCAGGATCGGGGCTGGAGCCGGGGCCACCAGCGGCAGTGTCCGGGTCGGTGTCGAGCAGCTCGGCCAGGGCAGTGTCGAAGTCCTCGTCGCTGATCTCCTCGGGCTCGGCCAGGTCCTCGCGGAATCCCAGCGGGTCATCGAGGTCACTGGCCGAGGGCAGCAGGTCGGGGTGCGCCCAGACGGCGTCGCGGCCGTCGGGTCCCTGGCGGGAGCGCAACGAGCCCCACAGCGCCGAGGCGTCGCGCAGCCGGCGCGGCCGCAGTTCCAGACCGACCAGCGAGGCGAACGTCTGCTCAGCCGGCCCTCCCGCCGCGCGGCGTCGCCTGATCGCCTCCGCCATCTTCGCCGCGGCCGGCATCCGATCTGCGGTCGCCTGACCGACGACCTCGTCCACCCAGCCCTCGACGAGCGCCAGGATGGTCTCCAGCCGGACCAGTGCAGCCGCCTGGCCGGGGGACTTCTTCGGTGCGAAGAGGCCACCGGAGAGCGCTTCGGAGATCGACTCCGGGTTGGTCGGGTCGATCTGGTTGACCGCCTCCTCGATGCCGGAGACGTCGATGTGGACTCCGCGGCCGTAGTCCTCCACCGCGGCGATCAGGTGCTGCCGGAGCCACGGCACGTGGGCGAAGAGCCGCTGGTGGGCGGCCTCGCGCAACGCGAGATAGAGCAGTACGTCGTGGTCCTCGACGTCGAGTCCGTCGGCAAACGCCGAGACGTTGTGGACGACCAGAGCCGCCGCGCCCGGGGGGCCCAGCGGCAGTCCGATGTCGGAGGCGGTGAGCACCTCGCCGGCGAGTCCACCGAGTGCCTGGCCGACCTGGCTGCCGAACATCGCCCCGCCGGCCTTGCCGATCATCCCGATCAGCGGGCCGGCCATCGCCTTGGCCTCCTCCGGCAATGCCTCGCTCATCGCGCCCACGATGTGCTCGGCGACCGGCTCGACCAACCCGCGCCAGACGTCGGTGGTCTGCTCGATCCAGTCCGCCCGGCTCCACGCCGAGGATGTGTTCACCCCCGAAGGCAGGGCGGTCACCTCGTCGAGCCAGTGGTCGGCGAGCCGGATCGCGTCGGCTACCCGGGTCTGGTCGCCGGCGTCGGGGCTGGGATCCGGCTGCTGGGCCGACGTACGACGGGCGATGTCGGTGGCCAGCTTCCAGTTCACCGGTCCGTCGTACGGCGCCATCAGGGCCTGCATCTGGCCCATCAGCGCGGACAGGTCCGGCAGTCCACCCGTGCCGCCGCCCCCGAAGATCTGCTCGAACGGGGTGCCCTTGAACGGGTTGCCGGCGCTCTCGTCAGAGGGGCCTTCGTCCGGGTTGTCGGTCATGGGGTCCAAGTTACCGGCTCGCCGGTGGAGACCTAAGGTTGGCTGCATGGGTGTGCGGCTGGTCGACCTGCGGGAGAGCGCGCTCGACGTCGCCGAGCTGCTTGGCGCGGTGGCCGATCCGTCCGCCGGTGGCACCAACCTCTTCCTCGGCGCGGTGCGAGACCACGACCATGGCGCCGCTGTCGTCCGGCTGGAGTACTCCGCCCACCCTTCGGCGATGGACCAGCTCCGCGCGGTCGCCGAGGAGGTCGACCAGGAGTTCGACGTGGTCGCAGTGGCGGCCTGTCATCGCATTGGCACGCTCGAGGTCGGTGACCTTGCCGTGCTGGTAGCCGTCTCGGCCGCCCACCGCGGCCTGGCGTACGACGCCTCCCGGGCGCTGATCGACCGGCTCAAGCAGCGGGTGCCGATCTGGAAGCACCAGGTCTTCGCCGACGGCACCGACGAGTGGGTGCACGCCGGCTGAGCCGCGCACACCGAGCACCAGAAATTCATCTGGCGCGGGTAGTGACGCCGGGGGTGCTCGGTGGCAACGTGGGGGCCGCCCCCTCCCTGTTCCTCGGGCCCGAAAAGGAGCCAGCCGGTGACTGTCGCAACCACGCGTTGCTCGCCTCGCATCCTCACCACGGTCTCGGCCGCTGCCGCACTCAGCGTGGCGCTGGTGGCCCCGGCGGTCGCCTCGGCTCAGCATCAAGCCGGCGCCGTACCCGACCGGCACGGTCACGGCCATGGTCACCCCGGTGCCGGCTGCCACCTCGGCCATGGAGTGAAGCATGTGGTCAACCTGGTCTTCGACAACACGCACTTCGCGCGCGACAACCCCAACGTGCCCTCCGACGTCGAGCAGATGCCCCACCTGAAGCAGTTCCTCGAGGGCAATGGCGTGGTGTTCTCCAACACCCACACGCCGTTGATCGCGCACACCGCCGTCGACAGCCTGTCGATCTACACGGGGCTGTACGGCGACCGGCACGGCCAGCCGTTGAGCAACAGCTACCGCACCTACAACCCCGACGGGACCACTGACCCGGCTAGCTCCTTCGCCTACTGGACCGACAAGGTTGCCAACACGAAGAGCCCGCCCACCGCAGGTCATGACGCCGCCCCGACGATGGCGTACTCGCCGTCGGTCCCGGCCCGCACGAACACCGGTCTGCAGGCCCCGGCGCCCTGGGTGCCGTTCACCCGTGCCGGGTGCACGGTCGGTAACTTCTCCACCGCAAACATGGTGCTGGAGAACGCCGGCGCCGACCTGCCCAACGTCTTCGGCCCGAACTCTCCCGAGGTCGCGCAGTACAACGCCGACCCCAGCCCGTACAAGAACACCGAGACCGCCCAGTACGTCGGCGTCGCGGTGCACTGTGCCCACGGCGCCAGGATCTGTGCCGACGCCAAGGGCATCCGCTACGGCCAGACGTCGCCGAGCCACACCGCCACGTCCGACGTACTCCCGACCGAGCCTGGTGGCTACCACGGCTACCAGGCACTGTTCGGCGCCAGGTACGCCGACCCGCAGGTCGGTGCCGGCACCCCCAACGTGTTTCACCACGGCTACCGGGTCACCGACGCCCAGGGCAACCTGGTCGACCTCTCCGGCAACACCATCACCAATCAGTACACCGGCACGCCGGGCTTCCCCGGCTTCAGCCCCACTGCAACGCAGAGCCTGGCCTACATCGCGGACATGCAGGAGGCCGGGGTCCCGGTGACCTACGGCTACATCTCCGACCTGCACGAGGTGAAGCCGGGTGACACCGGATGCACCACGGCCAGCGCCACCTCACCTGGAAAGCCAGTCGGCCCCGGCGACTCGTGCTACGTCAACAACGCCAAGGCGTACGACGCTGCGTTTGCGAAGTTCTTCAAGCGCCTCGCGGCCGATGGCATCAACAAGCACAACACGTTGTTCGTGATCGGTGCCGAGGAGAACGACCAGTTCGACGGCGCGAACGTCGGCCGGGCGACCCAGCCCACGCCGGCCGGCTGCGACGGGGTCAACGTGCCGTGCAGCTATGGGGCCGGCCAGATCGGCGAGCTGCAGGTCAACATCCTGGCCCAGCTGGCGGGTACGCCGAGCGCCACGACCCCGTTCGACATCGAGCCGCAAGGCGCCTCGGTCTACGCGCGCGGGCACCCCGCGCCGAACAACCCGGCTCTGCGCCAGCTCCAGCGGGACACCTCGAAGATGACCGCGACCAACCCGTACAGCGGAGCGGTCGGCCAGCACATCGTCAAGTACCAGGCCGGTGCGGTCGAGGAGCGGATCCTGCACATGCAGACCTCGGACCCGTTACGGAAGCCGTCGTACACGATGTTCCCGGTGCCCGACTACTACTTCGGCACCCGCGGGCCTCCGGTGTCGATCAACTCCGGGTACGCCTACAACCACGGGTACTACTCGCCGAACATCGACATCACCTGGTCCTCGTTCGTCGGGCCGGGGGTCAGGTCGGCCGGCGTCAACGGACCGAGGCCGGCGCAGAGCAACCAGGCCCACGACCCGAACAGTGTGCACACCGTGCCGCAGGCCAGCAGGATCGGGACCTGGGTCGAGGAGGTCGACCTGCGCCCGACGATGCTCTACCTGACCGGTCTGCGCGACGACTACCTCTCGGACGGGTCGGTGATCATGCAGGCGCTGAGGCAGCCCTCTCGTTCGCTGCAACACACCCGGCAGCTCGCTGCCAAGTACGCGCAGCTCAACTCCTCGGTCGGTCGGTTCGCCACGTTGACCTTGCGCGCCGACAGCGTGGCTCTGGCCAGCGGCTCGGGCTCCGGGGACTCGCGGTTCATCCGCACCCAGCGAGCGCTGACCAGGCTTGCCGATGCCCGGGACAAGCTGGCCGGTGAGATGAAGGCGCTCCTGACCCGGGCGAGCACCGGCCACAACGTCCCGCCGGGTCAGATGCGCAGGGCGATCGCGGAGGCCGACGTCCTGATCGCCCAGGCACGGCGGCTGGCTGCCCGGTGAGCTGAGCGCACCGAGCCGCGAGTCGTGTCCCGCCGACCCGCGACTCGGGTCTCGACCGGCCCGACAGATGCGCGTGTTGCTCGGTCCGGTCCGGCGAGCCGCGCGGCATCATGGGCGAGTGCAGATCCTGCTGTGGTTGGTGCCGTCCGCGGTCGTAGCGTGTCTGGCGATGGCGTGGGTGAGCTGGGCTGGACGTGCCCGGGCCGAGGGGCCGGATCGCTCCGACGCCGCTGCGGAGAGGTTTGCCGCGGCGATCATGCGCGACCATCCGGGAGAGGGCCGGTTCCCCGGACGTGCTCGTCAGCCCGATCGCGACCGGAGCACCGGGATCGCCGTACGCCCCTCGCGTGGAGGCGGCGAGTCGACCCGGCGCACCGCCTGAGGTCGCGCGCCTGCGGTTGGGCGCGAGTGAGAGGGTGACGCCATGACTGAGCGGCACCCCACGCCCCGACTGCGGCGGTTCGACCGTCGTACGACGGCCGGTGTGCTGGCGGCCGTGCTCATCGTCGGGCTGTCTGTCGCGGCCTCGTCGTACCCGGTGAAGTACGTGGTGTTCTACCCGGGCCCGACAGTGAACGTGCTCGGCAAGAGCGCCGGCCAGCAGATCGTCGATGTCGCCGGTCACCGGGCCTACCGCGACGCCGGCGAGCTGCGGCTGGTCACGATCATCCCGACCGGTCCGAACGAGAAGGTCAGCCTGGTCGACGCGATGTCGGCCTGGATCAGCCGCAACGACGGGGTCTACCCGTACGGCGCGATCTACGCCCGGACCGACACCTCGAAGACCGTCCACCAACAGTCCAGCCAACAGATGGTCTCCTCCCAGGACGATGCGGTGGCCGCAGCGCTGCGCGCCTTGCACATCCGGTTCGCCAGCGCGGTGGCGGTCGCCGACGTCGCCCGCGGCGGACCGGCGTACGGCAGGCTCAAGACCGGGGACAAGATCCTCCGTGTCGAGGGCCATCCGGTGGCGACCCCGCAGAGCCTGATCCGGGCGATCTCGACGCGGCCGCCGGGCACCACCCTGGCGATCGGCTTCGAGCGCGGCAACAAGCACTTGCAGACACAGGTCACCACGGTGAAGGCGACCACGGGTGGCGGCCGACGGTCGATGATCCACGTCAGCATCGCTCCGACGTTCAACTTCCCCTTCCAGGTGCATCTGCGGCTGGACCACAACATCGGCGGCCCGTCCGCGGGGCTGATGTTCGCGCTCGGGGTGTACGACGTCCTCACGCCCGGCTCGCTCACCCATGGCTTGGTCATCGCCGGCACCGGCGAGATCACCGCGGACGGCAAGGTGGGCGTGATCGGCGGGATCCAGCAGAAGCTCGTCGGCGCCCAGTCGGCGGGAGCGCGGCTGTTCTTCGTGCCCGCGGGCAACTGCGCCGAGGCGCTCGGCGGCAACTACGACCCGAAGAAGATGCGCCTGGTCAAGGTCGACACGTTGCGCTCCGCGATCGCAGACCTCAACGCTTGGACCAAGAACCCCGCAGCCAACCTCCCGAGGTGCACCCGATGAGCGCGCCGGTCGAGCTGGTCTCTGCGGTCCGGGAGATCGAGACCCATGCGGCGCAGGGGGGCTGGGACCAGCCGGCACAGCTCTTCGCGCTGGTCGAGACCGCCGACCTGGTCCGCCGCGAGCCGGCGTTGGCACAGTCGTTGGGCCTGGCCCAGAACGGCAGCTCCGCCTCGCTGACCCCCGTGCAGCAGGAGGCGCTGCCTGCGGAGTCCAGCCTGGAGGAGGTGCTGGCTGTGCTCGGCTGGCCCCAGGAGGTCAGCGGCTGCGCCGTTGTCGTGGAGCGGCTGGTGCTGCCCCCTGATGCCGTCCAGACGATGCCCGAGGATCCGGCCGAGGTCGCTGCGTACGCCGCTCAGCACCCGGACCGGCAGGAGGTCCGGATCGTGGCAGCCGCGACCCGGGACGGTGCGACGTACTGTGCGCTGCGGATGCGCGAGCACGACGACGACGCCTCGGTGCTGACCGGGCCCGACCTGGTCCCCCGGTTGCTGGAGCTGCTCGCGGCCACCTTCGCCGAGGTCGACCAGGATGTGGGAGAAACGGGATGAGTGAGTTCGCGGAAGAGCCGGTCGCGCCGTCCCCTCGGCCCGTCCGGATGCGCCGCCGCCCCCGGCCACTGGTGCTGACCCTGGTCTCGATGGCGCTCTTCTTGATCTTGTTCTCGATCTTCACCAGCATCTGGACCCAGAAGCTGTGGTTCTCGAGCATCGGCTACTCGAGTGTCTTCGCGACCGAGATCTGGACCCGCGTGGGGCTGTTCCTGGTGTTCGGTCTGCTGATGGCCGCGTCCGTAGCCGGCAATGCGCTGGTCGCGTTCCGACTGCGGCCGCTGTTTCGGCCCAACTCACCGGAGCAGGCCAACCTCGAGCGCTATCGCGAGGTGATCACCCCGATCCGCTGGCTGCTGATCGCCGGCGTCGGCCTGGTGCTCGGGGTGTTCGCCGGCTCCTCGGCCGCCGGGCAGTGGCGTACGTACCTGTTGTGGGCGCACCGCCAGCCGTTCGGCACCGCAGATCGCTATTTCCACAAGGACATCGGCTTCTACGTGTTCTCGTTGCCGTGGCTGCACTACCTGGTGAGCTTCGCGATGACCGCGGTGGTGATCGGGCTGCTGGTCGCGCTCCTGGTGCACTACCTGTACGGCGGCATCCGGCTGCAGTCAGCCGCCCAGCGGGTGTCCGGGCCCGCGCAGGCCCAGCTGTCGGTGCTGGTCGGCATCTTTGTGCTGCTCAAGGGGGCCGCCTACTGGCTGGACCGTTACGACCTGACCTCGGCCAGCGGCGGCCTGATCACCGGGATGACGTACGCCCGGGCACATGCGGTGCTGCCGGCGAAGAACATCTTGATGTTCATTGCCGTGATCTGCGCGTTGTTGTTCTTCGCCAACGTCTGGCGGCGCACCTGGCTGTTGCCCGCCGTGGGACTGGGACTGTTCCTGCTCTCGGCGATCCTGCTCGGCCTGATCTGGCCGGCGATCGTCGAGCGGTTCCAGGTCAAGCCCAACGAGCCGGACAAGGAGTCGCAGTACATCGCGGCGAACATCCAGTCGACCCGCAAGGCGTTCAACCTCGACAACGTCAACGTGACGAAGTACGACGCCCAGACCAAGCTCAGCCCGCAACAGCTCAGCGTCGACGCAGCCACCCTGCCGGGGATCCGGCTGCTCGACCCGGCGCTGGTCTCGGCGACGTTCGACCAGCTGCAGCAGGTCCGCGGCTACTACAGCGTGCCCGCCGTCCTCGACGTCGACCGGTACCCGATCCTGGGCCGCGAGCGTGACCTGGTCCTGGCCGCGCGCGAGCTGAACATCGCGGGTCTGCCGCCGAGCCAGAAGAAGTGGGCCAACGAGCACACCGTCTACACCCACGGGTACGGCGTGATCGCGGCGTACGGCAACCAGCGGGACGCGAACAACAAGCCGGTGAGCAACGACGGCGCGCCGGAGTGGGCCGAGAGCGACATCCCGCCGCGGGGGCAGCTCACCGACCTGCACGGCGGTGGCTACCGTGCGCAGATCTACTTCGGTGAGCACAGCCCGGACTACTCCATCGTTGGCAAGGCTCCGGGCGGGAGCAACGTCGAGCTCGACATCCCGCAGGGCAGTGGCACCCCGGGCGAGTCGAGGACGAACACCTACACCGGCAAGGACGGCGTATCGATCGGCGGGTTGTTCCACAAGCTCCTCTACGCGGTGAAGTTCGGCGACGCGAACCTGCTGCTGTCCTCACGGGTCAACGCGAACTCCAAGATCCTCTACAACCGGTCGGTGCGTGACCGGGTGCAGCAGGTCGCCCCGTGGCTGACCGTCGACAGCGACGCGCTGCCTGCGGTCGTGGACGGCAAGATCGTCTGGATCCTCGACGGCTACACCACCACCGACAAGTACCCCGGAGCTCAGAAGCGGTCGCTGCAGCAGATGACCTCCGACGCGATAAACCCGCGGTCGGCGTACGCGACGCTGCCGACGGACCAGATCAACTACATGCGCAACGCGGTCAAGGCGGTCGTGGATGCCTACGACGGTTCGGTGACGCTGTACGCCTGGGAC
>JALZBH010000006.1 GCA_030947625.1 Actinomycetota bacterium
GCAATCGCCACCCCCTCGGCGAAACGCGACACGACCGGGAGGCCGGTCCGGGCGGCGAGCTCATCGAAGGCTCGGGCGACTGGCGTGCCGGTGCGGACATCGGCCAGCACCCGTTGCAGGTCCGAGGACAGCTCCCCGTGGGATCGACGTACGACCCGGTCCAGCGCCGCGACGGGACCCTCGCCTGCCGCTACCGCGAGTGCCAGCAGCTCAGCAACGGTCGGGAACTCCTCGAGGATGCGGCGTTCCCGCTGGGTCACCTGGCCGGTCAGCCGGTTCTCGCGTAGCAGCACGCCGAGGGCAAAGGCAACCAGGCAACAGACCAGCAGCGGTACGCTCCGGTCGGGAGAACGCAGCCCGACCAGGACGGCCGGGATGGCCGCCGCGACGAACGCGCCCAGCCCCCACAGCACCTGCTCCACCCGGAAGTCGTGCACGCTCAGCTCCAGGTCAGCCCGGACCAGCCGACGGCGCACCGCCGCCGTCCCACCCAGCACTCGTTCGACTAACTCCGCGGCGCGTCGCAGGAAGGGTCCGAAGACCCCGCGGAACGCCGAGCTCTGCTCGCTCGGCAAAGTGACAGCCCCGGCGGAGTGCGGCAGGTCGCGAAGGTACGGCAGCACCCGCACCTCGAACGGCGTACGACGAGCTGAGAGCAGCTGGGCCACCACCAGGCACAGACCCGAGCCGAAGAGGCCGCCGACGACGACTCCCCACCAAGGCAGGCTCATGAGAGGATCCGCCGTTCGGTCGGCAGCCGGCCGATCCGCATCATGATCCGGTAGGCCGCGAAGCATGCCGCGGCGCCGACCCCGAGCACGACGACTCCACCGCCGGTGGCGTACCGGCGGATCACGTCGTGCTGGAAGGACAGCAGCAACAGCACCAGCCAGGGAGCAGCCACGGCCAACCGCGCGCCGTTGACCGACCAGGCTTGGCGAGCCTCCAGCTCCGAGCGGGTCCGGGCGTCGTCGCGTAGATGGCCGGACAGGCTGCGCAGCAGGCGCCCGAGGTCGCCACCGCCAACCTCACGGGCCACTCGCAAACCTTCGACGACGCGGTCACCGACCGGGTCAGCAAGCCTGTCTTTGAGCCGGTCCAGTGACTCCGAGAACCGGCCGCTGACCTGGTAGTCGAGCGAGAACCCGCCAAACGCCTCTCGCAGCGGCTCGGGTCCACGTACCGCCAGCGCAGACAGCGCTTCGGGGAGTGCCAGACCCGCGCGGACCGCCGAGGCCAGGTTGTCGACCGCCTCTGGCCACACCTCGGCGAGCTCGCGCTGACGGCGCCTGACCCGCCCGCGCAGCACAGCGACCGGGAGGTAGCCACCGATCAACCCGAAGCAGAGCGCCACCGGCGCAGTGCGTGAGGCGACCTGCACGGCAACGGTCGCGACCGCGGCGCACACGACGCACAGCACCGCGAACCCGACCACACTGACCTCACCGAGACCGGACTCGGCGAGTAGTCGCCGGACCCGACCACCGGACCGACGCTCCTGCGATCGCGGTCTGAGTGGAACCGCGAACGCCGACCAGATCAGCAGCAGGCCCGCTCCCACACCCAACCCGACGAGCACGCCCATCAGGTGTCGTCCCGCAGTAGGGCATGTACGTCGATCCCCGCCCGTGCGAACGCATCCAGCCGGCTGGGCATCCCTTGGGTCCGGACCAGCCCGTCTGCTTTACGGACGAACAGCTGCTCGGCCTCGATGATGTCGTTCTCGACTCGTCCAGGGACGGCAACGATCTCGTTGACCCGGCGTACGCCGGCGGCGTCGGCGCCCAGGTGCACGACTAGGTCGACCGAGGCAGCCACCGTCGGTACGACGAACCGCGAGCCGATGTTCTCCCCCGCCAACACGCGATAGGGAGAGTGCAAGGTCGCCTGTCCGACGCCTAGCCTGACTTCACGCCCCCGAAGAAAGAGAAGAAAAAATGGGACCAGTGGGCAGCCGGTGAGCTTGACCGTCAAGCGGTAGGAAGGAACTCATGAATCTGGTTGCCCTTGGCTCCATCCTCGGAGCCTTCTTCGAGGGCGGCGCCGGCCCCACCCACGACGAGCTCGACCGAGCCGTGACCCGCGCCGGGCTCGGCGCGGCCGACCCCGGGCCTGGCGGACGTACTAGCGACGGGACACCGATCGGCAAGACCAAGCGGATCCGTCAGCTCTTCGTGTTCGCCACCGACCACGACGCGAAGGCCGGCCTGGCCCTGGGTCGCCACGTTGTCGACTTGCTGCGGGCCGACGGCATGTTCGAGCCGACCATCGAGACCTACGCCGGCGAGCCTAAGATCACTCGTCTCCAGGACGTGTTCGCCAACCTAGGCTTCGACCTCGACACCGCGGGTGCGCTGCGGCCCAAGGTTCTCGACAACCTCGAGGGCACCGCACTCACCGAGGCACTACAGACACTCGTCGCGCGGATGAACGCCAACCCGGACGACGCGGCTCTCCAGGTCGGCACCGGCAAAGAGCTCGACGAGGCCGCTGCTCGTCACGTGCTCGTGGAGAAGGTCGGCGACTACCAGGTCGGAGGTCATGCCGGCAGCTTCCCCGTCACCCTCGCGAACGCGTTCCGGGTCCTCGACCTCGAGGTGCCGCCCGACCTGTCGAGCCACCTCAGCTCCGATCCGCACCGCCAGGTCCAGCAGTGCCTGTTTCTCCTCGGGCTGGCCATCAACCGGTTGAGGAACGAGGCAGGGTCCGGGCACGGCCGGCCGGACGCACCTCGACGTACGGTGCCCCTCACCGGCGCCGAGGGTCGCCTCGTCGCCAGAGCCACGGCCCTCCTGGCGGGGCGCCTTCTCGACGAGTTGTAGGTGGACACCACGAGCCCGCAGGAACTCGGTTGTGCCCAGGACAGCTTCGCGCTGTCATCGACGTCTCGCCTCGGTGTCCCGCGTCGACGCCAGACCGTACGAAAGAGGAGTGCTCCCGCTATAGATGAGCCGTCATGGACGACGTAGACGGAGTGCCGATCGAGGCCGGCCACGCGGCGACACTCGGCCGGCTGCTCAGCGACTTCGGGCCGCGCGACGACCAGACCGGCACCTTTCACGTCTGCCCAGTCAACGACCAGCTGCCCCTCCTCCAGCCGGCCCGCCTGGCGCTGCTCCGCGCCGGCTTCGCCCAGCGATGGGGAGGCGACAAGACCGCCTGGGAGCTCGAGGGCACTTTCCGTGGGGTGGACGTCGTCCTTGCCGACACTCTGTACGGGCCCCGCCTGCGGGTCACCGACCGGTTCGACGGCGACACGACAGCCTTCGCCCTGGACGCCACGGCCAGCATCGCCAAGGCCGGCAAGTTCGTCGAGAAGCACGTCCTGGCGCCGCACGTCGCGGCCCAGACCCAGGCCGGGAACCTCACCCTCCTCAACGTCGCTGCCCGCCTGCACGGCGGCTACCAGTACTTCAGGTGGCAGGCCCAGGGGCTCACAGACGGGCACGGGAACACCAAGGTCCGCAAGCAGCTAATCGAATACGCCAAACAGGCCGCAGGCGTCGACTTCTTCGGCCCCTGGTTCCTCTCGTCCAACATCCGGTTCTGCATCACCGCCATGACGACCGCGTGGTTCTCCTGGCTCGAGCACGTCCTGGTCCTGATGCTGCCGTTCGGAAGCTGGGCACCCACCGACATCCCGGTCCCCAAGGTCATCGGCGAGACCTGGGCCGAGAAGTGGAGACGCGTCGTCGGCATCGACACCCCCGAAGCGAAGGCCGTCTACGACTCCCTGAGCCAGACAGCCGAGCAGTTCCGCAATAGCGACACGCACGGCGGCTTCGGTAAGGGCGACACAGCGATCCTGGTCCATGTCCCCGGCGGACCCATGCCCGCCAGGCTCTCTCCGGGTTTCGACCACATCCTCACCGCCGCCTTACCGCCGGCCCACACCGGCCTGACCGAGGTCGTCGCCGCCTTCGGCGCCGCAGAGACCTTCCTGAGGAGCGGCGAAACCCGGTTCGCGATGCGGTGGATCGATGGAGGTCTCGACGTCACCTTCGACGCCCGCACCCGCGCCGACATCCACACCGCCATGACCTCAGGCGACGTGGCATTCGAGGCTGCCCTCGACCGTTGGCCCAAGCCCAGGACCGGGCCAACAACTACCAGTTGTGACCGACTGCCGCAGGGCAGTCTCGATCCGGACCAGGACGACGGGCCGCGCGTCGACCATTGGATCGGCGGATCATTCCCTTCTCGCCGGGAACGATGGCACCCCTGCACCTTGTTCGGTCGAGGTGTCACTAGGGCTGCCGGGCTTAAGTTTCGGCAACCGACCTACAGCAGACCGCTGACACTGCTTCGGCGGCCGCCTCGCTGGGCGGCTCGGCGTACCATCGATACATGCTCTCCGTCGGGGAGGGCGGTCACCAGTCCAATCGGAGGACACCATGCTGAGTCGCATTGCCCGTGAGTTCGCTGCAGAGATCGCCAACCATGACTGGTCCGACGCGCCCTGGCGCCTGGACCGCGCTGGCCACCGCCGGGAGATCGACACCAACCGCGGCCTGCAGGTGCTGACCGCTGAAGAAGCCGACCACGTCCGTACCAATGTCATGTGGGTGGTTGCGCAGGTATTGCTGCACTCCGATCCGAACTTGGACCTGCACGAATTCGCGGGGGCCTGCGGCGTTCCGCGCCGTATCACCCATAACAGCGACGGCCGTCCCAGCGGGGGCATCCCGGCCGGGATCCGGACCGACCACGAGTCGGGGGCCGCAGTCGCACCCGGCCAGCCGTTCTGAAGCGCTCCAGCTTCAGTGACCCTCCAGCGAGACGAGCACTGCAGGAGGGACGCGGCGACTCGTCATAGATCGCTAGCGGTGCGCGCCAAGACCTAGGCCCGGGCATGGCGCTGGATCTGGACGAGTCGAGCTGCCGGCACGATGGGCTTCCTCTCCCCGTCCACCGCGCCCCCTTGCTGCGAGCAAGGGTCGGTGACTATCGGCAGACTGGCCGCATGAAGCCGAGTCAGCGGTACTTCCGAGACTCCAACCTGATGATGGATTTTCGCAACGCCTACGTGGAACTCACCAACAATGCTTAGGCCGTGCCGCGGGGACTCACCATGTCCGCGCTTGAGGCAGCGCCTGGGGTGGGCGGCCAGGAGTGGACGCGGCTCTACTCGGCACAGCGAAGGCGGCGGGCGCAGCCGGACCTGCATATCAGCGATATGGCGGCACGTTCACTCTGCGCAACGCGGCCTACATTGTGAACAACGTGAACCCGGTTGCGAACTGGGAGAGCAGCAAGGACCCACAGCAACTCGAACCGACGACGGTCGTCTCCACCGTCGAGTCTGCAATCGCCCGGGCGCGGCAATCGGCAGAGGAAGCTGCCGAACGAGAACGTGGACTGACGGGCCTGATTGCGGCCTTCCTCCGTTGGCCATCCACCCTTCGTGAGGCCGTGGGCCCGGACCGGTCTGGGCAACGGGCTGCTGCGGGTGTCATCGGTGTGCTCGGGCAGATTTTGGTCGGCATCATGGCATCGGTGCTGGCGGCGGGTCTGATTGCAGCGGGCGTAGCGGTGGGGGGTTTGGTCTTCTAGCCAGGCCTCTACGTTGCCAGGTCCGGCTGCGTCTTTTCGCCGCGTTGCGGACACATAGTGGTGGGCAGACCCGGCTTACTGCCCACCTGGTCGCACGGACCAGGCGAGGTTCGACCTTTGCCGGATCCGCTTGTTATGCACGTGATCTTCCGGGACACCTCGACAAGGCGTTGTGGCTGCCCAGTCGATGGAGCTGGAGACACCTGGGCTGTCTGAGCTGATCCGTGTCCGGTCCGCTCTCGGGACAGCGGAGCGGCGGCTGCCTCGAAACGTGGTCATCGGGTGATGATGATGGCGTGATTGTCGTCGACGGGCGTACCGACGAGGAGAAGCTGCGCGAGCTCCTCGCGGCCGGCGCCGAAGAGACGTGCTTGGACTTCAAGGCCACCCTCGACCTGTCCGAAAGGACCACCAAACAGTCGCTGGACTTCGTCAAGGACTGCGTCGCGATGGGGAACCTCCCGCGCGGTGGTTACATCGCCGTAGGCGTCGGCGACGACGGCCGGCCCGCCCACCACCAGCAGGCCGTCGATCCGCGGCAGTTCGACTCCGCCGACCTTCGGGCCCGGGTCGCGAAGTACGTCGAAGCGCCCGTCAGCATGATCAGCCAGAGGCACGACGTCGACGGCCGGGTCGTCGTACTCGTCTACGTCGAGCCCAACTCGGACGGTCTCCCCGTGCCGTTTGCGACGACCGGCCAGTACAACTTAGGCGACGGCAAGATGAAGACGGTCTTCACCGAGGGCACGTTCGTCATCCGCGAGGGCACCTCCAACGTCGCGTTCCGTTTCTCCCACTGGAACGAGGTCCTCGGCAGGTACCGAGACCGGGTGCGTGAGGAGAGCCGCGCGGACGTGGACGAGCTGCTGAACAAGGTCGTCACCGCCCTCAGAGATACCACGCAGCCCGTCGCCGACGCTCTGCCCGGTGCCGCGGCAGGCACGGGAGTCGCGCCGCTGGTGCTCGGCATGAGCTGGGACAGCTTCGAGGAAGCACTACTCACCCATCTCGAGAGCTCCTCAACCCCTCGCATCCAACGCTTCCTTGAGTCGACGCTTGACGCCGTCGTCACCACCATCCCTGGCCGCGAACCGGCGACGGGGCCACCGGTCGACTCTCCTCCGGAGACGACCCCATCATCTGCTGCCAGCCAATCCAAGTTCACCTACGAGAAAGCGCTCGACGCCATCGCCGTGGTCGCCATCAACGCAAGCAGGTACCAGCGCTCCGACATCTACGACCTGGCCATCGACAGTCTTCGCGCGGCGTACGACGGACGCGGCAGGACCCCCACCCTTAACGTCGGCGACCCCGGCAGCGACCGCGTCTCCACGCGCCACTGGCTCGAGGTGGTCCAACGGGTCATGGCCATCGGCCGGTTCGTCGTCGCGGCGTCCCGCTGGCCGATGCTTCCCGTTCTCGTCGACCGACGGGTCCCGGTCCTGCCCGACTACGCTTACGAGTCGTGGATTCGTCACGCGCACGTCGCCGGGTCGCGCAACGGACTGCTGGGGGCCGCGGTCGGCACTGAGCACGCCGGCGGCGCCTTGCTGTCGTGGACTCGGCAAGCGATCGCCGAGCGCCCGCAACTGCGGCCAGACGTGAGCACGCCGTCACCGTTCGCGCACGGGGACATCCAGCCCGACGATCAACTCCTTGACGCCCTGGCGCAGTTCGACCTCTGGTGGTGCGTCATGGCGCAGACCCGTGCATCCGGGAGGCCAGGCAGAGCTTTCTACCCCAGCTGCGCGGCCCTCCACCAACACCGGTGCCAGCCGGCCATCGACACCATCGCCACCGACAACGCCGCCCGCGACGCGGCCTTCCTGGAAGTCCCGCTCGAGACGGTGGCACGCAGCCTGGCCACGGTGGTCGCCACCGCCGAGAGGGAGTCGTGGAACTACGGCGGATGGTGGGGCGGCCTAGCCGAGGGCACCCCGGCCCACGCCTTCGTGGCAGAGAACGCGCCAGACGCGTTCGACGGACGCGGCTATCCCGCCGCACGTGGTTTCGGCCGTTAGGAACCCCTGTCCACGAACATCAACGGGGACCGTGAGGGGCTGCTGTTCCCCTCCGCCGACGGCGTGAGCCACCTCGCCACGCCAGCTTCTAGGCAGGGTCAGCACGCCGGACATGTAGGGCTGGGGCTGGTATGAGGCCCGCGCCAAGGCCGGGCGGCCAGACCTCCGGTTCCACGACCTGCGGCACACCGGAGCCGTCCTGGCCGCGTCCGCCGGGGCGACGTTGGCGGAGCTGATGGCCCGGCTCGGCCACAGCACGGCCGGCGCGGCGATGAGGTACCAGCACGCCAACAGGACCGAGACTAGGTGAGCGCCCGCCGCTCTATCGGCGCTGGTGCGACAGCGATGATAGACGGACACCCGTGACGTATTCAGGTTTTCTGCGGAATCGTTCCGGGAGCGGCCTCTCGCCTGGGCTCGTAGGCTTCCCCCGCCGCTGACCCCTCTGGGAACTCATAGGTTAGCTGCGGTTAGACGGTAGTTCGTTGTGTAAGCCGCGGCACCGTACTGCGCTCCGCCGGGTGCGGTGGAGGACGCCGCGTCTTCCGCCGCTGCGAGATTGAGTGCCAGGAGTTGCGCGAGGAGGTCCTCGGCCGGGTTCAGGCCATATGCCTGGATGACCCTGGTATCAAGAAGGTCGTGGGCGTTGCGTAGCGGAGATTGCCCCGCGTCACGCAGGGCGTCGTACATCGCGCCCAATGTGATGCCATCTTCGAGGTAGCCGCGCCTCAGCTCAATGATCCGTTTGGATGCCTCCGCGACCTTCCGCACACTGTCGGGGGACGGGTTCAGCGGCCAAGGAAAGGAGTCCCAGACGGTCGTTGAGGTGTAACGCAGCCGCGTCTCGAGCTTGGAGCATCGCTCGAGCAGCCACAGCCGGTGCAATTCCGAGGAGACGATGCCGAAGGAGTAGTCGTCGTCGAGCGCGATCACAGTCATCGAGTCATCCGGACGGATGGAGGTATCGATGAAGGTGTAAACGGAAAGTCTGCGCTCTGAGGCGACCCGCGAGACGCCGATGTAGCGTCCCAGTCCCAGGCCCTGGAGCGCGACGAGCATATCCTCCCGTCGGTAGGCGTGGCGCCACCAGCCGTCGAGGAATCGCTCGTGGTGGGAGTGCACCTTCGCTGAAGGGTCACGCTTGAGGATGCCTTCGGCATCTTTTGCCCTGGTTCGCGCCTTCGCCTGGCGATCCGGCAGGACGGTCGCACGAAGGCGAGCGATGGCGCCTGGCGCCTCACGGTTCACCTTTACGGCGTCCGTGTGGGGTAGATCGATCACCCGGACTGCCAGCTCTGGCTGCGGAGCAGCAACTCGCCACCGATGTACGGATGCAGGTATGGAGCTGAGCCCGGGTCCGATCGAACCAGGTCGGCCGCCTCTTCCTTCGTGAGCCGGAATCCCGCGACATGACCGGTGGTCTGGCCTTGGAAGCACACCTTGGGCTTCTTGTTGCACGGTAGCGACTGTGCCTTGGTTACATCCGTGACTGGCCGTAACGTCGTGGGGATGCGATCGACCGGCAGGCGGAGCTCGCCCTCGTCGAGCCAAAGGATCCTGTCCCCTACTGGGACGTGCTGGCTGCCCTTCACCCAATTCACTATGCACACCGTCACAGCTGCGTCGCCAGACCACGGTTGGGCCGAGACGGCGTCGAAGATCAGCCCGTCGTGACTGTCGATGTAGTCGAGCGACTTGCGGCGCGAGTCCCCGTCTCGGATCGCCTGGGTTGCAACGAAGCCGGCGCGGCCGCCATCCGGGAGCGTTTCGTGAGCCAGCGGGAACCAGTAGGTGACGAAGTCCGAAACGCCGGGGTGCGGGTAGCGACCGTTGAGGGCCGCGACGTATGAGCCGCCTAGCTCGTCAACCATCTTCCGGCGCCCGAGATACGGCGGATTCCCGACGATCACATCGGCTCGTGGCCACGGGTCGAAGAGGGCGTCCGCGTAGGTGATCGTCTGGTCCAAGTTGTCCAGCGGCAGCACGTCCTGCTGTCCACCCCCCAGTTCGTCCGAGGCGAGCTTCTTGGCCATCATCAGCGTGACCTTGGCGATCTCGACAGCCCACCGGTTCACGTCCATGCCCAAGAAGTGGTCGGTGGTGACGTAGGACAACGATGCCTGCGCCGCTATGCCGGAGGATCGACGACGCTCCTCGATCCGCCGTTTGACTTCGGCCTCAAGCGCTCGCATCTCTCGATAGGCGACGTACAGGAAGTTCCCGGAGCCACAAGCCGGGTCCAGAACTCTGAACGCCGCCATGTCCAGCAGTAGGCGCTCGTAGTCGTTTATGGTTCTGGCGGCGTCGATCCGCTCCTGC
Source organism: Actinomycetota bacterium (assembly GCA_030947625.1). Classification (GTDB taxonomy): domain Bacteria; phylum Actinomycetota; class Actinomycetes; order Propionibacteriales; family Nocardioidaceae; genus Marmoricola. Next base: position 9,894 of record JALZBH010000006.1, read on the forward strand.
CACGGTTGGACGATGCACGGGCGGACAACCTTCATGATGTCGGCCTGGGTGGTGAAGTGAGCGCCATACGCGTGTCGCTCACCCTTGTCCATTGATGTCTCGAACAGGGTGCCGAAGATCTCCGGCCGCACCGCCGACCAGTCCGTCTGGCTGGCGCCGCGCACAGCCGTCAACTCGGCGTCGGTCACCTCGATCGCTTGCACGTCCGCGAAGAGCCCACCGTCGAAATAGGGTGTCCCCTCGAACCTTCCACCCGGCGTCCGACCCTCGGAGTTCATCTCACGGAAGAGGGCTCCCAGGAGGTCGTAGGCCTCCCGTCCGTTGGTCGCATCTTGCACGGTGCGGGTAAAGAAGTGGCCCGGCAGCAGCCCGATGTCCTCCGAGAACATCGCGATCACCGATTGCAGGACGAAGCGTTGGGCGGCGAGTCGGTCGACCCCGCGGTCCACCATCGATCGGAAGACCCCAGACATCTGCGCCGCCGCCGCTCGGGTGACCTTGATGAGGTCGTTGCCGAAGATTGGGGCATCTTCCTCTGGCAAAAGAAAGGCGAGCGCCTCGTAGCGCCTGGGAAGATCCTCGATCTTGACGATGTCCATCGGTGCGTCGAGCTGCTGGTCGAAGTCGTAGACCCAGAACTCATCAAAGTTGCACAGCACGACGTACCGCGGGCGGTCGGGAACGGCAAGCTGCCAGTAGTCGAACGCTTGGCGGAAGTGACGAGCCAGATCGGTCCCGGCCTTCTTCATCTCGACCAGGACGCGTGGTTTCCACATCAGGTCGGCGTAGGTGACGCCCAGATAGTCCAGACGCTGAATGCGGTCCTCGTAGTGGGCACCGGCCTCGATCGCACCCTCATGCCCGAAGGCCTTGAACAGGCGATCCAGGAAGATCTGCGCCTCGCCCTTCTCGTAGCCGGTGAGATGGGCGCCACGCCAGACCACGAAGTCGGCGAGATGGGGGCGAAGGTCTTCGGGCTCCACGAGACGCAAGACAATCACGAAGGTCCGTCGATGGGGTGGACGACCCTATGGTTTCCGAGTCGCGTCGCGTGCTGGCCCGACCCGCCCGCCGAGCTATCCCCATAGAAGCGGACGGGCCGGGAGACCCTGAACTACGCGACGAGGTCCATGTTCACGACACCGGCCGAGGCGTAGATGCTCGACGCAAACCGGCCTTCGCAACGGGAACGGAGCTGTTACGGCTGAAATCGTCGGCGACATTCTCGGACCAGTCGATGCGGACTTCCCGGTCGGTGTTGAGGGCTACCGAATCGGCCGCGAGCACGATGCCGGAGCCGGGGGTGATATCGACACTGAGGGCGAACGGGACGCCCCACAGGCGTCGAGCAACCCGGTCAAGCGGTGCACCTTGGCCGGCCTCGGTGGGCACGTGCTCGCAGGCCGTCAGGGTGGAGGTCTCGATGCCCTCCCAGTCGGAGGGCTCATGAGTTACCCGTTGGCCGATATGCCGACGGTCTCGATCTTGGTGAGCGTGGCGCGGGCGGTCAGGCGCCGGTGGGCAACCTACGTCACTTCGCCGCCTATGACTGTTAAGCAGAGTTGCCCAACCGGGCAGCGATAACGGGCGGGGTGACTATGACCGTCACGGACCCTGTCGGCCGCGATCACGCACTCCCCTTCGCCTCTGTTTGAGCTGCACCGAATCCTCGCCATCGGGCGCGATCGCCCACCCCGGGCAGTCCGGCCGCAGGCACGGGCCGAACAGCCGGTCCACAGCGAGGTGGACAGCCAACTCATCGGTCACCTTGGCGAGCAATGGGCGGTGTGGTTGAGCTGCCATCGCGCTAACGTAGACCCGCGGTGAACTGCACCGCCACAACCGCCGCGGCGGACTGTGGAAAACGGACAGAACCGGAAGACAGCTGGCTCCTTGTCGGGCGACGGCGGATCCCCGGCGCAAACATGGGAAGGGTGCACATTCACGCTCAGACCGCGCGGGGTAACCCTCGCCGGACAACATGCGATAGGGAGCGTGCAACGCCAACGGGTCGGTCCACGTTCAGCCCACTGCCTCGACCGGGGCATCCACGCCAGGGTTTCGCCCAAACCTACGCCGCATCCTTGGACCCGCTGCTTACCGCCCAGAGTGGGGGAGGTGCACAGCGCCCAGTTCGACGCCGCGAGGGCTCGAGGCGAGCTGTCGAGTTGAGCGACGCTAGGTTCGGCTACTCCTTCCCCTGCGCTGCCTTGACCAAGACGCCAAAGCCTAGATACAGGTGTGCTAGGTGTTCCACAGCGTCGAAGAAGTCAAGCCGCCGATTCGCCGAAAAGGCTGGATCGGAGTTGAAGGCGGCGACAGCGTCGCGATGCTTGCCCCAGTGGATGTCATCGCCGTAGTTGTACTGGCTGATGATCTGGGCCGGCGAGTGGTCTTCCTGGGGGAGAGTGCCCCAGGAGATCGAATGCTCGTCCTCTTGTTTACGTCCGACGAGGACCTTGAGGTGGTTCGCTCGCATCATGCCCGACGCGCGACGCCATGCCTTCAGATGGTCAATTCGGAGGTCAGCATGCCCATCCCCTGCCGCGTGGTTTACCTTCCCGAGGATGCGGGCGACTTTGTTGAAGCTCGCATGTTCATCGTCGGAGTAGATCTGTCGGAACATCACGGAGAATCCGCGGACTACCTCGTTGGTTGGGAAGTTCTGGTTCTCGACCCAGACGTCGCTCTGGTTGAAGCGGATGGTCAGTCTGATCGGGAACGTCAGGAAGGACCCGTCGGCAAGCTCTCGGACTGAATGCACGTACCTGTCGAGGACCCGGGCCTCGTCGTTCGACATCTCTACCAACGGCGGAAATGAGCGGGGGTCAGGTAGGTCGAAGACGTACTGGATCATGTTCCACGCGCGGGAGTAGTTGCCCTGCCCAGCCGCGGTATCGCTGTACGGCACCGGGAACTTCAGCGGGTGACTTAGCGCCGGTGTCTCGAAGCTGGCGGCGGACACAGTGACAAGATTCCTTGGATCGGCGTCAGCTGAGGACATGCGTGTAGTTCAGCAGAGATCGCCAGCGGGAAAGAACCCCCAACTCGTCCTCAGCTCCTGCAGGTCGTCCTCCGCAGCCACCGAGACCCCACGAGGGGAGAGTCGTCAGGCCGCGTCAAACCGCCGCTTCGGTCCTGGAAGAGCAGCTCGCTCTAGTCGCCGGCCTCGATGGGTGGTGGGGGACCAAAGACGGTCTTGCCGGTCTGCATTCTCACCCAGGACTTCAATGCCGATGGATCGACTCTTCGCTGCGCACATTCATGAAGGATCCCTTCCGCGGACATCATGAAAGTTGCGTTGGACCGCGGCTCAAGGCGGTGCGGTAGGTGAGTGGAGCCCGGCTCGTGTCTCGTGGAAATGAGATTTCCCCCATCAGGGAATCGATAGCCGAACCCGGCAAGGGTCACTGCCGCATTGCCGAAGTTGATCGCGTCAATCGACGCGCACCAGTCTCCGAGGTGTGTGTCGTACGAAGCCCAAGCGTTCGCGACCCTCAACTCGAACCTTGGGCTTTGCGGGCCGCGATAGCCAAACCGTCAGGCCGATGCCGATGACAGCCAGAACCACCCCGATGAGCGTCCAAATCATGCCGGCATCCACGGCAAGAATCCTTGCATGCCCAAGTTGAAACACGCGACTCGACGACCGTCGGACGACCTGGCAGACGGCATGCAAGCATGCGTCGCTTCGCCACCATCGGGCGCGACGTCGGCGAAACGCCCTCGCCGTGGTGCGCCCGCGAGATCCATCAGCCTCTAGGTGGACACTGTGGACATGTCCGATCGCTACTACGTCTACGTGTACATCGACCCGCGCAACCTGGAGGAGTTCTACTACGGGAAGGGCACCGGGTCGCGCAGCCAGGCACATCTCCAGGACACCGGCGACTCCGTCAAGGTCGCGCGCATCAAGGCGATCCAGCAGGAGGGACTCGAGCCCATCATCCGGATCATCGCTAGGGGCCTCACCTCGGCCGAAGCACTGATGGTCGAGACCACCCTCATCTGGAAGCTGGGTCGCACGCTGACGAATGTTGCGTCAGGTCAATACGTCGGAAAGTTTCGGCCGCGCGACACCTTTCACAAACGACTCGCGCGCTTCGATTTCGAAAACGGCATCTACTACGTCAACGTCGGTGAGGGCGAGACGCGCAATTGGGACGACTGTCTTCATTTCGGCTTCCTAGCGGCGGGTGGCAAACCGAAGTGGAGTGACCCACTTCGCGGGCTTGAGGAGGGTGATGTCGTCGTCGCCTACCTCAAGGGGGCCGGCTATGTCGGCGTAGGCCTCGTGCGGTCGCCGGCTGTCCCGTACGCGCTATACCGACACAAGGGCAAAGCGCTCGGAGAGTATGACCTTGTCGAACCCAACATCGCACACGACGCTGACGACAACGCGACCTGCGAGTACGTCGTCGCCGTCGAGTGGGTGCGAGCAGTAGAGAGGGCGGAGGCCAAGTGGGCCCCGAAGAGTAGCCTCTACACGACGACGCATATACGGGCATCGCTAGATGCCCAACCGACCACCACTGCGTACGTCGAAGACGCCTTTGGAGTCGATCTGGGATCTTTGGCCGACGGAGATGTCACCTAAGGCCCGCCAGCAGCATGGCGGCCCTCCTCGCGTCATATCACCGCATGCTGGCTCGCTCATCGCTGGCGAGACCAAGCCAGGTTCGCACACCGAACGATCTCGTCGTTAAGGGCGATCAACTCAGCGAGGTCCGAGGCCATGACGCCCGCCGACATCGGTGTCCACACAATTTCGGAGTAATCCTTATCGCCCTTCGGGAGGCGTTTGGACCGCCATCCCTGAGCCTGCTCGAGTGTTGGGTTCGGCCAAAGACTATGCACCAGCGCGTTCCGACGGTTCATCGCGTCGGACGCCCGAGTTACGACCTTCGCGATGTCAGACCTGAGGCTCGCAGGAAGGTCGACCAGGCGAGCTTCAATCAAGTTTGTAAGCTGCCGGAACGGCTTTCCGGCATGAGTCGGTTGAGGTTGATCATCGACGGACCACAGCAGCATCAGGATGCGGTCTTCGACCAGCGTTGCCATCATTACGATGCGACCCATGAGGCCGTAGAACTCATCGTCGACCTCGCCGAACATGGTCTCGGGAATGCCATAGCGATCGGCCATGTGGAGAGTCTCGCGCCCGAGCCCCGGCCAGGGACGACTTTGCACCATCAGCGTCCTATCGCCACCCGTGCGCTCAGAACGCGCCCGGAGTCGCACCACCTTGCGGCTAGCGCTCCAAAAGTTGCCGCTCGCGCTCCTGGTACGCCTGCTGATCCGCCACGAGTTGCTGGATCTCCTGGTCACTTTCCCTAGCGATGATCGGTACACCATCGGGAGTGCCGCGCTGCGCGCGCGCCTCCTCCCACCGGTCGGTGAGCGCTTCGAGCTCAAGGGTCAGCGCCCGCAGTTCGTCGAGGAAGGCCATCGGCCATGCGTACGGCGCCGCTTGTCGTAGAGGAACCGTTCGACGTCCGTTGCCACAAGGATTCACCGCAACTCGCCAGCCGGGCCCCGAGGCGCGTCACTCCACCGCGTTTGGGCTCGCTCCAGGGGCGTGGCTCGTGGATCGCGATCCTGTCAATCGATGACTTCGCTGCTGTTCGCTGGTCGGTACACGAAACCATTCTCGGACTGAAGGAGCACCACATGGGACAGGTCATCGCTTCGGCGTCGATGTCGCTGGATGGCTTCATCGCCAGGCACGACAACACGATCGGTCGGCTCTTCGACTGGTTGCAGAACGGTGAAGTCGAGGTCTCCACGGTCGATGACCGCATTACCTTCCACATGAGTCCACCCAGCGCCGAGTACTGGCGCGCTTGGGTGGATGGGCTGGGTGTCTTGGTGTGCGGACGCACACTGTTCGACTTCACCGACGGGTGGGGAGGTCAGCACACAATCGGGGTGCCCGTGGTCGTGGTGACTCACCAGATCCCGACTGACTGGGTCGAGGCTCATCCGGACGCTCCGTTCCACTTCGTCACCGACGGTGTGGAGGCTGCGGTCGCGAAGGCGCAGGAGATCTCCGGGGAGGCCACGGTGGCGGTGACGGCCGGCACCATCGCGCGTCAGTGCCTTGAGCTCGGCCTGCTGGATGCTGTCGCCGTCGACCTGGTGCCGGAGGTCATGGGCCAGGGCCGCCCCTTCTTCGGGGAGCTTTCGACTGACGATGTTCCCCTTGGCGCCCCGATCGAGTGCGTCCAAGGCGATCGGGTCACCCATCTCGTATTCCCCGTAACGCCATCGTCGACGAAGTCGATCGAGGACCGAGGATGAGGACGCTGCACCTGGGCCTGAGGGTCGCCGACCTGGAGCGGTCGATCGCGTTCTACACCGCCCTCGGCTACGAGGTGCTCGGCGACGTACCTGCCACCGAGCTCGGCACCTTGACGATGCTCAAGCTCCCCGGCGACGAGTTCGTTGCCCTCGAGCTCGTGCACGACCCCACCTACGGAATGGTTGAGCCCGGCGGACTCAGCCACGTGGTGATCCAGGTCGAGGACGTGCACGCGACGGTGGCGCAGCTGGCCGCACGAGGAGTCCAGGCGGAGGAGCCCGGATCGCCCGACGGCTCGGGAGGATTCTGGACGGCGTGGGTCACCGACCCGGACGGCTACCGCATCGAGCTCGTCCAGTGGCCCGAGGGGCATCCCGACGGCATGACGCGGTCCGACCTGGCGGATCCGGGGGCAGAGCCGGAGACAGGGTCCCCGCGCAGCGCACGGGACGTGGTCGAGGACCTGTTCCGACGGCCGCGGGCGGGCGACGAAACGGTCCTGGACGACCTGGTGGCCACCGCATGGTCAACCACGCCGCCGGCCCCCAGGGTCGCGATGGTCTGAGGATGATCCTGCGCACGATCGAGGTCGACCTCGGGCCGACCGAGCTCGAGCAGCACCACCTCATCGGCGGAGGCGTGGATGGCAGGGGGGTTGGTCGTACTTTTGTTCAGACACGGAAGATGACCCGGCGACTCGGATCAGGGGCGTACGCTCGCGGCTCGGAAAGGGGGCGCTCGGGTGGTTTCGCAGTCTCGGCGGTTCGAGCTCCGCATCGAGAAACTCGCCGCAACTTTGCTGCGCAACAAGTGGGATCGCTTCGAGGGCGGCCCGGGTGCGTGGCAGATGGCGCTCATGCAGTTGCAGCGTGACATCCAGAAGGCGATCTCCACCAATAACAGCGGCCCTCGACGGAGCCGGGACCGCGAGCTCGCGGAGACGTTGAAGTCCCTCAGATGGCACGCGCGGCACCTCGGCGACACCCTGGCGTGGCTGGTCCTCCGGCTCGATCGTCAAAGAATCGAGACTCTCGGCGAGAACGACCCGGTGCCGATCGCCCAGAGGAGCCGCGACAGTGAGGCGTTGTTGGCACTCGTGGACAACCTCGCCTCCCGAGGTTGGGGGTTCCCGCTCCTGCATGACGTGACGGACTGCCTCCGGATTGGCGACGTCACGTTCGTTCGCGTCGATGACGTAGGAGACCCCTATACGACTCTGGAAGTGAAGTCGCACATGGTCTCTGCAACCCCCACCGGCGACGGTGAGACGGAGGAGCTTGAGTACCAAGTGAGCCTGATCGGGGCACGTGAGTTCGACCCAGACACTGGCCGTCACGTTGCAGTCTCGCCGGCCGAGCTCAAGGTCACGACTCCCCGGACCAGGGCAGACCGACAAGCCCTTCGCATGCACCAGTCAGCCCTAAAAATGAATTCGGCCTCGACCGGGCTGGTCACCGGCCTCCCCCAGCCCTCGATCGCCGTCCACCTCGAGACCGATGCCTCCTCGGACTGGCGGATGGTCCGCCGGCTCATCCGCCAGGCTCACCGAGAAGGGTGTTCCGGAGAGGCTGCCGATGACACGTTCTTCTATGCCGCGATCTACCAGCGAGGCGGCCTGACCCCGGAAGGTGTGAAGGCATTTGGGCAGCTTGAGAGCCTCAAACGCTGGTCCGCGAAGGAGCCCGAGTCTCAAGGCCAGCGAGTGATCCAGATGTGGGATGTTCCGACCCAGCGGGCGCGCTTCGCCTCGCCCGGCCTCCCTTTCTGGCTCTTCGACATCCCGTTCAGCGCAAGGCTCGAGATCCTCAGGGGCGAACTCCTGTTCATGTGCATGACCGACCTCAGCCGCCTCTGTGACGCTCTGAATGCTGACGGGCACGATGTGGAGCTACGCCCGCAAGGCAACCGGGCCCCGCAGATGCTCATCCGAGACAGGTGGACAGTCGGCGACAGGGCCTTCTACATCAACGGCGCACCCATCGGCACTGCGATCTATAAGGCCGCGCTCGAGTTCCACTCCGCTGAGTACGTCCTGGCCACAGCTCGGCAAATGATCGTGGCCGCCCGACAAGCCGCCCCGGTGCTCCACTCTGCAAAGCGTTGAGAGGCGCCACTTTCCGCCGGCTTTCGGCGCGGATCCAAAGCACTCACATGCCTGATGAGAGGGCGTTCGTTACACCTCGGACAAGGCGGTCTCTACGGTCACCGACCACAGCGCGGGCTCCAACGCCCAGAAGTCGTGAGGGACTCCAGGTACGACCTGGAACGTGCCGTGCGGTGCAAGGGCGGCCAGTTGTTGCAGAGGCCACGAAGGACGAATGTCTGTCCCCGCGGCGATGAAGCGCATGGGCACGCGACAGTCAGCGACACGTCGCCACAGATCCGGTCTATGGACCCACTCCGTGAAGGAGGCGCTGAGGGCTGCATAGACGTCGGCATTCCACTCAATTTCCACGACGGGCTCGTGTGCCTGCCCCGCCTCGTACTCCTCGGACCAGACCCTGTCCCGTTGAAAGCCGCGACCTGCGATGCCGACGACGGCTCTGACGGCATGGGGGTGCTCAATCGCGTAACGGACGGCAAGGTCGCAGCCCCACGAGTGCCCCAACACAAGCCAGCTCTCCAAGCCCATGGCACGGCGAACGCCCTCTAGGTCGTCGACCGCCCGGTCCATCGTGTGCGGCCCCCCCGTCGAGCGCCCAACGCCGCGTGGCTCGGGGTACCAGGCTCGGTACCCAGAAGGCGATATCGCGTCCCTCTCCAGATACTGAACGCAGGCAGGCCCGCCAGTGAGAACGACGACGTCCGGGCCCTCACCGGCTACGCCAACATGCAGGGCCGCGCCGTCGACCTCAACTGTGCGTGACTCCATGGCCTGACTGTAGGTCCCGGACTGACGAAGCGTCCGCTCATGGCTCATGGCGATGAGGGTGAGAGTCATACCGCATATGACTATCAAGGAAGTCAGGTCCTGACGTCGCCCGTCCCTGGACGGCGGCCCTCCCCCTAACTCCCCCGTCCCAGGCCGCCCCTCCGGAACGACGCTCGCCCGAACATGGGGAGCGTGCAGCTTCACGCTTGGAACGTCAGGGGTACGAATCGCCCGACAACATGCGAATGGGAGAGTGCAACATCGGAGCGGCTCTGGGCGCTCACGATGCGCCAGACGACCGTCAGGCTAGCGGCAGACCCGCGTCACAGCGCCCACTGTGATGCGGGTACATCCCGCCAAGATGGACGCACCCTAGCCAGCCCTCTGGCCGTGAGGCGTCACCGGGACTGGCTATCGGGACCTGGCGCTTCTCTCATGGTCCCGTGACCGGCAACCTGGCGCTGACGGTTGCTCTGTCGATCTCTAGGCGGCGGGGAGGACTCCTGGTCTATGGCACTGGGAAGTCTTGGGGGGTCCTTCGCCGGTGGATCCGTCTACCGCTTCGCGGAGGAGGTCGGCGTGGCCGGTGTGGCGGGCATACTCCTCGATCATGTCGGCCAGCAACCGACGCAGACTCATCCCGCTGTGGGTCGGCTGGTCGAGCTCACCGTTTGACAGCGCCTCGGTTAGAGCCTCTGGATCGATGCACTGTCGAGACCCACTGTTCGCGCAGGGCCCACGGGGTGTCGTGGGCCGCAGTGCGCCAAGGCCAGTCCTCCCAGTCGCGCTCGAGATCGAGCCTGTCAAACGGCGCCATTACCGGCCGGCCCGCCAGGCGATGTTGAATGTAGAGCTCCTCGACCCAGGCCAGGTGCTTGAGCAAGCCACCCAACGTCACCGACGAGGAAGCGAGTGGGAGGGCCATGGCTTCGGCGTCGATGTCGGCGCATTTCCAAGCGAACGTGCGCCGGTTCCGCTCCAGGGTAATCAGGGCGGTGTCGGTCTCGTCACCATGAAGGAACCGGTCGACGTCCCACTCCGGCGGCTTGCCGGCCGTGAAGCGAAGCCCGGGGGAAACCTCATGCCTGACCGCCTGGGTGGCCGAACAGCACTGCCCCATGGACGCGCGCTCCGCTGATGACCGGAGCTCGGTGGAGTGTGGGAAACATGCCTGTCATCGTAGGCGCGCTTCCGGACGAAGCCCGTCCGCATTGCACTCGGTTCGTGGCTTTGGTAGGCGCCCTAGGCGGATCCCTTTCGGAGGCGCGAGGCTGCTGGTTCCTACCTGCCGCGACACCGTGCGTATTTCCGCCGCGTGTCGGCTCGCTCGCAACGATCGAGAACTGCCGATGAGCGTCCGTCTAGCGGGGGACGCTTGGCCGCGTCCCTCGCCCTCGACTGCGCGTACGGCGTGAGCTACCGTACGCCGAACGTCCGCAATCCGGGTTAGGTTGCCAGCATGCCCGACTTCACGATCAAGGCGCTGACGTCGGAGACGTTCAGCGACTTCGCCGCTCTCGTCGAGCGGAACGGGGGCATGTTCGCCGGCTGCTGGTGCACGAAGTTCCATCCCGACTGCGCGGAGAAGGGCCAGAGCCGCGAGGGGAACCGGGCGCTCAAGCAACGTCTGGTAGCCGACGGGGTCGCGCACGCGGCGCTGGTCTACGACGGCGACCGGGCCGTCGCCTGGGCGGAGTACGGATCGCCCGAGGAGCTGCCCGACATCCAGCACCGCAAGGAGTACCTGGCCACTGCCGAGCGGCTGCCCGACCACCGGATCACGTGCATCCTGGTCGAGCGCGGACTTCGCGGTCAGGGCCTGGCGGCGATCGCCCTGCGCGGAGCCGTCGAGCTGATCGCGCAGGCCGGCGGCGGCCTGGTCGAGGGCTACCCGCACGACACCGGCGGAGTGCGGAAGAAGAACTCGTCCTTCCTCTACAACGGCACCCGCACGATGTACGAGCGCGAGGGCTTCACCTACGACCGGCCCAAGGGCCAGGGCAACTGCGTGATGGTACGTGAGGTGGCCCCGAGCACGCGTGCCTGAAACGCACTCTCATGCTTATCCGCCCGCCCCGAGAGGTGCGTCCAACCACCGCCTATGACTGTCAAGACGGAAAAGGGGAGTCGCGATCCGCGTCCCGGCGTGGCCGTGCTCGGTCCGGTGCCCCGTTGAACCGGGCTCCCCCTTTCCCCTGTTTTCGCCGCACACCACCGCCGGGGAAGCGGTTGCCAGACCAACAGAGGCAGTGTGCAGTTTCACGCTTCAAAGCGCGGGGCTAGGTCGCACCCGCCAACATGCGATAGGGAGCGTGCAAGCATCGGCACCTCGACACGGCGGCTAACGTTCTGTCTGGACCGTACGACACCCAGTCCCGGAATCTTCATCGTGAGGGTGTAGCGGGACGAGTCTTGGCGATGACGGTGAGCGAGCCGCGCCGGCGCCGGTTGGGATTCGGCCATCGGGCTCATGCGCCGGTCCTCGCGTCCACCCCTCGCGAAGCAGGTCGAGGTGCCCGCGGTGCTGGACGTACTCGGTAATCATCCGGAGCACCAGCCAGCGCAGGTCGACGTCCTCGTACCAATCCAGCGGGCGCGTGGTGTCGTCGAGGTCGTGAGCGGCGACGATCTCGCGGGAGACCGCACACTCCGCGCGCCAGGCCTCCAGGTCGGCGGCGAAGTCGGCGTCCGAGGGCGGGTCGAAGTCGAGGTTGGGGTTGTCTGCGGTGAGGAAGAGGAACGGTACGTCGCGGCGCTCGAAGTTCTGCTGAAACCACCAGCGCTCGACGCCGGCGAGGTGTCGGACAAGGCCGTGAAGTGACAGTGTGGACGGGCGGCCGATCGGGACGCAGGACAGCCAACCAACCGGTGCTCCGCGCGCGAGATCAGCCGACGAGACCGATGCGATGTGTGTCACCGCACCTACATCGGAAGCAGGTCATTTCGGCTTGTTCAGCACCTGGGAATCATCTGACTTGAGATACGGCGTTCTCGGGCTAGATGGCGTGATCCGGGTCTACGTTGGTCGGACACGATTCTCACGAGCACTTGGACGGCAAACACATGACAACCTCACCGGCCGGCTGGCACCTTGATCCTCAGGTTCCTGGCCAGCAGCGCTATTGGGATGGCGCCGCGTGGACCGACCACATCGCTCCAGTCGCGCAGCCGAGCCAACCGCACGTGGTTCAGCCGAGTCAGGCGGCTCCCGAGCACACCGGTGTTCTGTCGGCCAAAGGACACAACGGCACCGTCACCTTCGATGGCACTTTCGTCACCATCAGCCGCAAGGGCTTCTTGGCGCGCGCATCTGTAGGCAAGGGCGACAAACGAATCCCGGTTGGATCCATCACCTCGGTTCAATGGAAACCGCCTGGGGCCGCGGTAAACGGCTTCATCGCCTTCTCGCTCGGCGGCGGAAACGAGCGACAGTCTCGCTTCGGCCACCAAACGGCGGGCGCTGCCCACGATGAGAACTCGGTCATCGTTCGGCGGAGCCAGGAGGCGACGTTCACCTGTTCTCCGGTCCGCGCTTGAGTCCGCGATCGCCGAGCGTGATCGGCCTACCCATTACGTACAGGCGCAGGTGCCTCAGGAGGCCCCGGGTCCCATGGAGCAACTGAAACAGCTCGCAGAGCTACATGCCGCCGGTGTCGTATCCGACGAGGAGTTCGCGACCAAGAAGGCGGAGTTGCTCGGTCGGCTCTGACATCGCGCCGCGAAGTAGCTCGCGACCGGCCGTGTAGATCCTGGCTCGTCTGTCAAGCAAGGCTGAAGGCCAGGCGGGGCGCAACGCCTGCGGGTCGCTAGACCGGAGCGGTGCCCTCGAGTTTGAGAGCCTTCGAAATGGCATCAGAGACGTGGTGAGCGTGCTCCTGGCTGACGTAGAGGATGACCGCGATCAGTCCGTCGCGAAACAGGGCGGCGGAAACAATGAAGGCGACCGCCAGGGCGTCACGAAGTGGCTTAAACAGTCGCGCGATTTCGAGCCCCTCCACAGTTCTCCCCGGCCCGACGCACACCTTTGCGCACCAGCCAAACATGGGCAATGTGCACCCTCCCCGGTTGCCGCGCGCAGCGAATCCACTTGCGGATTGGGTAGATCCCGCCGGCAACATGCGATAGGGAGCGTACAAGACTGAACGGGGCCGCCGAGTCCGTCTCACAAGTCACTGCCCCCACCGGGGCCGTAGTCGATGGTCTCCCCGGAGATCGTCATGTTGTCGGTGTTCATGACCCCATGCACGAAGCCGAGCAGCATCCATCACGCGGCCTGATCCGCGGTCGGCATCATCCGACTCGAAGCTGGGATGGTCACCTGACCGCCGCCCCTCCCCGATATCACGGAGGGGGTGGCGCGGCGAGGGGCCGTACCGTGGAGGTATGAGCGTCGCACCGACCTCGAGCATCACCCTCGGCAACCGCTTCGCAGACGAGTTGCCGGAGCTGGCCGTCGGCTGGCAAGCCGAGGAGTTCCCCGACCCGCGCCTGCTGGTGCTCAACGAAGTGCTTGCCGCTGACCTAGGACTCGACCCGGCGTGGCTGCGGGAGCCCGAAGGCGTCCAGCTCCTGGTGGGCAGCGCGGTGCCCGACGGCGCCACGCCGGTGGCCCAGGCCTATTCCGGCCACCAGTTCGGCGGCTACGTCCCCCGCCTCGGTGACGGCCGCGCCCTCCTTCTCGGCGAGGTCACTGACGCCGAGGGCGGGCAGCGCGACCTGCACCTGAAGGGCTCAGGCCGGACGCCGTTCGCCCGCGGCGGGGACGGGCTGGCCGCGGTCGGCCCGATGCTGCGCGAGTACGTCGTGAGTGAGGCGATGCGCCCTCGGCGTTCCCACCACCCGGTCGCTGGCCGTGGTGGCGACCGGACAGCGGGTCTTCCGCGAGACCGTCCTGCCCGGGGCTGTGCTGAGCCGTGTGGCCAGCAGCCACCTGCGGGTGGGCAGCTTCCAGTACGCCCGCGCCACCGGAGACGTCGACCTGCTGCGCCGGCTGGCCGACCATGCCATCGCGCGTCACCACCCGGCTGCGGCCGGGTCCGACCGGCCCTACCAGGCGCTGTTCGAGGCGGTCGTCGCGACCCAGGCGTCACTGGTCGCCCGATGGATGCTGCTCGGCTTCGTGCATGGGGTCATGAACACCGACAACATGACGATCTCCGGGGAGACCATCGACTACGGCCCCTGTGCGTTCATCGACGCCTTCGACCCGGCCACGGTGTTCAGCTCCATCGACCACGGTGGTCGCTACGCCTACGGCAACCAGCCGCTCATGGCCGAGTGGAACCTCGCCCGCTTCGCCGAGACCCTCCTGCCGCTGCTCGATGAGGACCAGGAGCGGGCGGTCGAGCTCGCGGTGGAGGCGCTGGACGGCTTCCGACGCCAGTACAGCGACGCCTGGTCGGCCGGAATGCGCGCCAAGCTCGGGCTGCCCGAGGGTCTGGACAATGCTGTCGGTGACGCCCTGGTCGACGACCTGGTCCGGCTCCTGCGCAACGGTCGTGTCGACTGGACCGGCTTCTTCCGGGCGCTGGGTGCCGCTGCCCGCGGCGACACCGAGCCGGCACGCAGCCTGTTCCTGGACCTAGCGGCACTCGACGCCTGGGCCGAGCAGTGGCGTGCGGTCGGCCCGGACGCCGACGCGATGGACCGGGTCAACCCCGTCTACATCCCGCGCAACCACCTGGTCGAGGAGGCGCTGACCGCGGCCACCGGCGGCGACCTCGACCCGGTCCGGCGGCTGCTCGAGGCGATCCGCTCGCCCTACGACGAGCGGCCCGACCTGGAGCGCTACGCCCAGCCGGCACCGGAGCACTTCGGCACCTACCAGACCTTCTGCGGCACCTGAGCGCTCCGAGCTACTGCAGGTCGCCGGCGTCGCGGACTTCACGCCGATCTTCCCCTCCGAGGAGGGATGACCCCCACGATTCTCAATCCCGCGCGACCTCCCGACACCCCTCTGTAGCGCGGTCCGCGCGCGTCCTGAACGCGAGTCATACCGCATGCGCGGGGACAGCCAAGCGTCGGCGGCACGCTGCTCTCTGCGTCGTCCCAACATCATGAGCGCGCTGCTGCCGTCGTACCTGGCACCCATAGGGAGTGTCCGAGATGCGAGGAGCCAAAGCCATGATGACCGTCGTCACGACCGTGACCTTGAAAGACGAGATAAGAAATCAGTGGGATCGCGCGATGCACGAGCGCGTCCGGGCCGCGTCCGATATGGACGGATGAGTTGCCGTGCAGCTGCTCAGGGAGGTCGACGAACCGCGGCGGCGGGCAATCATCGGCACGTGGCGGTCACGAGAGCACTGGGCCCGCTGGCACGACGACGAGACATTCACGGCAACCCGCGCGGAGCTGGCCGGGCTCGAGGACGGACCGTCCAGCACCGTCTGGTACGACGTGGTGGAGGAACAGGGCTGACGATTTGAATGCCGCGACGGCGGCGCCGACCTTCGCCCGCGCTCCCGCAGCAGAAGCGCCCGGCGCTCAGCAGGGCCTGCGCGCCCAGGTTCCCGTATCGTCGGCCGACGCCGGGCGTCAAGGCGCGTCACATCGCCGCCGGTGATCGTAAATCGTGATCGAGCGCACCAACATCGGCAGCGTGCACATTCATGGCTGGATCGGTCTGGGTAGGAATCGCCGGACAACATGCGATACGGAGCGTGCAACGCTTGACGGGCCGGACAGGCCGCACAAGTTCGCAGGTCACTGGGCCGCCCGGGCCATTCACCCCATGGCCAGCCAACCTACGCCGCATCCACGGACCGCTACTTGCCTCCGCCAATCGGCGCGCACCTCAGTATCCGGATCTGCCGATGACAGTGCGTGGTTGCGGAGGTCCGTAAGAATGCTTGGCGGGACGTCGAACTTGAAGTGAGGCGTTCGTTGAGCAGTTGAATGGCGCCCATAGAAGAGCGCCAAGACAAGGAGCCCAGCCTCGGATGCCTCCAGGATGGGCCTGAGCTCATTCCAATCGTCGCACTCCACTCAGGAGGAATCTTGAAGCTCCTACTCACGTCCGGAGGCGTCACGAACGCCAGCATCCGCCGTGCGCTGGTCGACCTGTTGGGCAAGCCGACGGCCGACGCGACCGCACTCTGCATCCCCACGGCACAGTGGGGCCACCCGATGTGCGGACCGGTCTCGGCGCGGGGATTCGTGAGCGGCGCCCCCCCGTGGGGTGGCTTGACCTCAATGGAGTGGAAGTCGTTGGGGCTCCTCGAGCTCTCGGCGCTGCCGACGATCGGCGCGGAGCGCTGGGTCCCTTGGGTCGAGGACGCTGACGTGTTGCTGGTCGACGGCGGCGATGCGACGTACCTGTGCCACTGGATGCGGGAATCTGGACTGGCCGATCTTCTGCCCGCGATGACCGACACGGTCTGGGTGGGGGTCAGCGCTGGCAGCATGGTGATGACGCCCCGGATCGGCGCTGACTTCGTCAAGTGGCCGTCCGCGCCGGACGACCGCACCCTCGGCGTCGTCGACTTCTCGATCTTCCCGCACCTCGACGTCTTCCCGGGCAACAGCATGGACGAGGCAGACCGCTGGGCCAGCGAGATCGGCGGTCCGGCGTATGTCATCGACGACCAGTCGGCGATCAAGGTGAACGACGGCACCGTCGAAGTCGTCTCTGAGGGGCACTGGAAACTGGTGCTGCCCTAGCCGTGGTGGTGGTCACCACACCCTCAGATGCTCGCCCCTAGACGACTGCAGCGAACGCACTCTCATGCCGCGATCCGCGCGTTCCGGACCTGCGTCTAATCGGCGCGATTGTCGGATCGCGGAACCTCCTGTGGCGGCTAGCCGTTCCTTGCCGCCGTGCACGATGCTGGGCAGATGACAGAGCGCAACGTGCTCGGTTACGAACTGGAACCGTGCGGCACAGATCCGCTGACCGGGTTCTTCCGCGACGGCTGCTGCCGCACCGCCGCGGAGGATGTCGGGAGCCATACAATCTGCGCTGTCGTCACGGCCGAGTTTCTGGACCACCAGCGCAGCATCGGTAATGACCTCTCGACACCACAGCCTCAGTACCGCTTTCCCGGACTCGTGCCAGGCGACCGCTGGTGTGTCACCGCGGTGAATTGGGCGCGAGCCTACAGCGACGGCGTAGCGGCCCCGGTCGTGCTCGCATCCACCAATAGCGCTGTGCTGAGGGTCGTGCCACTGGCAGCTCTCCGGGAGCACTCAGTCGACGTCCCGGCCGACCCGAGCTCATTTGAACCATAGATCTTAGACCACGCGTGCCGCTCGCCGATAGCCACGGTGGTGCTGGTAGTACTCATCCCCAGATTGCTGGAGCGGGCTGGACCCCCAACATCAACACCGTTCAGCTGTCTCCGAATGGCCGGGTTGGGCTGAGGTAGATCGGGTGAGTGATTCCCGAGGGGCGCGTCACTTCACCGCCTATGACCCGCAAGTCCTGACCAGGTGCGCCAACACGGGCAGTGTGCACATCCACGCCTAGACCGGTGGGGGTAGGAATCGCCCGCCAGCAGAGGCAGCGTGCACAGCTTGACAAGCGCCTCGCGGGCACTGTTGGCGTGCAGGGTGGCCATGCCGGGAAGCCCGGAGTTGAGCGCGAGCAGCAGGTCCAGGCACTCCGCAGCCCGCACCTCACCGACGATGATGCGGGTCGGTCGCATTCGCAGCGCCTCGCGGACGAGATCGCGCAGGGTCACCTCACCGGTCCCCTCAAGCCCCGACTGCCTGGTCTGCATCGCCACCCAGTCGGGATGCGCGAACCGCAGCTCGAAGACTTCCTCTGCAGACACGATCCGGTCGCTGCCGGGGATCCCCGCGGCCAGGCAGTTCAGCATGGTCGTCTTGCCTGCCTGGGTGCCGCCGGCGACGATCATGTTGAGTCCGGCCAGAACGGCCGCGTCGAGGAACCGGGCCGCGGCCGGGGTGAGCGATCCGGGCCCGACCAGGTCGCCCAGGCGAGCCGCCCGCAGCACGAACTTGCGGATGTTGACGGCCTCGAACTCCCTGCTGATGCCCTCGAGCACGACATGCAGCCGGTGCCCCTGCGGCAGCGTCGCGTCGACGAACGGCTGGGACACGTCGAGCCGTCGGCCACTGGACTTGAGCATCCGCTCGACGAGCTCATGCACCGCAGCCTGAGTGAGGATCACGTTGGTCAGCTCGTGCCGGCCGGCGCGGGCGACGAATACCCGGCTCGGCTGGTTGATCCACACCTCCTCGACCTCGGGGTCGTCGAGGAACCGCTGCAGCGGGCCAAACCCGGACAGCCTGGCGACAAGCTCACCGACCACGTCAAGCGGGTCCGTCACCGGAGTAACCACACCGGTCAGGCTGCGTTCGTCGTGTCGGCGTACCACGTGTTCGGCGATCCGGCGTACCCGCGACGCCTCCCGCTGCGGGTCGACTCCCTCGCGGCGTACGGCGTCGCGGACCTGCGCGTCGAGATCGTCGACCAGCGTCGACCGGTCGAGACCTTGCACGTCCGAGGTCATCTGCTCAACTCCGCCGCACCTGAGAAGTTGTTAGCGCAGTCCTACCCACGAACCGGTCAGGGGGAAACCTCCGGCTCCCAACCTGTGGACAAAGTAGAGCGGCGACGTCCACCTCGGAGACCTCGACCATGCGCGGCCGTTCGCAAGCGTCGGTCTCAGCACACCGGTGCGGAGAGAGCACCGAGCGGGATCATTGACAAAACATCGAACATGCGTATGTAATCCTAACAGCGATAGGAGATCCGAATGCGTGACCGGCGGGCGGAACGACGTGAGGCAACGAAGACGGAGATCATCGAGGCAGCGTGGAACCTCTGCCGCGCAGAGGGCGTAGCCGGGCTCTCGCTCCGGGACCTGGCTCGGCGGGTCGGGA
>JALZBH010000164.1 GCA_030947625.1 Actinomycetota bacterium
CCTCGTCGTAGCGGGTGCCCGGAGCGAGGTCGGCGGCCACGTCGTACCCGTAGAGCATCTGCATCGGGCCCTTCTCGAGCGCCCAGGCGGAGTTGTTCCCGACGACCATCACGACCGGGAGGTTGTGTCGAACGAGTGTGTCTACGTCCATCAGCGACATCCCCGCTGCACCGTCGCCGTACAGCAGCACGACCTGAGCCGACGGACGGTGCAGCCGGGCGGCGATCGCGGCTCCTAGCCCGGCGCCCAACGAGCCGTAGGGTCCCGGGTCGAGCCACCCACCCGGGTGTTTCGGCTCTACGAACTTCCCCGCGAACGACACGAAGTCGCCGCCGTCGCCGATCACGATCGCGTCCTCGGCCAGCCGGGGGACCAGCTCGCCGTAGATCCGGGCCGGGTGGATCGGGTCGGCCGTAGCGGTCAGCAGTGCAATGTCGCGTTCGACACCGGCGGCCACCTGCTGCTGCAGCTCCTCGGCCCAAACACTCCAGTCGGGGCGTCGGACCAGCCGCTCGCAGGCCTCGCGTACCCCGTCCAGCACTACGCTCAGGTCCCCGGCTGCGGAGGCGGCCAGGTCGGCGTGCCGGGAGATCTGCGAGTCCGCATCGGCGAGGTGCACGACGCGAGCCGGAGACGTCCCCTCCTTGCCGCCGAAGATGCCGTAGCCCAGTCGGAAGTCCAACGGCGTGCCCACCACGACCACCAGGTCCGCGCCGCCGAAGGCATGCGCGCGAGCCTTGGTGACCAGCAGCGGATGCCCGCCTGGTACTACGCCTCGACCCATCCCGTTCGTGATCACCGGCAGGCCCAGCCCCTCGACGAGACGAAGCGCCGCATGCTCGGCCCGGTCGGCCCAGACGTCGGTGCCGAGCACCAAGACCGGGCGGGAAGCGCGGCCGAGGAGCTCGGCGACGTCGCCGAGCGCCTCCGAGTCCGGCTCAGCCGGTGTGCGCGCCCCCACCTCGGGGCGCACACACGTCGCGACGTTGAAGAACTCATCCATCGGGACGTCGACGAACACCGGTCCCCGGTGCGGTGAACCCGCGACCGTGAACGCCTCATGCATGCCGTCGGCCACCTCGCCGGCGGTCGGGATCGTCCGGGCGAGCTTGGTGATCGTGTGCAGGATCGGTGGCTGGTCCAGCTCCTGCAGGGACCCCGAGCCCCATCGGCTGTCCGGCGCCCGGCCGCCCACCACCACCATCGGCGAGCCGGAGAACTGGGCCTGGGTGATTGCGCTGACCCCGTTGGTCACTCCCGGGCCGGCAGTCAGCACCGCCAGGCCCGGTGTACGGCTGAGCTTGCCCATCGCCTCGGCGGCGAACGCAGCGGTCTGCTCGTGGCGTACGTCGAGGATCCGCATTTTCGGCTCGGCAGTCACCGCGCCGTCGTACATCGGGAAGACGTGGGCACCCGAAAGCGTGAACATCGTCTGCACGCCGTGCGCAGCGGCTACCGCGACTGCGTGCTGGCCGGCGTGCCCGCTCACCTCGCCTTCGCGCGGGTCGGCATCAACGACTGGCGACGTCTCCTGGCTCATGGGTCCGCAGGCTACGTCACCCGCCTACGCTGGGCCGGTGCCGTCCATGTCCGCGCTGCTCCGGGAGCACACCGATCTGGAGGCGGCCGACAGCGCCTGGCTGTCGATGCTGACGGCCGACTGGCAGATCATCGCGGACCTGTCCTTCGCCGATCTCGTGCTGTGGCTTCCCGACCGCGACGGGAACGGCTACTGGGCTGCCGCGCAGATGCGCCCGACGACCGGTCCCACGGCGTACGTCGACGACGTGGTAGGCACCTTTGTGGCTCGCGGCAGGCGGCCGTTGCTCGATGACGCGACCGACAATGGCCGGATCGCGCGTGAAGGGGATCCCGAATGGCGTGACGACGTACCCGTCCGTGTCGAGGCGATCCCGGTGCGCCGTGCCGGGCGGGTCATCGCCGTGGTCGCCCGGAACACCAACCTGCAAGGGGTGCGTACGCCGAGCCGGCTGGAGCTGGCGTACCTGCAGACGGCCACCGAGCTGTCCCAGATGATCGCCGGTGGCTGGTTTCCGATCCCCGGCCAGCGCTCGGATCACGCCGACTCCCCGCGGGTGGGTGACGGGTTCGTGCGGGTGGACGCTGGCGGTCTGGTCACGTACGCCAGTCCGAACGCGCAGTCGGCGTACCGGAAACTCGGCCTCACCGGGGATCTCACGGCTCAGCAGCTGGCTGCGGTGACGCGCTCCCTGGTCCCGGCCAGCCAACGCCCCGACGAGGAGACCATCAGCGCGGTGCTCGGTGGTCGGGTGCCGCGGGACACCGAGCTCGGCAACGCCTCGGCCACGCTGATCTTGCGGTCGATCCCGATCAGCCCGGACGGCAAGCTGGCCGGTGGGCTGATCCTGCTTCGCGACGTCACCGACCTGCGCCGGCGCGACCGCGAGCTCGTCACCAAGGACGCCACCATCCGCGAGATCCATCATCGGGTGAAGAACAACCTGCAGACCGTCGCTGCGCTACTGCGGCTACAGGCTCGCCGGATCGCCCATCCCGAAGGCCGGCTCGCCCTCGAGGAGGCGGTACGCCGGGTCGGGTCGATCGCGGTCGTCCACGAGACGCTGAGCCAGACCTTCGACGAGGCAGTCGACTTCGACGAGATCGCCGACCAGCTAACCCGGCTCGTCGGTGAGGTCGGTAGCCGCGGCGGCTCGGTGCAGACCCGGCGTACCGGCTCGTTCGGGACGGTCGGCTCCCAGGTCGCCACCCCCTTGTCGATGGTGCTGACCGAGGTGCTGCAGAACGCCTTCGAGCATGCCTTCGCGGACGGGCGCTCCGGCACGCTGACCCTGACCTGTTGCCGGGGTCGGGCTGGGCTGGAGATGGTGCTCGAGGACGACGGCATCGGCCTGCCCCGGGGCTTCGACGCCCAGACCTCGACGAGTCTGGGGCTGTCGATCGTGCTGACGCTGGTCGCCGAGCTCGGCGGGGAGATCACGATCGGACCGCGAGCCGATGCCTCGGGAACGCGGGTCGCGCTCACGGTGCCGATGGAGGAGGTGAAGGCGGTCGAAGAGACGGACCAGATCTAGGCGGTACGTACCCGAGCCCGCGCGTTGCGCCGCTTCAGCGCCCGCCGCTCGTCCTCGCTCAACCCACCCCAGACACCATGGTCCTGCCCGGCCTCGAGTGCCCAAGCCAGGCACTGTTCGCGCACCACGCAGCGTCGGCACACCTGCTTGGCCTCCTCGATCTGGAGGATGGCCGGACCGGTGTTGCCGATCGGGAAGAACAGCTCCGGGTCCTCGTCGAGGCACGCGGAGCGGTGACGCCAATCCATGAGCGGGGTGCTCCTCCATCTGTTCACATCGGGTCGTGAACGTATTGTGAATCCGTTCACTAACCCCGCCGCGCCGGATGGACCTGGGATTTCCGGGAGAAGCGGGGAGGGGCTGCGCCGTCAACCTCGGACACAACTACCCCGATGGTTGCAAGTCCAGCGCCTGCACACAACCCCCTTCTCGGTCAGGTTGGTCACAACCGGTGCCACGGGTAGTGTCCGGGCGCGTGAGCGACCCTGGCGACCCGCCTGGCGGCCCGGGCTCGGCGTACCTCAGGTACGGCGCTCAGGTGCCCCTGTTGGTTGCCGCCGGCGTCACCTTCGTGCAGGGGCTGCTGACCGCGATATTCGGGATCTCGGAGTCGTTCTCGATCTCCTCCCACCGCCTCGTCCTCGGTCTGACCAACACCGCCTTCTTCGTCGCGTACGGCGCGGCGCTGATCTGGTGCGCCTGGGGTCTGTACACCGTCCGATCGTGGGCCCGGGGACCGGTGTTGTTCGCTCAGCTCCTCTGGCTCGGGCTGGCCTGGAACTTCCGGAATGGCAGCACCTGGCCGATCGCGGTCGCGTTGACGGCGACGGCGTTGGTCGTACTTGCCGGCCTGCTGCACCGGAGCTCGATGGCCGTGCTCAACCGCGAGCCGCCGCCGGGCGAGTGAGCCGGGAGAGCTCTGGCTCAGCCAACCTCGCCGAGGGAGCTGCGCAACGACTCCAGGGTCTTGGTCAGCAGCCGCGACACGTGCATCTGGGAGACCCCGATCTCCTCGGCGATCTGCGCCTGGGTCATCTGCTTGAAGTACCGCAGCAAGAGGATCCGCTTCTCCCGGGAGGGAAGCTGCTCGAGCAGTGGCTTGATCGACTCGCGGACCTCCACATGCGCAATCGCGCCGTCTTCCTCGCCCAGCGCGTCGAGCATGCTCGAACGGCCCTCCTCGCGAACCTCCGTCGAGTCCAAGGAGACGGTCGAGTAGGCGTTCGAGGACTCGATCGCGGCCAGCACGTCGTCGACGGTGGTCTCCAACCTGACCGCGATCTCGCGCGCTGTCGGCGAGCGGCCCAGCGACTGGGACATCTCCGCGGACGTGGTCGCAATCGACATCCGGAGCTCCTGCAACCGGCGCGGCACCCGGATCGCCCAGCCCTTGTCGCGGAAGTACCTCTTGATCTCACCGATGATCGTCGGGGTCGCGTACGTCGAGAACTCCACGCCGCGTTCGTGGTCGAACCGGTCGATCGACTTGATCAGCCCGATCGTGCCGACCTGCACAAGATCGTCGTACGGCTCA
The DNA here is from genome assembly GCA_030947625.1 of Actinomycetota bacterium. Taxonomy (GTDB): domain Bacteria; phylum Actinomycetota; class Actinomycetes; order Propionibacteriales; family Nocardioidaceae; genus Marmoricola. The sequence goes on from JALZBH010000164.1 coordinate 4,609, forward strand.
CCGCGGTTGAGGAACCGACGGGCGCAGTGGTCGACCAGCGGCAGATGCAGAGCGACCAGCTCGTCGCGGCACGTTGACCGCCGAGACACATTGGTGGCGTCGTCGAGTAGCTCGGTGAACAGAGCGCTGCTGCGCTCGCGCAGGCTGCTCGCATCGGTACCGGTAGCGGACTGGTAGGTCTCAACCATGGTCAGGCCAGCACGCTGGACTTCATTGTCAGTGAGATCGTCAGCCGGCCACCGGCCACGGACGCGGAGGCACCGTTGGCCAGGGTGTCCAGGACCTGCCACGCCAGGCTGTCGGGGTCCGGCGGGGATGGGGTGGTCACCTCGGCCGTCACGCGGACGACCATCTGATCCTGACCGAGGTCGAAGGCGCACTCCAGGGTCGCGTCGGGCCACGCGTCTTCGAGCACCAGAGCGCAAGCCTCGCCGACTGCGATGCGGAGGTCTTCGATGTCGTCGAGGGTGAAGTCGAGCCGGGCGGCGATCCCGGCGGTGGTCAGCCTGATCACCGACACGTAGGCGCTGTCTGCGGGAAGGCGAAGCTCGACATCCGAGTGCTGACTCACGGCGACATCCTCATCTCACGTTCGGGTACAGACTAAACAGGGCCGGGCATCTGCACGCCCGGGCCCGCAAGATTCCTCCGGCAGGTCAGGCCTTCTTGGTCTCCGCGAAGATCTTGGCGATCTCGTCGATCTTGGCGAGCAGGTCGTCGGCGGCCTTTTCGTCGAAGGAGCCCTTGGTGCCGCTGGCGCCGGCGAGCTTGGTCGCGTCGTTCACCAGGGTGTGCAGCTGGGGGTACTTCTCGAAGTGCGGCGGCTTGAAGTAGTCGGTCCACAACACCCAAAGGTGGTGTTTGACCAGCTCGGAGCGCTGCTCCTTGATGA
>JALZBH010000165.1 GCA_030947625.1 Actinomycetota bacterium
AAGCAGTCGTGAGGTGCGGTGCCACCGGGGCCACCGGGGCCACCGGCGCGGCCTGTGGCTCGCTGGGCCCCTTTCCGTGGGTAACGTGTGGACGACCTGTGGAAAACCAGCGCGTGCGGCGACCGGTTGCCGCGGGTCTCCACATCGCACGCGAGGTTCCTCTCGGCGGGCCCACACCTTGTCCACCGGTCGGGAACCGCTCCGACCTGCATGAATACAGGTTGTCCACAGAACCCACCGGCCCTACTACTGCGACTTCTTCTCTATCTGATTCATCGTCATCCGCAGTTCGGCTCTGGTGTGGGCTGGGGAAAACCACCCGGCAACTGGCCACACGCGACTCCGGTCCGCAGTGCGTGGCAGGATGCACACCCGCGAACAAATCGCCATACCAGGGAGATCGCCGAAGATGAAGTTCCGCGTCGAGCGCGACGTGCTCGCCGATGCCGTGGCGTGGACCGCCCGAGCCCTGCCGATCCGTCCGAGCGCACCCGTTCTCGCGGGCTTGCTGATCGAGGCCGGCTCGCTCCACGACGACGCCACTCCCGAGACCGACTCCGACAGCTCGGCCGACGGACTGAGGTTGTCGACCTTCGACTACGAGACCTCCGCGCGCGCCACGCTGAACGCCGACGTCTCAGCAGAAGGCCGTGCGTTGGTCTCGGGCCGGTTGCTCGCCGATATCTGCCGCAGCCTGCCGAACAAGCCGGTCGAGATGGCGGTCGAGGGCGCGAAGGTGACGCTGACCTGCGGCTCCGCCCGGTTCAGCCTGCAGACGATGCCGGTCGAGGACTACCCGACGCTGCCGCAGATGCCGCAGGCGCGGGGCCGGGTCGGCAGCGAGCTGTTCTCGCACGCGGTCAGCCAAGCCGTGACGGCTGCGGGTCGTGATGACATGCTGCCGGTCCTTACCGGCGTGCGAATCGAGCTCGAAGGCGACGAGATCACGATGCTCGCCACGGACAGGTTTCGGCTTTCGCTAAGGGAGCTGACCTGGTCGCCGAGCGCCACCGACACCTCCGTTACGGCGCTGGTGCCGGCCCGGGTACTCGCCGACACGGCCAAGTCGCTGACCGGGGGCGCGGACATCACGATCGCGTTGTCGAGCTCGGGTGCCGGGGAGGGGATCATCGGGTTCGAGGGCTCCGCCGGCGGTGGCATTCGCCGTACCACGACCCGACTGCTGGACGGTGACTTCCCGAAGGTCCGCAGCCTGTTCCCCAGCGAGCACCTGACCGTCGCTCGAGTGGACCGAGCCGCGATGGTCGACTCGGTCAAGCGCGTGGCCCTGGTCGCCGAGCGAAACACCGCCGTCCAGCTGGCCTTCTCCGAGGGCGTACTCACCCTCGACGCCGGCAGCGGCGAGGAGGCGATGGCGAGTGAGTCCATCGAGGCCGCGATCGACGGCGACGACATCACCACCGGCTTCAACCCCCAGTTCCTGCTCGACGGCCTGACCGCCATCGAGTCGCCGTTTGTCGAGCTGGCCTTCACGCAGGCCGCCAAACCCGTCGTACTCTCGGGAGTGGACTCGTTGGAGACGACCCCTGAGAGTACGGAGGAGCGCAACTCCTGCTTCCGGTACTTGCTGATGCCACGCAGGTTGCTCTCCTGACCAGCACCGAAACTACGACCTCGGAGGCCAGCGGCATGGACATCGGACTGATCGGCCTGGGCAAGATGGGTGGCAACATGCGGACCCGGCTCCGCGATGCCGGCCACACCGTGGTCGGGTACGACGTAGACCCCGAGCTGGGTGATGTCACCAGCCTCGAGGACCTCGTCGCGAAGCTGCCTTCCCCCAAGGTCGTGTGGGTAATGGTCCCGGCCGGGGACCCCACCCGCGACACGATTCGCGAGCTGGGTGAGCTCCTCGGCGAGGGAGACCTGGTGGTGGACGGCGGAAACTCCAAGTGGACCGATGACCAGATCAACGCCGAGCTGTTGGCCAAGAACAAGGTTGGCTTCGTCGACTGCGGGGTCTCCGGAGGCGTGTGGGGACTGAAGAACGGCTACGCACTGATGTGCGGGGGCAGCGACGAGGACGTGGCCAAGGTGCAGCCGGCGTTCGACGCGCTCAAGCCAGAGGGCGAGTCCGGCTTTGTCCATGCCGGCCACAAGCCCGGCGCTGGTCACTTCGCGAAGATGGTCCACAACGGCATCGAGTACGCCATCATGCAGGCGTACGCCGAGGGCTGGGAGCTGCTCGACACCGTCGACCTGGTCGAGAACGTCACCGACGTCTTCGACTCGTGGCGAGAAGGCACGGTGATCCGCTCGTGGCTGCTGGACCTGTTGGTCGCCGCACTCAAGGAGGACACCCACCTGGAGAAGATCAGCGGGTATGCCGCAGACTCCGGTGAGGGCCGGTGGACCGTCCAGGTGGCGATCGACCACGGCGTACCCCTGACCTCCATCGCCACCTCACTCTTCGCCAGGTTCGTCTCCCAGCAAGAAGACAGCCCGGCGATGAAGGCGATCGCGGCCATGCGCAACCAGTTCGGTGGTCATGCCCTGCGCACCGACGCTCCCGCGACCACGTCCGACACCACCTCGGGCCACCCGACCAAGTAGCCTCCCGCGTGCATGTCGCCCAGCTGTCTCTGCACGACTTCCGCTCCTACGAGTCGGTCGAGCTGGAGCTGGGACCCGGCGTCACAGCCTTCATCGGCCTCAACGGCCAGGGCAAGACCAACCTGGTCGAGGCGATCGACTACCTCTCCGGGCTGTCGTCCCACCGGGTGGCCGCAGATGCTCCGTTGGTACGCCGCGGCGCGAGCTCGGCTGTCATCCGGGCGGCGGTGATCCGAGACGACCGACGGGCCGTGCTGGAGATCGAGATCAACCCCGGCAAGTCCAACCGGGCGCGGGTGAACCGAGCGCAGCTGCCACGTGCCCGAGAGCTGGTCGGGCTGCTGCGCACGGTGGTGTTCGCGCCGGAGGACCTTGCCCTGGTCAAAGGGGACCCGGCCGAACGACGCGCGTTCCTCGACGATCTGGCCGTGCTGATGTCGCCCCGGTACGCCGGGACCCGCGCCGACTACGACCGCGTGCTCAGGCAGCGGAACTCCTTGCTGAAGACCGCCGGCGTGGCTCGGCGGGGGAGCACCTCGGCCGACTCCGCATTGTCGACGCTCGAGGTGTGGGATGAGCATCTGGGCCGTCTTGGAGCCGAGGTCATGTCCGTCCGGGCACGCCTGACCGCGGACCTGGCCCCGGTGCTGGGCAAGGCCTATGAAGCCGTGGCCCGCGGAGCCATGCAGGACGACGCCCGGGTCACCTACCAGCCGTCGTTCGAGGTCACCGACCCGCTGGCCGGGTTGGCCGAGCTGACCCAGGCACTGCTCGCGGAGCTCCGACGGCGCCGGGGCGACGAGCTCGACCGCGGGTTGAGCTTGGTCGGGCCGCATCGCGACGACCTGGTGTGCATGCTGAGTGAGCTGCCGGTGCGCGGGTATGCCAGCCACGGAGAGTCATGGTCGTTCGCTGTTGCCCTGCGGTTGGCGTCGTACGAGCTGCTCCGAGCGAGTGGGGACGACCCGGTGCTGATCCTTGACGACGTGTTCGCCGAGCTCGACTCCGACCGGCGCCGACAGCTGGCCGAGATGGTGGCCGGGGCGGAGCAGGTGCTGGTCACGGCCGCCGTCCCGGAGGACGTCCCAGCGGTCTTGCTGGGTACGACGTACACCGTGGCCGGTGGCCAGGTCGTCCGTGATGGCTGAGCCGACCCCGCCGGACGGGACATCGCCGGACCAGCCGCACGACGAGTCCGGCCTGGACCTGGCCAGGGCTGTTGCCCGGGGGCTGGCCGGCAAGACGCCCAGGCGACGTCGGACCAGCCGGGACCGCCCGGCGCGGCGCACCGAGGTGCGGATGAGCGACGATCGGGACCCGCAGACGCTCGACGCCAGCATCGGCCGGTTTGTGGCAGAGCAGGGGTGGGGGACCGAGCTGCGGGTGCACGGGGTGTTCAGCCGCTGGGAGGCGCTGGTCGGTCCCGAGGTGGGCCAGCACGCCAAGCCGGAGTCGTACGCCGATGGCCGGCTGGTGATCCGCACCGACTCGACCGCGTGGGGGACCCAGATGCGGCTGCTTGCCCCCGATCTGGTGCGCCGGGTGAACGAGGAGCTCGGCGAGGAGACCGTGCGGATGATCGAGGTCCTGGGCCCCCGGTCGCCGTCTTGGGTACGCGGCCGGTTCCGGGTCAAGGGCAGGGGCCCGCGGGACACCTACGGCTGAGTAGTTCGGCGGTCGAACGGGCCGATATTCTGCCGGGCGGCAGGTATGGGGAGTCGGCCGACCCCCGAAACGGCCGCGTTCGGCCGCCCAGGGGCCTCTGCTGCCCTGATCGACTCCGGTTTCGTCCCCAGTTCCGGACGGGATCTGCGTTTTGGGGGCGTCAGCGGGTAGACTGAGGCACCAGAGGTCGTCACGCCGCGCGCAGCGTAATCGACGCAAGGCTGGCGATCTTCGCACGCCACCGACGCCCGGGCGAGAGGACTAAGACTTGACCGCCGAATCCGTGGCCGACCAGGACGGGTCCCGGCCCTTGGAGGGCCATGCCGTCGAGGCCGGCAACTACGATGCCAGCGCGATTCAGGTCCTCGAAGGGCTCGAGGCGGTGCGAAAACGACCCGGCATGTACATCGGCTCGACTGGCGAGCGGGGCCTGCACCACCTCGTCTCGGAGGTGGTGGACAACTCCGTCGACGAGGCACTCGCCGGCTACGCCGACCGGCTCGAGGTGAGCATCCTTTCCGACTCCTCGGTCCAGGTGGTCGACAACGGGCGCGGCATCCCGGTGGATGTCCTGCCGGACCAGGACCAGCCGGCCCTGACCGTCGTACTCACCGTGCTGCATGCCGGTGGCAAGTTCGGCGGTACGGGCTACAAGGTCTCCGGTGGTCTGCACGGCGTGGGTCTTTCGGTAGTCAACGCGCTTTCCCGGCGTCTCGAGGTCGACGTCCGCCGAGACGGCTACCGCTGGACACAGTCGTTCGCCCTCGGCGTCCCCAACGCACCGCTGGAGCGGCACGAGGCCACCGGGCAGACCGGTACCACGATCCGGTTCTGGCCTTCCGAAGACATCTTCGAGACCACCGACTACTCGTTCGAGACGATCACCAACCGGTTGCGCGAGATGGCGTTCCTGAACAAGGGCCTGGAGATCGTCGTACGAGACGAACGGCCTAAGGCCGCCCAGATCGCCGACGCAGTCCAGGACGACATCGTGCAGGCCGAGATCGACCAGGCCGGCGCCGACGGGATGAAGACCGAGGGCGGCGTGATGGAGCGGAGGTTCAAGTACGACCGCGGGCTCGTCGACTACGTCGAGCACCTGAACCGACGCAAGGACAAGGCCAACCCGAGCGTGATCGACTTCGAGGCCGAGACGCCCAAGTCGGCCGCCCACCACATGAGCCTCGAGATGGCGATGCAGTGGAACACCTCGTTCAACGAGTCGGTGCACACCTTCGCCAACACCATCAACA
>JALZBH010000166.1 GCA_030947625.1 Actinomycetota bacterium
AACGGCCGAGACCGGAAACGGTAAGCCGCCGATGTCAAGGCCCCCACCGGACAGATCTGAATGGTGTTGCCAGAGAAGTAGGACTCGAACGGCTCGCGTTCGTAGATCCCGACCTGTTGGAGGGCGCCCCGCTCGACCAACGCAATGAACGGGTCGCCGGCGATCTGCTCGGAGAACCGGGTGCATCGGGCACACAGCACGCAGCGCTCGCGGTCGAGCAGGATCTGCGCCGAGATGTTGATCGGTTTCGGGAAGACGCGTTTGGCCCCGTCGAATCGGGACTCGCCCCGGCCGTTGGACATGGCTTGGTTCTGCAGCGGGCACTCCCCGCCCTTGTCGCAGACCGGGCAGTCGAGCGGGTGGTTGATCAGCAGGAACTCCATGATGCCCTGCTGCGCCTTGTCAGCGACCTTCGAGGTCGCCTGGGTATGGACCACCATCCCTTCGGCGACGGTGATCGTGCATGAGGCCTGTGGCTTGGGGATCGGTCGTCCGTTGCCACCGTCGGGCACTTCGACCAGGCACTGACGACAGGCGCCGACCGGGGAGAGCAAGGGATGGTCACAGAACCGAGGGATGACCACACCGGCCTGTTCGGCGGCGCGGATGACCAGCGTGTTCTTCGGGACGCTGACCTCGATGCCGTCAATCGTCAAGGTGACCAGGTCGGACTTCTCCGGTGCCTTCTCCGGTGTGGTCGTCATGTCCGCGCCCCTGCACCCGCCGGCTCGCGCGAGTCGAACAGCGTCGAGGCGGCCGGGTCGAACGGACAGCCGCCCTCAGTCAGGTGGGCGACGTACTCGTCACGGAAGAAATCGATGGACGAGGTGATCGGGCTGACGGCGCCGTCGGCGAGGGCGCAGAACGAGCGGCCGAGGATGTTGTCACACAGGTCGAGCAACATGTCGAGGTCCTGCACGCTTCCCCGACCCTGCTCGAGTGCCGCCAGCGTCTGCACCAGCCACCAGGTGCCTTCGCGGCAGGGCGTGCACTTGCCGCAGGACTCGTGCTTGTAGAACTCGGTCCAGCGCAGCACGGCTCGTACCACGCAGGTGCTGTCGTCGAAGATCTGCAGGGCGCGCGTGCCCAGCATCGACCCAGCCTCGGCGATCCCCTCGAAGTCGAGAGGTACGTCGAGATGCTCGGCGGTCAGTAGCGGGGTGCTCGACCCGCCCGGCGTCCAGAACTTCAGCTCGTGACCCTCGCGAATCCCGCCGGCAAGCTCGATGAGCGTGCGCAGGGTGATGCCGAGAGGAGCCTCGAACTGGCCCGGGTTCCGCACATGGCCGGAGAGCGAGAAGATGCCGAACCCCTTGGACTTCTCGGTGCCCATCGAAGCGAACCAGTCGGCGCCGTGGGCCACGATGCTCGGCACCGAGGCGATCGACTCGACGTTGTTGATCACGGTCGGACTGGCATACAGACCCGCGACCGCTGGAAACGGTGGCCGCAGCCGGGGTTGGCCTCGCCGGCCCTCCAGTGAGTCGAGCAGGGCGGTCTCCTCACCACAGATGTAGGCTCCCGCGCCGGCGTGCACGGTCAGCTCGAGGTCGTACCCGGAACCGTGGATGTCCCGGCCGAGATGGCCGGCAAGGTAGGCCTCCTGGACGGCGCGCTGCAGCCGGCGTACGACGTGAAGCACCTCGCCTCGCACGTAGATGAACGCATGCTCTGCCCGGATGGCGAACGAGCTGATCACCACCCCCTCGACGAGGGTGTGCGGGCTGGCCATCATCAGCGGGATGTCCTTGCAGGTCCCGGGCTCGGACTCGTCGGCGTTGACCACCAGGTACTTCGGGTTCGGGTTGTCCTGCGGGATGAAGCCCCACTTCATGCCGGTCGGGAAACCGGCCCCGCCGCGCCCGCGAAGGTTCGAGCTCTTCACCGCTTCGATGACATCGCCTGGGGGCATCGTCAGGGCCTTGTCGAGGGCGGCGTACCCCCCGCGCTGCTCGTACGCCTCGAGGGTCCAGGCCCGGTCCTGGTCCCAGTTGTCGGTGAGCACCGGGGTCAGGGTGTCGGTCACGGGGCGCCACCACCCTTGTTCGCCGGGTTGTCCTCGTGCTGGACCTCGGCCTCGGACTCGTCCAGCCTGGACTCCGACTCGGCGCGATGGGTGTCGGCATGCTCCACGCCGGTGCTGGCCTGGCCACCGTCCGACGAGGCCGAACGGGCGCTGTCGGGTTCGTCGGGGTGCGGGGCCGTCCAGCCCCGGTCACGGGCGATCTTCAGACCCACCAAGGATGCCGGCCCGGCGGTGGGACCCTCGTCGGCACGCCCGTCCGGAAAGCCAGCCAGTACTCGTTCCGCCTCGCGCCAGGTGCAGATCCGCGCCCCTCGAGTCGAACGCAGCTCTGCGCCCGAACGCAGGTCGTCGACCAGGCGTACGGCGGACTCGGGCGTCTGGTTGTCCATGAACTCCCAGTTGACCATCACCACCGGGGCGAAGTCACATGCAGCGTTGCACTCGACGTGCTCGAGGGTGACGATGCCGTCGTCGGTGGTCTCGTCGTTGCCGATGTCGAGGTGTTGCTTGAGAGCGGTGAAGATGGCGTCGCCCCCCATGATCGCGCACAGCGTGTTCGTGCACACCCCGACGTGGTACTCCCCTACCGGACGGCGCTTGTACATCGTGTAGAACGTCGCCACCCCGCTGACCTCGGCGGCACTGATCCCGAGGACCTCGGCACATGCCTCGATGGCCTCCGGGGTGACGCGTCCCTGCACGCTCTGCATGAGATGGAGCATCGGCAACAGGCCGGAGCGCTGCTGCGGGTAACGCGAGGCGATCTGGCGCAGCTCGGCGTATGTCGCTGACCCGATTGCGGACACGGTGTCGGAGAGATTGGTCGAGACCGAGGTCGCCATGATGGCGTCGTCCGCGCCGGGGATCCGGTCCTGGGTCACCGGTCGACCCCGCCCATCACCGGGTCGAGGGAGGCGATCGCAACGATCACGTCGGCCACCATGCCGCCTTCGCTCATCACGCTTGTCGCCTGGAGGTTGGCGAACGAGGGGTCGCGGAAGTGGGCTCGGTACGGCCGGGTGCCGCCGTCGCTCACCACATGAGCACCGAGCTCGCCACGCGGCGACTCCACCGCAACGTATGCCTGGCCGGCCGGCACCCGGAAACCCTCGGTGACCAGCTTGAAGTGGTGGATCAGTGCCTCCATCGACTCGCCCATGATGTGCCGGATGTGGTCCGCGCTGTTGCCCATCCCGTCGCTGCCGATGGCCAGCTGGCTGGGCCAGGCGATCTTCTTGTCCGCGACCATCACCGGAGCGCCCTCGAGGTCGGCGAGTCGGTCCACACCCTGCTCGACGATCCTCAACGACTCCCACATCTCGTTGAGCCGCACGCGGAACCGGCCGTAGGCATCACAGGTGTCCCAGGTCTGTACCTCGAACTCGTAGTCCTGGTAGCCGGAGTACGGCTGGGTCTTCCGCAGGTCCCACGGATAGCCGGTGGCCCGCAGCACCGGGCCGGACAGGCCCAACGCCAGACAACCGGCCAGCTCGAGATGACCGACGTGCTCGAGGCGGCCCTTGAAGATCGGGTTGGCGTTGCAAAGGTCGGCGTACTCGGGAAGGCGTCGCTTCATCAGCTTCACGAAGTCGCGGATCTCGTCCAACGCGCCGGCGGGCATGTCCTGGGCGACGCCACCGGGACGAATGAACGCGTGGTTCATTCGCAGCCCGGTGATCAGCTCGAAGAGGTCGAGCACCAGCTCACGCTCGCGGAAGCCGATCGTCATCACGGTCAGAGCGCCGATCTCCATGCCGCCGGTGGCGATCGCGACGAGGTGGCTGGAGATGCGGTTGAGCTCCATCAAGAGCACCCGCATCACCTGGGCCTTCTCAGGGATCCCGTCGGGTCCGTCCTCGATGCCGAGGAGTCGCTCCACGCCGAGCGCGTAGGTCATCTCGTTGAAGAACGGGCTCAGGTAGTCCATCCGAGTGCAGAATGTGGTGCCCTGCACCCAGGTGCGGTACTCCATGTTCTTCTCGATGCCGGTGTGCAGGTAGCCGACGCCGCAGCGAGCCTCTGTGACCGTCTCGCCCTCCAGCTCGAGGATCAGCCGAAGGACACCATGGGTGGAGGGGTGCTGCGGCCCCATGTTGACCACGACCCGGTCCTCATGGTCCTCGGCGAGGTCGCTTACCAATGAGTCCCAGTCCTGTCCGGTGACCGTGTAGACCTTGCCCCGGGTGGTCCGATGCGAGGGAGTCTCGGCGGCGGCGTACGGGTCGGTATCGGTGTGCTGAGTCATCAGTTGTAGGACCTCCGCTGGTCCGGCGGCGGGATCGTCGCGCCCTTGTACTCCACGGGGATGCCCCCGAGGGGATAGTCCTTGCGTTGGGGGTGGCCCGGCCAGTCGTCGGGCATCTGGATCCGGGTCAGTCCCGGGTGTCCGTCGAAGACCACCCCGAAGAAGTCGAACGTCTCGCGTTCGTGCCAGTCGGCGGTCGGGTACGTCGCGCAGACGCTCGGCACGTGGGGGTCGGCATCCGGCGCGGTGACCTCGAGCCGGACCCTCCGGTTGTGGGTCATCGAAAGCAGGTGGTAGACGACGTGCAGCTCGCGTCCGGCGTCGCCCGGGTAGTGCACGCCGCTGACGCCGGAGCAGAACTCGAAGCGCAGTCCCGGCTCGTCGCGGAACAGCTGCACGACCCGGGCCAGCTCCTCGCGGCGGACGAAGAAGGTGATCTCGCCACGGTGGACGACCACCTTCTCGACCGCACCCTCGAGTTCGGCTCCCCTTGTCGCCTCCCGCAAGGCGGTCGCGACCTCGTCACGCCATCCGCCGTACGGCGGGCTGCTGGCGGGAGGCATCTCGACGGGCCGGCTCAGGCCGCCGTACCCGCTGGTGTCGCCGGTGCCCTTGACGCCGAACATTCCCGTACGTCGGCCGACGACCTCGCCACCGATGTCGGGCTGGCCGACCGCAGTCCTCGCCTGCTCGACGCCGGCGCTCGGCTGATCGGGGCCGGTCGCGACCTCCGTGCGCTCCTCCTCCCCGGGACTCACCGGGCTCACCGCAGCAGGCCTGTCATGTCGCTGGTCGGTAGGGAGTTGAGCGCGCTGTCCTCGCGGCTCTCGATCTCCACGAGCCGGTTGGCACCGAGCTTGGTGTGCTGAATCTGGTCGTGCAGCTTCAAGATCGCGTCGATCAGCATCTCGGGGCGGGGAGGGCAGCCGGGGAGGTACATGTCGACCGGCACGATGTGGTCGACGCCTTGGACGACCGCGTAGTTGTTGAACATCCCGCCGCTGCTCGCACAGACACCCATCGCCAGCACCCACTTGGGCTCCGCCATCTGGTCGTAGATCTGCCGGAGCACGGGCGCCATCTTCTGGCTGACCCTGCCCGCGACGATCATCAGGTCCGCCTGTCGGGGGCTGGCCCGGAAGACCTCCATGCCGAAGCGGGCGAGGTCGTACTTCGGGCCGCCGGCGGTCATCATC
>JALZBH010000167.1 GCA_030947625.1 Actinomycetota bacterium
CGACTGCTGCGGCTCGCGCTGCTTCTTCCGGTAGGTGTTGATGAACGTGTTCGTCAGGATGCGGTACAGCCACGCCTTGAGGTTGGTGCCGGGGCGGAACTGGTGGAAGGCGGCAAATGCCTTCGCGAACGTCTCCTGCACGAGATCCTCGGCATCGGCGGGGTTGCGGGTCATCCGCATGGCGGCCGAGTAGAGCTGGTCCAGGAACGGCAGCGCGTCCGTCTCGAACCTGAGCTGGCGCTGGTCGTCGGTCTCGGTCGCGAGGTCGACCGGCGGGTCGCCCGGAAGGTCATCGGTGGTCATCGTGCCCCAGCCTAGCGAGCGGTTCGGCGAGTCGGAGAACGCCATCGGGCGCTCCAACATCGAGAGCACGGCACCTCCAGGGCAGCTTCATCTCTTCGAACCGGACATGCGTGCAAACACCCACTCAGCCGATTCGATTCCCCGCAATGTCCCGCACCACCCACTCCAACGTGGTCTCCAAGATCATCGCCAGCGCATCTGCCTGACTCAGCGGCGCACTCTTCGACACCTTGAAGCCATGGTCTGCAGCGGGTATCACGGCCAGATCCAGGTACGGCGGGAACTCCTCGGGTACGCCGAACGGATCGCGTTCGCCCTGGATCACCAGCGTCTTGACCCGGGCCCCGGTCAGCTCCTCCAGACGCGAGGACTCCGGCCTGCCGGGCGGATGCAGGGGGAATGCCAGAGCGAGCACCCCCCGGGCGCCGACTGACCGGGCGATCCGGGCCGCCGATCGCGCTCCGGCGCTCCGACCACCGAGCACGAGCGGGCTGCGGGTCCGCATGGCGTCGATCACCGCAACAAAGCACTCGTCCAGAACGGCCGGGCGGGAAGCGACCTTCTTGCCCGCCACCCGCCACGGCATCTCCACAAGCGTCACGGAGATGTCCTGCTGCGGGAGCGTCCGCGCCAGTCGGACCAGGTCCGGCGCGTCGATGCCGCCACCGGCCCCGTGGGTCAGTACCAGCGTGGCGATCGGCCGCTTTGCCCGTCGTACGACGACCCGGGCATCGCCGTGCGGCGTCGGCACCATCCGTTCCCAGGGCATCAGTGACTCACTTCGTCGAGCGGGATCGGCTCGACCAGCGCGGGGCCGTTGTTGGCCACGTTGGAGACCAGCGTGGTCACCGGGTAGGCCTCGAGCCGCCCCGGCGACGCCGGCTCTAGCAGGTCGAGCAGGTCATCTCTCGCAGCGGTCGGGTCCAGCCAGTCGGCATACGCCTCGCGACCGAGCATCAGCGGCATCCGGTCGTGGATGTGCCCCAATGAGTCCTCGGCGGTCGTGGTGAGGATCGTGCAGCTCCAGTGGAACCGGTCTGCGTCGTCCTCGGCCTTGCTCGGGTCCCGCCAGATCTCGTACAACCCGGCCATGGCAAGGACGCCACCGTCCTCGGGGTGGATGTAGTACGGCTGCTTCCTCGGCTTGCCGGACTTGGTCAACTCCTCAGTCGGGTACCACTCGTAGTAGCCGTCGGCGGGCAGGATTGCGCGGCGACGCTCGAACGCGCGACGGTATGCCGGCTTCTCCGTGACCGTCTCGACGCGGGCGTTGATCATCCGGCTGCCCACCGAGACATCCTTGGCCCAGAACGGCACCAGCCCCCAGGTCAACACCCGCAGCTGGCGCTCGGGGGGGTCCTGGGAGTCCTTCGCGGGTGGCCGCTGGACGACGGCGTACACCTCTTTGGTGGGAGCGACGTTGTAGTCGGCCTCGATGCTGGGAAGGTCGTGGCCGCGGATCTCGAACTCCTCGGCAAGTGCCTGCGGCTGTCGGCTGGAGGCGTATCGACCACACACAGGTGACAGGCTAGACCGCCTCACCCTTGCGCCTGGAACCGTGGGGCTCAGCCACGCGTCATAGGTGGGAATGAGGAGGTCTCCGATGAGGCGCACGCACATCGCCATACTCGCCGCGATGCCGATCTTCCTGGCCACGGCCTGCGCGGACACGAGTCCACAGGCCGTCTCGCACAAGTCCCCCGGCTCCTCCCTCAGTTCGACTCCCACGCCCAGCTCCGGGTCCGGTGCCGGGGTCAGCCCTGGACCGGGGTCCGCGTGCAGAACCACGCCCCATTCGGGGAACTCGCGGGTGGCGGTCGAGTGGGTTGACTTCGTCAAGCTCGACGGAAGGCAGTACGTCGCCGGGCTCGACGGCCAGATCACCGCTGGACAGCTGGGCGCGGTGGTCGGACTGGTCCGGTGTCGGCTCAGCGCCTTGAAGTTCAACAAGGCGCCTGGACCGAGCGTCAACGGCGACGCGGGCTTCCTTCCGGTCGGGACGAGGCTGCACGCCATTCACGGCTTCGCCCGGTCCTGCCGGGTCGCCGCACGGTTCCAGGGGAGAGTCCGGGTCTACCTGGCCCAACACACTGTCGCGGGTCATTCGGCTGCGGTCCCCTGCGCGAAGGCGCCCGGCGGCGGCTAGACCCGGGACAGCTCGTCGAGCAGGGCCGCCGCCGCGCCGATCCGGGTCGGCAGACCCTCGATCCACACCCGGACCCGCGCGTCCGGCTCCGCCTGGACAATCAGCATCCGCAGCGCTGCCACCAGACCACCCAGTCGAACGGTGCGGGCGGTGACCACCACCAGGCGAGTACGCCGAAGCGCCCCGATCGTCTCGCTGCCCGGAAAGACCACCCGGGCCAGCCCGGTGAACCTGGCCAGCCGCAACGCCTCGCCGAAAACGTGCTCGGTCGAGCCTGGAGAGGTGCCGCCGAGGTCGATGACGACCAAGGCGTACGCCGAGCTCACCGCGGCCCCGGCCTGCTCGGTCCCACGGTAGATCTCCGAGAGCCGGGCGCGCACATGGGCCAGGGTGGCCAGCCCGGTCAGCGGATCCTCACACGAGAGCTGATGGAGGTAACCCAGGGTCTCCTCCCCCCAGGCCACGCTCAGCGCGTGGATGGTCTCGAAGTCCGGGTCCTGGTCGAGGACCTGTGCACAGGTGGACCGGAGCGCCAACAGTGCCTCACCCAGGTCGGCGCCGTCGCGGGCCAGCTCCCGGCCCACCAGTGCACAGGCGACACCGGCGTCTCTCCCCGAAGCCAGCGCCTCCCCCACGGCCTCGAACCGGGCCGGCAGCCTTGACCGGACCCGCTCGGACAGGTCGGCTGCATGCTCAGAGCCGGCCGCGGCATCCTTCCGCGTCAACGACGCGAATATCCCCACGGCCGGCTCCTTGCTGCAGCGGGCCAAGCGGCCCCGGACCGCCCACCCGAGCGGGACGGTTCGACCAAAGAGACGGCCCACATGGGTTGCCGTGACGCGGAAAGTGCGACAACTTCGATGCGCAGGCGCGCAGTTTCCGCGTCACCGCAGGTAGCCAGCAGCGTTAGAAGGATGTGGACAAGGTCTCCGCCGCTTCGCACGAACCCAATGACGCGGAGCTGATCTCGCGCGTTCGGGGCGGCGACGTCGACGCATACGGCATCCTGTTCTCCCGCCACGTGCAGGCAGCCACCCGCTTTGCCCGCCAGCTCGTCCCCGGGCCCGATGCGGACGACCTGGTCTCGGATGCCTTCGTCAAGGTGCTCAACGTGATCCGCAATGGCGGTGGTCCGGATGTGGCCTTCCGCGCCTACCTGCTGACCGCCGTACGCCGGTTGCACGTGGACCGGATCCGCAGGACCCAGAAGGCGACGCCGGCCGGCGACCTCACGCCGTACGACCCCGGGGTGCCGTTCCAGGACACCACGATCGCCGGCTTCGAGGGCGGCGCTGCGGCGAAGGCGTTCGCCTCGCTGCCAGAGCGCTGGCAGCTGGTGCTGTGGCATCTGGAGGTCGAGGGACAGAAGCCGGCGGAGATCGCCCCGCTGCTCGGGATGAGCGCCAACTCGGTCTCCGCCCTTGCTTACCGAGCCCGGGAAGGACTGCGGCAGGCGTTCTTGCAGATGCACACCGCCGACCTGGTCGGCGAGGAGTGCCGCTGGACCCATGCGCAGCTCGGCGCCTACGTCCGCAACAGCCTGTCCCGGCGCGACGCTGTCAAGGTCGAGGAGCACCTGGACTCGTGCCGCACATGCAGCGCAATCTGTCTGGAGCTCACCGAGGTGAACTCCTCACTCGCCGAGCTGCTCGGGCCCCTCGTGCTCGGCGGTGCCGCCACGGCGTACGTCTCCTCCGGGAATGGTGGCGCAGCCATGACCGGAGGGCTGGGCGTGCTCGTCGGACGGGCCGGCGACGTCGTGCTCGCCAACACCGCGGCCAGCGTCGCCGCCGGTGCCACCGCAGGGATCGTCGGCGTCGCCGCCCTGGGCGTGTGGGCCGGCACCGATCACGGCCGGCCGGACCGGCCGGTGGCGGACTCCCGGCCCATGCACGCGACCGCGCACGGCAACCAGGCGACCCGGACGACGCCGACTCCTGGGCAGCCGGGATCAACAACCAAGACCCAACGCAGCCAGCAGAGCCAGCCGAGCCAAGCTTCGACCCAGAAGCTCGGCCAGCAGCCCGGCGAGGCGGGGGGCGCCCAGGTCCCGGTGCCGGGCCAACCGAACGTCTCGAACCCCACGCCTGCGACCTCCACTCCGACGTCACCGTCGAGAATGCCCACGTCCACACGGACGGCCGACGTCGCCGTCAACGCGGTCGTAGTCAAGCGGCTGGCGAGGGCCCACGTGGTGCTGGCCATGGTCCAGGGAACCGTGACCGGACTTCCCGGCCAGAGGGTCACTCATCTGCTGGTGAGCACCACAGGGGGACTGACCTTCCAGAACCAGGTCTGCTCGCCCACCGGGCCCAGCTCGGTGGACTGCCGGGTCACCCCGGCAAGCGGCCCGGTCGACCTGCTCGTCGGCAACGTCTCCGGTAAGGGCACGGTCTTGTTCAAGGTCGTGCCGGTGGCGGGGTACGCCGACCCCAACCAGGCCAACAACGCCAAGACTCTGCAGCTGAGCCCGGAGGACTGACCGGCATCCCGCGGCAACGAAATTGTCGCCTCCCCCTTGTGCCCTCCGGGGGGCGACCGGGTATGAAGGAGCCATGACACCCAGCCGTCTCCTCGCCCGTCCCATGCTCGCGTCGGCGTTCGTCGTCGGCGCGGTCAACGCCTTGAAGAACTCCGAAGCTGTCGCGGTCAGGGCCAAACCACTCGCCGACAAGATCACGACGCTCGTCCACCGCACGGCTCCGGGCGTCCCGATCCCCACGGACCCGAAGACCTTGGTGCGAATCAACGCCGGAGCCCAGCTGCTGTCCGCCGCGGCCTTGGCGACCGGCCGGTCCCCGCGGCTGGCGAGCACCGTCCTCGCCACGAGCCTGGTGCCTACCACGTTGGCCGGCCACGCCTTCTGGGAGGAGGCCGACCCGGCAACCAAGGCCAACCAGCGCCTCCACTTCTTCAAGAACCTCTCGTTGCTCGGCGGCGTCCTGTTGGCTTCGGTCGACACCGAGGGCAAGCC
>JALZBH010000050.1 GCA_030947625.1 Actinomycetota bacterium
TGACCGTGATGCCCCGCTCGACCGCGGCGGCGACCAGCCGGTACCCCGGGTCGGACACGCTCGGCATGCCGGCATCGGTCACCAGCACGACCCGCGACCCCGAGACCAGGGCCTCGACCAGCTCCGGGGTGCGGATCTGCTCGTTGCCTTCGAAGTACGACGTGAGCCGGCCGCCGATGCTGACCGAGAGCTGCCCCGCGAGACGGCGCAGCCGGCGGGTGTCCTCGGCGGCGACGACATCGGCGGTGGCAAGCTCCTCGGCCAGCCTGGGTGGCGCGTCCGACACCCGTCCGATCGGCGTCGCCGCCAGGACCAGGACTCCGGTCAGGTCACTCATGGTGTTGATCATCGCAGCCGTAAAGTCGTCCCGGTGAGCACCGCCGCCGACCCCGCTTCGTCGCCCGTCCGGCGGACGATGGGGCTGTCGCGGACGGCCACCGGGCTCGTCGTACCGAGTGCTGCGCGTCGGGCGATGACCCGCGTGCGCGACAACGACCCGCTGGCCGCCTGGATCGGCACGATCGTGGTCACCCTGCAGGCGGCGTTCCTGCGCCTGTGGAACCTCGACTACCCGCACTCGCTGCTCTTCGACGAGACCTACTACGCCAAGGACGCCTGGTCCCTGGTTCACCACGGGTACGTCACCGGGTACGTCAAGGACGCCAACTCCCAGATCCTCGCCGGACATCCGTACGGGCTGTGGACCAAGGAACCGAGCATGATCGTGCACCCCGATCTCGGCAAGTGGATCATCGGCAGCGGCGAGGCGATGTTCGGGATGACCCCGTTCGGCTGGCGGATCGCGTCGGCGGTCGTGGGCTCGCTGATGGTGCTGGTGATGATCCGGCTCGCCCGCCGGGTCACCGGGTCGACGCTGCTGGGGCTCACGGCCGGCGTCTTGATGACCTTCGACGGCATGCAGTTCGTGTTGTCCAGGCTGGCGCTCCTGGACATTTTCCTGGCGTTCTTCATCCTGTGCGCGGTCAGCTGTCTCGTGGCCGACCGAGACTGGGTGCGCGCTCGGCTGGCCAGGCTGGTGCCGGCAGGCGAGCGACTGACGCCCGGCTCATGGGGACCGCGGATGCTCTGGCGCCCCTGGCGGCTGGCGGCCGGCATCTGGTGGGGACTGGCCTGTGCGACCAAGTGGGACGCGATCTACCCGTTGGCGGCGCTCGGCATCCTGGTGTGGGCCTGGGATGCGGGAGCTCGCCGCTCGTTCGGCGTACGACTGGCCTGGCTCAAGGCGGCGCTCATCGATGCGGTGCCGGCGTTCGGCTACCTCGTCGTACTCCCGCTGGTGATGTACCTGTTGACCTGGACCGGCTGGCTGCTGCATGCCCACCAGTACGAGCTGTTCCTCTCCGATACCCAGTACGGCCGTTACTGGGGCAGCTACCTCAAGCACCACGACCACGGACTGGCCGCGGTCGTGCACGCGTTGCGCTCCTTGTGGCACTACCACCTCGACGTGTGGACCTTCCACACCAAGTTCCTGAACACCTCCACCCACCCCTACCAGTCCAACCCCGAGGGGTGGCTGGTGATGAGCCGGCCGGTGGGTATCGATGCTCAGCTGGGCATCAAGCCCGGCGCGCAAGGTTGTCCGGCACCCGTGGGCAGCTCGTGCCTGCGCCAGATCCTGCTCCTGGGCACGCCGATCCTGTGGTGGTTCTCGAGCATCGCGGCCCTCTGGTCGGTGTTCGCCTGGATCGGCAAGCGGGACTGGAGGTACGGCCTGGTCACCGTGGGTGTGCTCAGCACCTGGCTGCCGTGGATCAAGTTCGACAACCGGCCGATCTTCAGCTACTACGCGATGGCGACGCTCCCGTTCTTGATTCTCGGAGCGACGATGCTGCTCGGCGAGATCCTCGGCCAAGGCGCCCCCGGATCGCGTCGCAGGCAGCTCGGCGCAACTGCCGCCGGAGCGATCGTGGTCGTGGTGATGTTGAACTTCGCCTGGTTCTGGCCGATCTACACAGACGGCCTGATCACCCAGCAGCACTGGCAGGAGCGGATCTGGTTCAAGAAGTGGATCTGAGAACTCGTGGTGTCTGCCCGGTTTCTCCGGCTTCGGGCAGGACGATGGGAGCATGCGGACTCCTCGGCTGGCTGTGGGCGGCGTACTCGCTGTGTTGGCCTTCGCCAGCGGGTGCTCAAGCAGCTCCAGCTCGAGTACGACGTCGCCCAGCCCGACGAACCAGCCGACCGGCCCCTCCCCGTCGGTCAGCCGGTCGCCAACGGCTCCCCCTACCTCCACCTCGAACCCGAGCCCGACCTCAAGCAGCAGCGGCGCTACTGCCGTGCCCGGCCCGAAACGCTGCACCACCGCCAACATGCACGGCAGCCTCACGCGCGGTGGGGGTGCCGCCGGCAGCACCTACAGCGACATCGTGCTGACCAACATCGGGGGCCACGCCTGCACCTCGGGCGGCTTCGCTGGGGTGTCGTACGTCGACAGCCCGCACGGGCCTTCGATCGGCGCTCCGGCCGAGCGACGTGACGCGCATGCGATGCATCTGCTCGTGCTGAGGCCCGGCGCACGCATCGTCGCACAGCTCCAGGAGACGAACTCGGCGAACTACGACCCCGGCACCTGCCGGTCCGCCAGGGCCACCGGGCTGCGGGTCTTCCCGCCGAACCAGAAGGCGTCGCTGTTCCTGCACCATGGCGCGACCGCCTGTCGCAACGCGAAGGTCAAGCTGCTCAGCATCCGGCCGTTCCACCTCGCGCACTAGTGGTCCTGGTGCTCCATGGCGTCCGGTGATCCGCCCATCATCGAGAGCATCGGGCGGCCTCCGGTGCGGTAGAAGCGAAGGAGGAGCACCGCCGCCAGGACAAGCGCGATGATGTTGAGCCAGGTGGTGTAGTTCCAGGTGATGCCCTGCTCCATGATTTTGGAATGTCGATGCGCCGGCACCAGGCCGAGCCCACCGAAGACCAGCTCCACGAGGTACCCGGCGAGAACCATGCTGGCGTAGAACGTCGCCAGCAGGACCAGCATCATCTTGGTGCCGTAGTACTTCCGGTAGATCAGCAGGATAGGGATGATGATCAGGTCGGCGAAGATGAACGACACCACGCCACCAAAGCTGATCCCCGCGTTCCACAGCACCGCGGCCAGGGGGACGTTGCCGATCGAGCAGACAAAGCTCAGCACCGCGATAACCGGTCCGACGATCGGGCCCCAGACTCTTGACAGCAACGGGTGGTCGGTCAGGAACAGGCCCTGCCAGAAGGAAGTCGGGACCCACGCGGCGACCGCCCCGGCGATCAACAGGCCGATGACGATGTCTCGAAGGACGGCCGCCCACTCCATCACGAAGATGTGGCTGACCGAGGTGAGTCCTTTGGCGCTGAACAGCCGCCTGGCGAAGCTGCCGTCCCCTTCGACGGACATGTCCATCGCCGCATGGCCTTCCATGGAGCCGGCAAGACCTCTGCTCGCCTGCTCCCTGGCAGCATCGAGGAGCTTCGTGCGTACGAAGAACCGGAAGGCCAGCGCCACCAAGATGATCATGATCGGACCGCCGACGAACTCCGCCAGCGTGAACTGCCAGCCGAGCAGAAGTGCCAAGATGATGCCCAGCTCGACGACGAGGTTGGTGCTCGCAATCTCAAAGGCCATGGCGGCGGTGAAGCTCGACCCCTTGCGGAACAGCGACCGGGCCAGCGCGACCGCCGCATAGGAGCATGACGAGGAGGCCGCACCCAGCCCGGTTGCCTTCGCCAGCGTGGCCGGGCGGTCGTCGCCCAGCAGCCGCACGATCGTCTCTCGGCGTACGACGGCCTGGAGGGTCGCGGACAGCGTGAACCCGAGGATCAGGCTCCAGGTGATCTGCCAGGTCATCGACCCGGCCATGCCCATCGCACGTCCGAGGGCAGCGAGAACCGACATGGCTAGCGACCCTCTTGCCCGGAGATCGTGAGCAGCTGGTGCAGACAGTGCTCCAGGAGCTGGTGGGGGAAGCCGTCGGCCAACCGGTAGTAGATGACCCGGCCGGCGCGACGTGTGGCCACCAGCCCCGCCGAACGCAGCTGCTTGAGCGCATACGACGCCTGGTCCATCGACACATCAAGAGTCAGGGCCAGGTCGCCGACGCACAGCTCGTCAACCGAGACCAGAGCGAACAGGATGCGCAGGCGCACCGGATCCGACAACAGCCCCAGCAGTTGGGCCAGGCGCTCCGCATCGGACGGCGAAAGCTGTGCCCGCCGCGCGCGCTTCACCGCCGAGGCGTTGACGGGATGGTCATGGTCCATAGCGCTCATAAACGTATGATCACACGGACGTACGGATGTGGCAAGTGGTTACAGCTCCGGCACGACTCGTAGCAGCATCGGCTCGCCTGCAAATGCCGAGTTGCATAGTCGGCTATTGGGGTTCGGGTCAACGCGTAGCACCGGGGGGCTGCCGTAGGCCGCTCGTGGTTGATTCGGGTGGGGCGGGGTGTGGGTCATTTCGTACGGGAGTACCCCGGGTAGCACCGGCGTGTTCGGGCCGCCGGCGTTCGGATACGAATGCAGTGTCTCGGCGCGACGCACGCTCATGCCGATGAGCGTGCGTTCTGGCAGCGGGGTGTCGAATGTGGCTTGGAGGATGGCAGTCAGGTAGGTACTGGGGTTGAGGCTCAGTGGCCGGGGGCGTTGTTCAGGTTGCGTCGGTTGGGCAGAACGTGCTCGTTGCGGCCGACTTGGGGTGGACGACCCGGAATGTGCTGGCCCGCTCGGCCGGGACCATCTATTCGACACTGTCGGCCCGGACGATGCGGTCTACCTGCCGGGCGGTTCGTGGTTGATCACAACACTGGCCGGTCGACCGGGCGGCGCGTTCGGCGGGCTGTCAGTCTCGCCCGGCTGACCGGGTTGCTCGCGCTGCGATGATCGTTGTCGTGTCCGCAGGGGTCGCGTGGGTCGAGGCGTGGCTGGTGCGGCGTCACCGTCATGCTCGACACGAGGCGCCGCCGACCGCGTGGGACGCCCTGTTCGCGAGGCCTGGTTCCTGTTTCGTCAGGGTGCGGTTGCGCAGCGGGTCAGTGCCACCACGCCACAGCATGTGACCCAGCGGTGGCCCGGACGCGTGGCCCGGCGGCATGCTCGGCCTGAAAGATCGAAAATTGAGATGGGGGTTCGATCCTGGCTATCGTCGTTCGACGCGTAGTCGCAGGCGCCCGCAGGGGCGGGCGCTCAGTGCGCGATCACCAGCTACCCAGACACCCAAGGACACTCCCATGACTGAACTGAACGCGGAAACTGTCCGGCGCGCGATCGTCGAACACACCCGGCGTCTGGCGGAATCGGCCGCCGCGGCCGGACCAGACGCCGCCGTGCCGACAGCCCCGAAGTGGACCATCACCGACCTCGTCGCGCACGTGGGCCAGACCCAGAACTGGGTCGCGGAGATCATCGAGCGGCGCATCACCGACCCCACACAGCTGCCCACGGAGATGGCCGCGCTGCCTACCGATCCCCGCGAGTGGCAGGCGTGGCTGTCGGAGTCCGCGCAGCGGGTCGCGAGCGCGTGCTCCGATGACGCGCTCGAGGCACCGGTGTTCAACGCCGCGGGTGACGAGCGATCCGGGACGCGATTCTGGATGTCCGGCATGCTCAACGAGGCGGTCGTCCACGGCTTCGACGCGGCCAACGCGGCGGACCGGCCGGCCGACGTCGACGCCGGCATCGCCGCCGCGCTCATCAGCAACCACTTCGCGATGCTCACCTCGCCCACGTGGGGGATGCAGCGGCCCGAGTCCGCTCACGCTATCCGGGGTACCGGGCAGACCCTGCAGTGGCGGGCCACCGACACCGCGGAAGGCGCGGGCACCTGGTTCGTCGAACGGCGGCCGGACGGGGCGACGTGGCAGCCCGGAACCCGGCAGGCCGATGTGACGGTGACCGGCCCGGCAGGATCGCTGCTGCTCATCTTGACCCGCCGACTCCCTCTCTCCGACCGCGAAACCACCAACATCAGCGTCGACGGCAACACCGACCTCGCCCAGCACTGGCTCGACAGCACCGCCCATGCCAGCGACTGACGACTGGTCTGGCGCCGTCGATAATCACGTGCGCGCTGCCTATTCATGGGCCCCAGTTGCATCTTCGCAAGCTAACCTTCGACCCTTCGGCAACTCCGATCGCTGCGCGAAAAACTTGGTCAGGTCAGCCAATGCGGCCGCCATGACTGCCACCGCGACCAGCTCACGCTCGTCCGATGACCTTGGCGAGAGCCGGGATACACACCTTGGGGGAATAGCAGATTTCTGCCGAAAAGGCCGACGCCAGCACCACCCCACAAGCCGCTGACCTGCGGTTTTGGCGGTGCTTGGGGAGTGGCGCTGGGGGTTCATCTGTGGAGCTGAGGGGATTCGAACCCCTGACCTTCTCATTGCGAACGAGACGCGCTACCAACTGCGCCACAGCCCCGATGCGCCCTACGGCGCAAGCAAGAAGTTACCACCGGCGTGGCCGGCAACCGAACAACCCGGCGGTCGAGCCGGATCGAGGCCATCGAGCCGGGTCAGGCGCCCGCGGCCTTGGCCCGGTCGAGGGCATCAGCGGCTGCGGCCTGCTCGTCCGCGACGTGCCGCTCCGCCTCGCGTACCAGCGCGGAGTCGACCTCGCTGCGGCCCGAGGAGGTCACCCCGGTCTGGGTGAGCTCGATCGTTCGGACAGTACGCCGGGCCCGAGCCTTGCCGACGTATGTCGGAAGCGTGACCGGCAGCGGGTCCCACAGGGATCCCTCATCGGCAGCCGGCGCGGTGACGGCTGCGGCCAGCTCGTCGCGGGAGATGCCCTGGGTGTCCTCGGTGTCGAGATCCGCGTCGACCTCGTGCGGTGCAGCCGCGACCGCCGGGACAACCATCGTTGGGGTAACCCGAGCCGCTGGTCGACCCTGGGTACGGCGTACCGAGATGCGCGCGATGACCAAGAAACCCAATGCCAGGCCGGCGGGGATGGCGGGACTCCACAGCGGCACGTATGCGAGGTAGGCCAACGCCCCGAGCACGGCCAGCGCCAGCACCAGCAGCCCCAACACCCGTCGACGGCGCCGCGCCGCCTTGCGCGCGGCTGCGCGAGCCGGCAGTCGGGTCTCGGCGGGTTGCCTCGCCGCGAGCTCGACCGGACCGGTCTCGACGACCATGGCCTCGACGGTCTCGATGCTCTCCGCTGAGCCGTCGCCCCGGTGGCTGGAGAGCACCCGGATCTTGCGGGAGAAGCGGTCCACTGACCGGCTCCGCGCCATCTCGTCGTGGTGGGCAAGCGCCTTGGGGATCAGATAGCCCGCCCAGGAAAGGGCGAGTACCACGAAGATGATCGCTGACAAGTCCACCAGGCAGACGATAGGAGCGGCGGGGCCGCCGAGCAGGCATGCGCCTCGGTGTGTCGCAAGATCACTCGTGTGACTGGTGTGAATCGGCTGGACGGGTCAGCCGAGCCTGGCGAGCAGCCCGTCGGGAGCATCCTCGGTGGTGATGGCGAAGATCAGGTGGTCGCGCCAGGAGCCGTCGATGTGCAGGTATCTCGGCGCGTACCCGATCTGCTCGATGCCAAGCTTCTCCACGACCCGGAGAGAGGCCACGTTCTCCGGACGGATCGCCACCTCGACCCGGTGCAGGCCTACCCGGGTGAAACAGTGGTCGATGGCCATTGCGACGGCGCGGGTGGTGATGCCGCGGCCGGCGTACTGCTCGTCGATCCAGTACCCGACACTGCCGAACTGTCCGGACCCGCGGACGATGTTGTTGACGGTGAGCTGGCCAACCAGCTTTCCGTCGTACTCGATCACGAACGGCAGCATCCTTCCCGATCTGGCCGCCCATCGCATGGCCCGCACCATGGCCCTGAACGACCGCGGCCGCCCCTCGGTGCCGGGTGGGACGGAGGCATCCCACGGCGCCAGCCAGCTCCGGTTGCGCTGCCGGATCTGGCGCCAGAGCTCATGGTCCCTCGCTGACAACGGCCGCAACCGCACCCCGCGCGAGTCGAGTACGACGGGCCAGCCGGCGCTCAGTGGTCGCCCCCTTGGATCTGCTCGACGGCGTGCCGCAGGACCGGTACGACGACCGCCAGCCCGTCCTTGACTCCCCCCCTGGAGCCGGGCAGGTTGACCACCAGCGTCCCTCCGACGATCCCGGCGACACCGCGAGAGAGCACCGCGGTCGGCACGTTCTTGGCGACGCCGTGCGCCCTGATCGCTTCGGCAATGCCAGGCACCTCGTGGTCGAGCAACGCGCGGGTCTCCTCGGGAGTTCGGTCGGTGGGCGTCAGCCCGGTCCCTCCGGTGGTGAGCACGACCCGCGCGCCGGCCGCGACTGCGAGCCGGATGGCCGCCGCGACTGGCTCCCCGTCGGGTACCACGACCGGCTCGCCGACCGACCAGCCGTCGGCCCGAAGTGCCTCGACGACGAGCGGCCCGGTCGTGTCGTCGTACACCCCGGCCGCAGCACGGTTCGAAGCCACTACGACCTCAGCCCTCAGCGCTTCCATGCGCCGCTCCGCCCACCGGATTTCGCCTCGACACGGATGTCGGTGATCACCGCCGCCTTGTCGACGGCCTTGACCATGTCGACCACGGTCAACGCGGCCACCGAGACCGCGGTGAGCGCCTCCATCTCGACACCGGTGCGATCGGTGCTCCGCACCGTCGCGATGATCGCCACGGCATCGTTCTCGACGGCCAGGTCGACGCTCACTCCGGAGATCGACAGCGGATGGCACAGCGGGACCAGGTCGGGGGTGCGCTTGGCGGCCATGATCCCGGCGACGCGCGCAACGCCGAGTGCGTCGCCCTTGGGCACGCCCTCACCGCGAAGCAGTGCTACCACCTCAGCCGAGACCAGCACCTTCCCGCTGGCCGTTGCCGAGCGCGCGGTGACGGCCTTACCGGAGACGTCCACCATCCGGGCCGCGCCGGAGTCGTCGACGTGGGTCAGCCGCTGCTGCTCGGCCATCAGTAGTCCCCGTCCAACAACAGCACCGGCACCCGGTGGCCGACCTCGAGAGGGCCCGCGTCCTCGCCCACCACGATCAGGCAGTTCGCCCCGGAAAGGCCGCCCATCAGGTGCGATCCGGCCCCGCCGACCGGGGCCACACTGGCGCCGCGGCTGTCCACGGTGTACCGGCCCCGTAGGAACTGCCGCCGTCCGCGCGCCGAGCCCACCGCCTGCTCCAGTGCCGCAGACTGCATCGGCCGGCTCAGCGGCACCTGGCCGGTCATCTTGCGTAGCGCCGGCACGACGAACAGTTCGAAGGAGATGTACGCCGACACCGGGTTGCCGGGCAGCGTGAAGATCGGGGTCGCGTCCTCACCGACCACGCCGAAGCCCTGGGGTTTTCCGGGCTGCATCGCCACCTCGCCGAACCACACCGTGCCCAGATCGCCCAGCGCCTCTTTGACCACGTCGTGGGTGCCCTTGCTGACCCCACCGCTGGTCACCACGACGTCAGCCCTCACCAGTTGGTCGCTGAGCGCGTCGGCGAAGTCGGCAGCGTCGTCGGAGGAGGCGGGGACCCGGTAGGCGATCGCCCCCGAGGCCCGTACCGCCGCGGCGAGCAGGTAGGAGTTGGCGTCGTAGATGCTGTCCCGGGCCAGTTCCTGGCCGGGCTCGACCAGCTCCGCCCCGGTCGACATCACCACCACCCGTGGCCGGGGCGGGGTGGGCACCTGACCCATCCCGACCGAGGCCAGCAAGCCGAGCTGCCGCGGGCCGACCGGAGTGCCCCGCGGGAGCAGCAGGTCACCCTTGGCGACATCCTCACCCGCACGCCGGATGTGCTGGCCCTCAACGGGTGCGCGGCTGATCTTGACCTCGACGTCGCCGTTGTCGGTCCATTCCACGGGTACGACGGCCGAGCAACCTTGTGGGACCGGTGCGCCGGTCATGATCCGCAGCGCCGTACCCGGCGACATCGCGAAGATCTGCGCCGTACCTGCGGCGATCTCTCCGACGACCGGCAGGTGGATCGGCCGGTCGGGCGTCGCATCGGCCGCGTCGCGGAACGACACGGCGTACCCGTCCATGCTGGAGTTGTCGAAGACCGGCAACGCGATCGGCGCATACACGTCCTCGGCGACCGGCGTGCCGAGCGAGTCCATCAGCGGCTGCGGAAACGCGGGAAGCGGCTCGATGCGGTCGAGGACCTGGGCGAGGTGCTCGTCGACGGAGATCATCGAGAACCGGTCACGAGCCGAGCTGTGGTTGGCATAGGACCAACCTAATCTGCGGCCGGGTCCGCGCCGAGGGTCGTGCCGCTCGGGACCAGCCCGCGGTCATCCTCGAGGGTAACCTCGCCGACGACGCGGACGTCGCCGCCGAAGGTCCAGTCGCCTTCCACAACGAACGAGGTGGCGTCCTTCAGCGACGGCGCCCCGTGCGGGAAGCGCTGCTCGAAGTCGTCGACACGTTTGTACGCCGGGCCGAGATCGACGTACGGGACGGTCTCCGGAACCTGTTCGAGAACATCCCCCTCGGTCAGCCGGTAGACGTCACTGCGCAGCACCAGCAGGTCGTTGGTCGTCTTGACCGGCACGAACCGGTTCCGGTCGACCTCGATCGTCCGGGCATCCTCGAACAGCTCGATCGCCGCCCCCATGGCGGTCTCGATCTGGATCACCTCGGGACTCTCGGGCCGGCTGGGATCGACGGTCTTGACGTTGCGGATCATCGGCAGGCCCAGGATGCCGGCGCTGCGGTCCAGTGCATCGCTCATCGCCCGCAGGTCGAACCAGAGGTTGTTCGTCGAGCAGTATCGGTGCCGGTCGAGGTCGGCCAAGGCCAAGCGGTCCCGGTCGAGGGTCTGCGCGGTCTCCCGCAGCACGATCCGCCCGTCGCTCTTGCGGCGGGCGAAGTGGCCACCCTTGCGGTCGTTGGGAGTACGTCGGACCGCCTCGATCGCGAACGGCGCGCTGGAGGCGGCGAACCAGCCGGCGACCCGGGCGTCGGGTACGGCGCCGAGGTTGTCCGAGTTCGACACGAAGACCCGTTGGAAGCCGGCGTCGAGCAGCTGCTGCATCAACCCGGTCGAGCGCATGGCGGTATAGATGTCGCCGTGGCCGGGCGGACACCACTCGAGGTCCGGGTCGACGGTCCAGCGCACCGGCTCGAGGCTCTCGGTGCGCAGCTTCGGCTCCTTGTTCTGCCGGAACTCCAAGGGCAGCTCGCCGACGGCCAGGCCGTCGTACCGGGCGAGCGCGCGGAGGGAGTCGGCACTCGTGCGGAAGCTGTTCATGAAGATCAGCGGCAGCGGGGCGTCGAAGTTGCGACGCAGGTGGAGAACCTGGCGGGCGATGACGTCGAGGAAGGTCAGTCCGCCACCCACCGAGAGCAGGGACTTGGCGCGGTCCATGCCCATCGAGGTGCCTAGGCCACCGTTCAGCTTGATCACCGCCGTCGTCGCGATGGCGTCCACGGCAACGCCCTGGTCGACCTCAACATCGGCAAGCGCATCCATTTCGAGAGGCTCGATCGTGCCCTCAGGGATCATCCCGGTTTCGCCACCCTCGACCTGCCGGAAGTAGTGGCTGAACACCTCGATCGCTTGTGGGTCGACCCCGGCGCTCTGCATCTTGTCGCGGGACAGCTGGAGACCCTCGTCGCTCATGTGCCTGATCGTAGGGTTGAGCCACCATGGACCACACCACGGCTCACATCGAGGCGGCCAAGCTGGGCCTGCGAGACCAGATCGTCACTGCGCGCGGGCGGTTGCCGCTGGCCGTGCTGTCCTCGCGAGCTCGGCAGCTGGCCGAGGTCGTGCTCGCCGTTCCGGAGGTACGTCGAGCAGCCACCGTTGCGGCGTACGTCTCGGTGGGGCGGGAGCCGGGGACCGGGCCGCTGCTCGACGGCCTGACCGCCCTCGGCAAGCGGATCGTGCTGCCGCTGCTGCTGCCCGACGACGACCTGGACTGGGCGGCGTACGACGGGCCCGAGTCGCTGGCCACGGCCCGACGCGGTCTGCTCGAGCCGGTCGGGCGCCCGCTCGGCGTGGCAAGTGTGGCGACGGCGGACGTCGTACTCGTGCCAGGGCTGGCCGTGGACCACACCGGGCTGCGCCTCGGACGCGGCGGCGGGTCATACGACCGCGCGCTGGGCAGGGTTCCGGTCGGCACGTTCACCTGCTGCCTGCTCAACTCCGAGGAGCTCATCGGGCCTCACCACGGCAGTCGTTCCAGCTCCTCGATCCCCGCCGCCGCGATCCCCGCCGCCGCGCACGACCGCCGGGTCACCGCGGCCGCCACCGAGCTCTCCCTGCACCGCTTCCCTTCGCCGACCCGGCGCTAACGTGCAGGTTTCGTGCGCCGAGCCGGCGCTAACGTGCAGGTTCCGTACGCCGAGCCGGCGCTAACGTGCAGCCCTCCCACCAGTCCGACGTACCCATGTGGACGTAAGAGCCGGGTCGGCGCCAATCACACGCACGTAAGAGCCGGGTCGGCGTCAATTGCACGCACGTAAGAGCCGGGTCGGCGTTCCAAGTGCGTGCCGTAGAGTTGGCAGTCGGCTGGCGAGAGTGCCAGTACGACCAGCAACCTGACGGGCCGACCAGCGAGCACGAGGCGGAGGATCCTTGCCCACGTACCAGTACTCCTGCACCGAGTGTGGACACACCTTCGAGACGTTCCAGAGCTTCAGCGACGACTCGCTGACCGAGTGCCCGGACTGCGGCGGCCGGCTGCGCAAGGTGTTCAACGCCGTCGGTGTGGTGTTCAAGGGCTCCGGCTTCTATCGCAACGACAGCCGCGCGGCACCGGACAAGAGCCCCGACACGAGTCCGGACAAGAGATCGGACAAGGGCCGAGAAATGGGCGACAAGAGCCCCGATAAGAAGGCCGACAAGAGCGGCGACGCACCCGAAAAGACCGCGAAGAGCCCCGCCAAGCCACCTGACAAGTCGAGCAACGGCACGAAGAGACCCTCCGAGAGGTCCACCAGCTCGTCCTCCTGAGCACCGCCAAGGCACCCGGACAGGGCCCCGGACCGGTCCTGTGGATGACGGCCACGGCGATCGGCCGATCGCGCATAGCCTCGACCGGCATGAGACCTCTCCTGCTCCGCCTGCGCCGAGTACGCCGTCGGGTCCTGCGCCATCGTCGTTCGCTGGCGG
>JALZBH010000007.1 GCA_030947625.1 Actinomycetota bacterium
ATCAGCCGGGTGATCGCCTCCACGCTGTCGTGGAAGCGGTCCACATCGGCATACACCTCGGTGCGGTTGCAGGTGGACAGCACCGTCGCCTCGGCGACATAGTCGCCGTCGGACACGTCGCGGATCAACTTGGCAGCGCCGTCGCGGTCCAGCGCGACCCGCTCGAGCACTGCCACCGACGCTGACTTGTGCGAGATCCCGACCACCAGCACGCTCATGCCGAGGTCACCTGCGCAGTGGGCACCGACGCCGGCGCCTTGCGCTGCTCGTGGTAGGCGAGGATCTGCAACTCGCTGGACAGATCGACCTTGCGTACGTCGACCCCGGTCGGGACCGTGAGCACCGTCGGGGCGAAGTTGAGGATGCTGCGGATGCCGGCATCGATCATCGCCTCGCAGACCCGCTGTGCAGACGCCGCCGGTGTGGCGATCACCCCGATCGCGACGCCGCACTCACGCACGAGATCCGGCAGATCCTCGAAGCAGCGGATCTTCAGTCCGGCGACGACCTCGCCGTGCCGGGCAGGGTCGGCGTCGAGCAGGGCAACCGTGCGGAAGCCGCGGGAGGTGAAGCCGGAGTAGTTGG
This sequence comes from Actinomycetota bacterium, assembly GCA_030947625.1. Classification (GTDB taxonomy): domain Bacteria; phylum Actinomycetota; class Actinomycetes; order Propionibacteriales; family Nocardioidaceae; genus Marmoricola. Next base: position 586 of record JALZBH010000007.1, read on the forward strand.
CAAGCGCATGGCCGAGGTTGCCGATGCCCACGATCAGCACCGGCCAGTCCTGGGTCAGCCCGATCTCGCGAGAGATCTGGTAGCGCAGGTACTCCACGTCGTACCCGACGCCGCGGGTGCCGTAGGAGCCCAGATGGGAAAGGTCCTTGCGCAGCTTGGCGCTGTTGACCCCCGCCGCAGCGGCGAGCTCCTCGCTGGAGCAGGTGGCGGTGCCGGCGTCGAGGAGGGAGTGCAGTGCCCGCAGGTATACCGGCAGGCGCACGACGGTCGCCTCGGGGATCGGGGGACTGCTCACTTCAGTGACTCTCCACGAGCCTCCGCCCCGGACTCGTTCGGGGCCCGTTCTCAAGCGGGGACCAGATCACTCTAAGAGTTTGTGAACGCCTGCACAAAATCGGACCGGATGGTGATTTGGCACGGGGGGCATTCCGCACCTGGGGCGGGGTCCGCCACGCTCACCGGGTCCGCGGGTAGTCAGCCGCCAACGCAGCGCGCAGTCGGTGTTCATCGACCCTCCAGAAGTCGTGCTGGCGACCGTCTACGAGCGTGACGGGGATCTCCTCGCCATAGCGCTGCAGCAGTTCCGGGGAGCCGGTGATGTCCACCTCGGCGTACGACGTGCCAAGGTCGTCGCAGACCCGGGTGATGACGAGGCGGGCCTCATCACACAGATGACAGCCGGGCCTGGCGTAGAGCACCACCCGAGAGCTCATTCGAGCAGCCCCAGCGCCCGCCGGCGCTCCGTCGCGCGCAGCCGGCCCTTCTGCACCTTGCCGGCGATCGTCTGCGGCAGCTCGTCGACGACATGGATCGTGGTCGGCTGCTTGAACCTTGCCAGCCGCTGGGCACAGTGGCTGCGCACGAGGTCGGCCAACGTGTCCGGAGTCGCGGTCCGGCTCGGCTTGACGTAGGCCACCACCGCCTCACCAGTCTGCTCGTCCTTGGCGCCGATCACGGCGGCCAGCTCTACCTCGTCGAGCTCGGTGATCACGTCCTCGACCTCGCTGGGGTAGACGTTGAACCCCGAGACGATGACGAGCTCCTTTATCCGGTCAACGAGGTAGAGGTCGCCTGCCTCGTCTAGGTAGCCCACATCGCCGGTCGCCCACCAGCCTTCGGCATCCGGCCCGTCGGTCCGGTCCGGCCAGTAGCCGGAGAACAGGTTGTCCCCCCGGATCCAGATCTCGCCACCGTCTTCGTTCTCTGGTTCGTGGCCGGCCTCGTCGACGAGCCGGATCGAGATCCCCGGCAACGCCGAACCCACCGACCGCCGGGAAGGGTGGGCACTGCAGAGCGTCGAGGTGACCACTGGCGCCGCCTCGGTCAGCCCATACCCCTGATGAACGAGCACCTTGGTGCGGTCGGCGAACTCGTCGACGAGCTCGGGGGACAGCGGCGCGGAACCGCTGAGCACCAGTCGCACCGGGCCGAGCCGGTCCTCCAGCCCGGGCACCTGGATCCAGTAGGCGAACACCGGCGGCGCGACCGGGAGCACCGAGATCGCCTCGTCCTCGATGATGTCCAGCGTGCCCTCGGGGTCGAAACCGTCGACGAGCACCAGCCGAGCGCGTTGGTGGAGCACCTGACCGAGCACGGCGTTGAGGCCGTAGACGTGGAAGAGCGGGAGTACGCCGAGGACGACGTCTTGGGGATGGATCATCGGCGGCTCGACCTGCGCCACCTGGGCGACGTTGGCCAGCAACGCCCGGTGGGAGAGCATCGCGGCCCGGGGCCGCCCCGACGTACCGCTGGTGTAGAGCAGCACGGCGAGCGCCTCGGGATCAGCTGGTACCGGCACCGGTTCCCCAGACTCCTCGACCAGCGCTTCGAAGGACCGCTCACCCTCCTCCGGCGGCGTACCGATGGTGACCAGGCGGGGCGTCGCAACGGATGCGCCCGAGGCGTCGAGCGCCTCTCGCAACCCCTCGACGGCGGCGCGGACGCCGGTGATGGTCGAGGCGTCCGCGAACACCATCCGCGCTCCCGAGTCGGCAAGCATCCGGATCAGCTCACCGGTAACGCTGCGCGGGTTGACCGGGACGGCGACCATCCGCGCCCGGAGTACGCCGAGATAGCCGGCCACAAACTCGATCCGGTTGGTGGTTGCAATCAGCACCCGGTACCCGGCGACCATCCCCGCTCGCGACAACCCGTGGGCGACCCGGTCGGCCAGGTCGTCGAGCCCCGCCCAGGTCATGGTGGCGCCCGTCTCGGCCTCGCAGACAGCGATCTTGTCCGGCTCAGCGCTCGCCGCCCTGGCCAGCAGGTCGGCGAGGTTGGTGTCCATCTGGGGAGTCTGACACAAGCAAAGCCAGGCATAGGATCGGCGCCGTGGCACGCAAGGCATCGACCCGGCCGCCAGACCTCACCCGACGCTCGCGGCTGGCCGGAGAGGCTGCGGCGGCCTACGCCGAGGTGGAGACGGCGCTGTCCGTCCCGAGCGACCGGGCCAGTGCCGCGTTCTTCGACGTGGACAACACCGTCATGCAGGGTGCGTCGATCTTCCACCTGGTCAAAGGCCTGCATCGCCGCAGCTTCTTCACCACCCGCGAGATCCTCGGGGCCATGTGGAAGCAGACCTACTTCCGGGTGGCCGGGGTGGAAGATCCCGAGCACGTCGCCCAGACGCGGTCGGCCGCGCTCTCATTCATCGCCGGGCACACGGTGGCGGAGCTGGAGGCTCTCGGGGAGGAGATCTTCGACGAGGCGATGGCGCACCGGATCTGGCCCGGCACCCGTGCGCTCGCTCAGCTGCACCTCGACCAGGGGCAACGGGTGTGGCTGGTCACAGCGGCGCCCATCGAGATCGCCACCATCATCGCCCGGAGGCTCGGACTGACCGGGGCGATGGGCACGGTCTCCGAACACCTCGACGGCGTCTACACCGGCCGGCTCGTCGGGGAGTTCCTGCACGGGCCGGCAAAGGGAGAGGCGATCCGCGCTCTCGCCGTGCGAGAAGGCCTGGACCTCTCCCGCTGCTCGGCGTACTCGGACTCCTACAACGACCTGCCGATGTTGTCCCTGGTCGGGGACCCCTGCGCGATCAACCCCGACCGTCGACTGCGTGGCTACGCCCGCGAGCACGGCTGGCGGATCCGCGACTATCGCACCGGTCGCAAGGCCGCTCGGGTCGGCCTGCTCACTGCGGGCGCAACCGGTGCGCTCAGTGGTGCGGTGGCGGCGGCGGTAGCGGTTCGTCGCAAGGTGCGCTAGTTCGCCGAAGTGGCTCCCCAAACTCGCCGGGCGCCTTTAGTCTTGGCGTGCACGTGGCTTGTGCACCTGGCTGGGAGGCTGGGAGGGAGAGTCATGCCAAACGACGACGCTGTTCGCCGCGGCATTGACGCGCTCCGAACCGCCGTCCTCGAAGCCCTCGCCGTCCTGTCGGATCCGATGGCGCCTGCTCCCGCCCTGCTCTCCGGACCGGCTTCTGGTTCGGATTGGGGGCCGGCACCCGTACCAAGGTCGCCCGCCGACCTGCTCGGTCTGGCCATGGCCGCCACCAGCAGCACCGAGCGGGGCGCGGCCAAGACCCGCGGTGGGGCCCGGTCCCTCCCGTCTGTCAACCACCACGGTGACGGTGACCTGGCGGCGTCGACGGTCCAGGACGAAGGCGAGGCGACCCGGCTGATTGCGCTGGTCGAGCTGGCCCGCAACGGTGACAAGGACGCCTTCGGGCAGCTCTACGACCACTACCAGCCCACGGTGTACCGGTTCTTGTACTACCGACTCGGCTCGGTTCCGTTGGCCGAGGACCTCGCCGCCGAGACGTTCTTCCGTGCGCTGCGCAGCATGGACTCCTTCCGTTGGCAGGGCAAGGACTTCGGTGCCTGGTTGATGACGATTGCGCGCAACCTCGCCACCGACCACTACAAGGCCGGCCGGACCCGGCTTGAGCAGACGACCGATGACGTGCGCACGCTCGACAAGTCAGCCGAGAGTCCCGAGGCCGAGGTGCTTGCGTCGCTGACCAACGAGGTCCTGCTTGCTGCCCTCGGCGAGCTGCCCGAGGAGCAGCGGGAGTGCTTGATCATGCGGTTCCTCCAGGGACTGTCCATCGCCGAGACCGCCGAGCTGCTCGACCGTAGCGTCGGTGCGGTGAAGCAGCTCCAGCTGCGCGGGGTCCGAAACCTGGCGAAGCTGCTCCCGGAAGGTGTGCAGTCATGAGTAGTCGGCAATGCATAACTTCCCGTGCCCTGCGCTCGTTGGAGAGAGCATGATCGCCGTGTTCGGCGGCCGTCACGAGGCCGAAGAGTTTGCTCGTGCGCTGGACGACCCGTCGTACGGCGAAACTGCCGACCGGTACGCCGACCTGCTGCAGACCGTCGGCCTGCTTCGGGAGCAGGAACCCCCGGCCCCGCGGCCGGAGTTCGTCGCCGACCTTCGTACCCGTCTGCTTCTCGAAGCGGAGGCAATCTGGACCACTCCTGCGGCACAGTCTCCGACCGGGTCGGGCCGGGTCGTGCAGCTACGCCCCGCGGCTCCCCGCCGTCGTGATCGGCGCCTGGGTGCAGCCGCAGCGGCCTTGGTCCTGGTGACCGGCACCGCGGGCATGGCCGCAGCCGCCCAAGGGTCAAACCCCGGCGACGTCCTGTACCCCGTCAAACGGGGCATCGAACAGGCCGAGCTCGGTCTGCAGACCAGCCCGGCCGGCAGGGGCAAGGACCTGCTCGGGCAGGCTGACACTCGTCTCCACGAGGTCTCCGACCTGATCTCCTCCGGCTCCACGGCGCAGGTCACCTCGACGCTGCGCGACTTCCAGAAGAGCGCCGACAAGGGTTCGAACCTGCTCTTCGCGGCCTACCAGCGGGACAACAACGACGCGGACATTGTCGCCGTCCGCGCCTTTGCGGCCAGCCAGATGACTCAGCTGCGCCGGCTCGCTGCGCTGGCTCCCCCCACCGCCACGCCGGCCTTCGCCGCCGCCGCCGACACGCTGCGTGCGATCGACCAGCAGGCCCGGGTGCTGTGCTCGAGCTGCAGTGGCGGCGCCGCGCTGGCTACCCCTCGAAGCCTGGTGACGCTCACCTCGGCGCACACGCTGGACACGCTGTTCGCCGCTCCGGTCGTGCGGGCCGAGGCCGACGCCGCCGCCCAGAAGCAGGCGCTGCTGCGCGCGGAGGCACGACGGGCCCGGAACGTCGCGACCAAAACGCCGTTGGCCAAGCCCCACACCCCAGTGGGCAACCCACCGAAGGCGGCCACGACGGCAGCCGGCCAGGCCACATCGAACGGGTCGTCCACCCCGTTGGGCCAGGTGACCGGCAAGCTCACCGGCAACGCTGCGGTCAAGGATCTGGTCAAGCAGGTCACGTCGGGCGTCACCTCTACCACCCGCACGGTCACCGGGACAGTGACCGGCACCGTCACCAAGAAGGCGAAGGGCGCGGTCAAGGGTGTTGTCGGGGGTCTGCCGAAGCATCCCTGACCGGGCACTCCCTGGTTAGCCGAACACCGACTTGCGCTTCATCAGCAGGGAGTACAACGTCTGCTGGATCGTCTCGCGCACCTGGTCGGTCACGTTGAACACCAGCATCGGGTCGTCGGCCGAGCCTTCGTCGTACTCGTCGGTGCGGATCGGCTCACCGAACTCGATCAGCCATTTCGAGGGCAGCGGCACCAGTCCCAACGGACCCAGCAGCGGGAACAACGGCGTGATCGGGATGTACGGCACCCCGAGCAGCCGTGCCAGCGAGGGGAAGTTCCCGACCATGGGGTAGATCTCCTCGGCACCCACGACCGCCGTCGGGATGATGGGTACGCCGGTGCGCATGGCCGCTGCGACGAACCCACCCCTGCCGAACCGCTGCAGCTTGTAGCGTTCGGCGTACGGCTTGCCGATGCCCTTGAAGCCCTCGGGCCACACCCCGACCAGCTCACCATCGCGCAGCATCCGTTCGGCGTCGTCGTTGCACGCCAAGGTGGCGCCCGACTTGCGGGCCAGGTCGCTGACCACCGGCGTCTTGAACACGAGGTCCGCACCCAGCGGGCGCAGGAACCGTTGGGTGTGGTCGTGGATGCTCACCATCGTCATCAACCCGTCGACCGGGATCGTGCCGGAGTGGTTTGACACGACCAGCGCCCCGCCCTCGGTCGGGATGTTCTCCGCGCCCCGAACCTCGATGCGGAACCACCGCTGGGCGATCGGGCGCATGGCCGCCAGCAGGAACCGCTGGGTGACCTCGGGGTCGAAGCCGTAGTCGTCGACGACATAGTCACCGGTGACCCGCCGGCGGCAGAACGCCAGCAGCTCGGCCACGCGTGGCTCCCACTGGTCGCCGAAGGCCTCCCGTGCGGCCCGGGTGACCGCGTTGACCACCTCGGCGACGGGGATGCCCGGACCGGAGCTGGCGTGCCCGGGCAGGCGAGGTTGGGTGTACACCGGCGGCCGGGACTTGCCGCCCTCCCCGTCGGCAACTGGAGCTGCCGTCTCGAGAACTTCGGTCTCAGGCGACGACGTCGCCGGCTGGGCCTGCTTGCGAGGAGCGCGTTTCTTCTGGGCCTGGCCGACCAGGCTGCGCGCCGACTTCGAAGGCGTGGGACTGCCCGTGCCTCGACCGGGGCGCCCACGGGTGCCGATGGGGATGACGTCGGCGTCACCCATGGCTGCCCCCGGACGTCAGCGCGCCCGAAAGCGCCGACTCGGCAGCCCGGACCCGGTCCGCACGCAGCACGCCGGGTTTGACCGCAGCGGCGAAGTCGGCGAAGGCTTCAGGGGTGCTGAACCGCGGGGTGTAGCCGAGCAAGGTGCGCATCATGGTGGTGTCGACTCCGCGACCATAGGTGAGGTAGGCGATCTGCTCGGGGGAGAAGTCGGCGACCCGAGACTGCCGGATCGCGGAGCCGACCGAGGACAGGGCGAACGAGGGCAGCGGCAGGCTGGGCCGGCCGAGACGGCGTACCGCCTGAGACAGCGTCATGATCTGGTCACCGGCCACGTTGAAGGTGCCCTTCGCGCGCGACAGGGTCGCCAACGTGAGCGCACCGAGCATGTCGTGCTCGTGAAGGAACTGGAGCCGCGGGTCGAAGCCGAACACGGTGGGGATCACCGGCAGCCGCAGGTACGACGTCATCGGGGAGGTCACCCTGGGTCCGATGACGTTGGCCATCCGCAGCGTGGTGACGCCGACGTCCGGTCGCCGCCGGGCGAACCCGCGGACGTAGGACTCGACCTCGGTGACGTCCTTGGCGTACCCGCTGCCGGCGTTGCGGCGGGCGGTCATCTGTTCGGTGAACATTGCCGGGTCGCGGTTCGAGGCGCCGTACACCGCCGTGCTCGACTTGACCACGAGGTGGCTGACCTCTGGCGCGCGCTGGCAGGCCGCGAGCAGCTGCATCGTGCCGATCACGTTGAGCTCCTTCATGGAGCTGCGCCCACCGGAGGCGCCGGGAGTGGCGATCACGCTCAGGTGCGCCACGGTGTCGACGTGCTCGCGCACGATGACCTTCGCGATGACCGGGTTGCGGATGTCGGCTCGCACGAACTGCAGGCGTCCGGTGTCTCCGGCTGGTGGATGTACGTCGACGCCGATGACCCGGTCGACACCGGGGTCGTCCGCGAGCTGCCGCGCGAAGCGGTGCCCGAGATCGCGGGAGACACCCGTGACGAGAACAACTCGTCCCATTCGGTGACGTCCTTAGCAGTCGGACTGGGTGGGGACGGCTACTTGCCGAGACGACGACGCTGGACGCGCGTCTTCTTCAGCAGCTTGCGGTGCTTTTTCTTCGCCATCCGTTTGCGGCGCTTCTTGATGACCGAACCCACATCTGCCCTCTCGACACGCATCAGTTCCAGGTGGGCCAGCGCGTCGCTCGCCCTCGGGAGGTGACAGCGTATCCGCCAGGCCAGGGGCAGACGAATCCCGGCATCGGTTGAGACCGGCCCAGACCGCAGCTGAGACTTCTTTGGGTCAGCCCGTCCGGAAGAAGCTGTTCCTCAGGTACTCGTGGACGTCCTCTTCGCCGACCCGGAAGGACCGGCCGACCCGCACAGCGGGGAGCTCGCCGCTATGGACGAGACGGTAGACCGTCATCTTGGACACCCGCATCACCGCGGCTACCTCGGCAATGGTCAGGAACTTCACCTCGGAGAGGTCTCCGGAGCGGTTGGACGTCATGGCGCACCCGTTCTTTCTGGCCGCACGCCCCCCGATCTATGCCGGCGACCATCCGCGTGCTTGCTGAACGCAGAATAGGGCCTGATGTGACCGGTGGGGAAGGGGTGAACGGTGAGAATCTTTTTTCCGCTCGGCGCGTCGGCTGGCCACCTCGGCGCGTGACGTACTCACGGTAGCGGATCGAGGCCGTTAGCGGGGAAGGCGGCGGCCCGGGTCGCCTCGATGGACCGGTCCAGCCAGATGTCGGGGTTGTAGCCCTCGGACCAGTCCCGAAAGCTCGGCTCCTGGCCTTCGCCCATCGCCTCCGGTCCGCGCACTCCCAGGCGGCGCTGCACCTCCTCCCGCCAGGAATCCGGGATCGGCTGGGCCGGGTCCAGCGGCCGTCCTGCGACGATCGCCAGCAGGTGCGTCCACGCCCTGGGTACGACGCGCACGATGTCGTACCCACCGCCACCGAGCGCCACCCACCTGCCGCCCGCTGTCGAGTGGGCGAGCTCGTGCAACGCAAGATAGCTGGCCCGCTGGCCGTCAACACTCAGCGCCAGATGCGCGAGCGGGTCGTCCCGGTGCGAGTCGCAGCCGTGCTGGGTGACCAAGATGTCGGGGGCGAACTCGCTCAGCAGCGGTGGCACCACCGCATGGAAGGCCCGCAGCCAGCCGGAGTCGGCGGTGCCCGGAGGCAGCGCCACATTCACCGCACGGCCCTCGGCATCCGGGCCACCGGTGTCGCCCGGGAAGCCGGTGCCGGGAAAGAGCATCTGGCCGGTCTCGTGCAACGAGATCGTCAGCACCCGCGGATCGTCGTAGAAGATCGCCTCCACGCCGTCACCATGATGGACGTCCACGTCTACGTAGGCGATCTTCTCGGCTCCGTTGGCGAGCAGCCAGCGGATCGCCACCGCGACGTCGTTGTAGACGCAGAACCCGCTGGCCCGGTTGGGCATGGCATGGTGCAGACCGCCGGCGATGTTCGCCGCATGCAGCATCTCGCCGGACCACACCCGGCGGGCGGCCTCGATGCTGGCTCCCACGACGTGCCGCGAAGCGTCGTGCATATGCGGAAACGTCGGGGTGTCCTCGGTGCCGAGGCCGTGCTCGAGGTCGAGCTGGCCGGCCTCGGAGATGTTCTTGACAGCGGCGATCATGGCGGTGTCGTGAACGGTGGCGAGCTCGGCCTCAGATGCGTACGGCGCGGGCACGCACGGCAGCCGCTCGTCGAGTACACCGAGATCACGGGCCAGCGCCATGGTCAGGTCGACCCGGACGGGGTTCATCGGATGGGTCGGACCGAAGTCGTAGCCGGTCAGCGCCTCGTCGTACACCACGCAGGCTGGCCCAGGACACGGGGCCGGCGGCACTGACTTCCCCAGCGCCATGCTTTCAGTCCTCGCCGCGGGACAGTGCACTGGAGCGGTCCCGAGCCGCCTCCATTGCCGTGATGAAGGCGGCCCGGACCTTGTGGTTCTCGAGCTGGCGGATCGCGGCGGCCGTCGTACCACCCGGGGAGGTGACCTGCTCGCGCAGCACCGTCGGGTGGGTGCCGGTCTCTCTCAGCAGCTTCGCGGAGCCGACCACGGTCTGGACGACGAGCTCCGTGGCGGTCGATCGCGGCAGCCCGAGGTGTACGCCGGCCTCGATCATCGCCTCGACCACGAAGAAGAGGTACGCCGGACCCGACCCGGAGATCGCAGTGACCGCATCCTGCTGCTTCTCCGGGACCCGAACCACCCGTCCGGTCGCGGACATCAGCTTCTCCGCGACGGCCAGGTGGTCCTCGTCGCAGTGGGTGCCGGCCGAGATCGCCGCCATCCCCTCATCGACCAACGCGGGCGTGTTCGGCATCACCCGGACCACGGCCACGCCATCGGTGACCCGCTGTTCGATGAACTCGGTGGTGATGCCGGCTGCCAGGCTCACCACCAGCTGATCGCCGCTCAGAAGTGGGCCGATCTCGGCAAGCACCTCGGCCATGTCCTGCGGCTTGACGACCAGTGCCACCGTCTCGGCTCGGGCAACTGCTTCGGTGTTGGTGAGGACGGTGACGGCGTACTTGTCTCGGAGCTCGGCGGCGCGATCGGCACGCTTCTCGCCGACGGTCAGCTCCGCCGGCGTACGACCGGCGCGGAGGAGGCCGGAGAGCAGCGCCTCGCCCATCACGCCGGCGCCGATGATCGCGACACTCACGAGCGCCTACTTCCTCGAGACGAGCGAACGCAGGAAGAACCGCAGGTTCGACGGTCGCTCGGCGAGCCGTCTCATCAGGTAGCCGTACCACTCCTCGCCGTACGGGAGGTAAACCCGTACGGTCTCGCCAGCTGCCGCCAGCCTCTTCTGCTCGTCGGGGCGGATGCCGTAGAGCATCTGGAACTCGAAGCCGCCGGCCGAGCGACCGCCGCGGGTGGCGAGCGCGCCGGCGATCTTGATCAATCGTGGGTCATGGGTGGCCACCATCGGGTACCCCTGGCCGGCCATCAACACCTTCAGGCAACGGACGTAGGACCTGTCTACCTCGTGTCTGCGCTGGAAGGCCACGCTCTCCGGCTCGTTGTAGGCACCCTTGCAGAGCCGGACCCGGGACCCTTCGTAGGCCAGCGCGCGGCAGTCGGCTTCGGTGCGGTGCAGGTAGGCCTGCAGCACGGCGCCGGATTCGGGGAAGTCCTTGCGGAGCTCGTGCAGAGTCGCCAGCGTCTGGTCGGTGGTGGTGTGGTCTTCCATGTCGAGCGTGAGCGTCGTACCCGCGTTGCGCGCGGCGCGGGCAATGCGTCGAGCATTCTCAAGCGACAGCTTGTCCCCGACGTCGAGCAGCGCCTGACCGATGGCGGACAGCTTCACGCTGACCTCGGCATGACGAGCCAGGCCGGCCGCGCTCAGCGCTTCGAGGAGCTGAAGGTACGCCGTGACGGTGGACTCCGCCCGAGCCTCGTCGAGGGTGTCCTCCCCCAGGAAGTCCAGCGAGACTCTCAACCCGCCGGCCACCAGCTCGCCGGTGGCTCTGACGGCAGAGGCGGTGTCCTCGCCGGGCACGTAGTTGGTCACCATCGAGCCCGAAACCGGCAACGTCGTCACCAGATGCTTGACCCGGTTGCTGCGAGCGAGCATCAGAAGCGGCTGCCGAAGCACTCGCAACTCCTTCCCGGTACCCCTCGCCCCAATCATGACCCGAGCATGACCCGAGCGCCGTCCGCGGTCTGCCGCACTACCGTACGCCCGCCGACCCGGCTCTTGCGTGCAGGTCGTGTACGTCGACCCGGCTTGAACGTGCGCCAAAATGACGCCGAACCGGCTTGAACGTGCGGCACCCATACCCACGCAGCAGCACGTCAGGGCCGGGTCGGCGGCCACAGCCTGCACGTAAGGGCCGGGTCGGCGGCCAAAACCTGCACGTAAGGGCCGGGTCGGCGGCCAAAACCTGCACGTAAGGGCCGGGTCGACGTTAGGGGGTCTGGCGGCGGAGGGTGAGAGCGCCGAGGACCAGGCCGGCGGCGACGAAGGCCACGACCACGCCGACATCGCGCCACCCGCCCGCGGTGCCCGCCGAGGTGGCCACTCGCTGCATCGCATCGACGGAGTACGACAGCGGCAGCACGTTCGAGATCCCATGCAGTACGACGGGAAGGGAGTCCCGCGCCACGAACAGCCCGCACAGCAGAAGCTGAGGGATCACCATTGCCGGCATGAACTGGACGGCCTGGAACTCCGTGCGCGCGAACGCCGAGACGAACAGACCGAGCGCGGTCCCGAGTACGCCGTTCACCACCGCCACCAGCCCGAGCAGCCAGGCCGGGCCCACGACGTCGAGCCCAAGCACCCACACGCACAGTCCGACGGTGAGCAGCGACTGCACGGTGGCGACCAGCCCGAAGGCAACGGCATAGCCCAGCAGGAAGTCGCCCTTGCCCATGGGCATGGCCAGGAGGCGCTCCAGCGTGCCGGAGGTCCGTTCACGCAGCGTGCCCACCGAGGTCACCAGGAACATCACGATCACCGGGATCAGCGCCAGCAGCGCGGGGGCTAGTGCGGAGAAGCCGTGCCCGGAGACGTCGCGGAACATCCACCACAGCAACGTAAGGATGATGCTCGGAAGCAGCAGCAACATGGCGACCGTTCGATGGTCGCGACGCAGCTGGGTCAGCACGCGTGCGGTGATCGCCAGCGTGATTCGTGGGCTCATGCTGCATGCCCTTCGACCAGGGTGAGGAACGCATGCTCGATGTCGGCCGCACCGGTTTTCTCACGGAGCTCCTGCGGGCTGCCGTCGGCGATGATCGTCCCCTCCCGCATCAACAGCAACCGCTCGCACCGGTCCGCCTCGTCCATCACATGGCTGGACACCAGGACCGCCGCGCCGCCCTCCGCAAGGCGATGGAAGGACTCCCACAGGTCCCGGCGCAGCACCGGGTCCAGTCCCACCGTGGGCTCATCGAGTACGACGAGAGCCGGCTCCCCGAGCAACGCCACGGCGAGCGACACCCGGGAGCGCTCTCCCCCGGACAGCCGAGCCACGACCTGGTCCACCCGGGACTCGAGCCCGACCAGCCCGACACACTCGTTGACCCGGGGAAGGCCGACGCCCAGAACGCGGGCGAAGAAGGTGAGGTTCTCGGCGACGGTCAGGTCGTCGTACACGCTGGCCGTCTGGGTGACGTACCCGATCCGCGAGCGCAGCGAACGCGAGCCCGCCGGCTCGCCGAACACCGTGACCGAACCCGACGTCAGCCGCTGGACGCCGACGATCGCCCGCATCAGGGTGGTCTTGCCGCAACCGGACGGACCGAGCAGCCCGGTCACCTGCCCGGAAGGTACGACGAAACGCAGCTCGCGCAGCACCTCGCGGCCACCTCGGACGACCCGGAGTCCGGTCACTTCTACAGCATTATTCACCATGTGATGAATAAACTCCTGGAAGCCGAAGAAGTCAAGCAGGCAGCGGCCCGCTCAGGTAACGCTGCAGCGTCGGGGCGTACGTGGCCACCAGCAGTTCGGCCGTCATCGTCGCCAGCGGCTCGACCTGCAAGACGTAGCGCAAGATCACGATCCCCATGAGCTGGCTGGCCACGAGCGTCATCCGCCGCGGCGCCTCGTCGATCCCCAGGCCCACTCCAACCGGGCCCAGCACCAGCCCGAACAACCCGTCGCGCACCAGCCGCTGGCCGGCCGGGTCGCCGATCCCCCGGACCAGCCCGAGCAATGGCAGCCTGATCTCCTCGTCGTCCCACACGCTGAGCATCGCTCGCAGGATCCGCTCGCCGGCACCATCCACACCCCCGGCGAGGACTGGCGCCATCGCCTCTCGTGGGTCGACCCGGATCTGCAGCGCCGCGACGAACAAGTCGTCCTTGGTCCCGAAGAAATGGTGAACCAGGGCTGGGTCGACCCCTGCCTGAGTGGCGATCGCGCGGACCGACGTACCGGCGAAACCGGCCGCCGCGAACAGCTCACGTGCCGCCACCAGGATCTCGGCACGGGTGTCCGGCGAACCGGGGCGGCGACCGCGCCCGGCGCTCGCCCTGCTGGGCCCGCTCATCCGGGCGACCTGGCGAAGTACAGCCGGCTGAACGCCAGTGACTCGAGAAGATCGGCCTCGCGGGCCTTGCGGGTGCCGGCCTTGCGAGTGTTGATCTCCACCACGATGTGGCCGTCGTACCCGGACTCCGCCAGCAGCTCGAGGAGCTCAGCACACGGCTGGTTCCCCCGTCCTGGGACCAGATGTTCGTCCTTCGGGGAGCCGCTGCCGTCGGCCAGGTGCACGTGTCGCAGCCGGTCCCCCAGCCTGCGCGCCATCGCGAGCGGGTCGGACCTGGCCGTCGCCGCGTGAGAGAGGTCGATCGTGGTGTTGGCGTACGGCGCCTCCGAAGGGTCCCAACCGGGCAGGTACACCTCCATGCCGCCGCGTGAGGTGGCCCGCCAGGGGTACATGTTCTCGACTGCGAAGGCGATCCCGCTGGTCTTCTCGAGCTCGGCGATCCCGGTGACGAAGTCCCGGGCGTACTCGCGCTGCCACCGAAACGGCGGATGTACGACGACCACGTCGGCACCTACCGCAACGGCCATCTCGGCGCCTCTCTCGAGCTTGGCCCACGGGTCGGAGCCCCACACCCGCTGGGTGATCAGCAGGCACGGTGCATGGATCGCGCACACCGGCAGCTCGTGGTACGCCGACAGCGATCGCACCTTGTCAACGGACTGGCTGACGCTGTCGATGCCGACCATCACCTCGACCGCGTCGTAACCCAGGTCCGCGGCATAGCCGAAGCCGTGGGCGGTCGACTCGGGATAGACCGAGGCGGTGGACAGGGCGAACGTCGGCGACACCGAGCCGCCTTCAGCCCAGCACGCTCAGCTTGTCGAGCCGGTCGAGGATGACACCCTCGCGCAGTGCCCACGGGCAGATCTCGAGCTCGGTGATGTCGAAGATGTCCATCACCGCAGAGGCAACCAACGCCCCGGCGACGAGCTGGTGGGCGCGGTCCGGGGAGACGCCCGGAAGCTCGGCAAGCTCGCGCTGCTTCATCGCGGCCAGCTTGGGGATCCATCTGTCCAGGTCGGTCGCCGCGAGCGTACGGCGTACGAACAGTCCCTCGCTCGCGGGCGCCGCTCCGCAGATCCGCGACAGCGACCGGAACGTCTTCGACGTAGCCACCGCGTGGTCCGGCGGCCCGAAACGGAGCAGGTTGCCGGCGTCGCGAGCGATGTCGACGCGGATGTGGTGGCGCACCTCCCGCAGCTTGTCCTCGTCCGGACGCCCGCCGCGGAAGCGTTCGCGGGTGAGCCGTCCGGCACCAAGCGGGAGCGACCAGGCCGCCTCGGGCGCGGCGTCGGACCCGGCCGCGATCTCCAGTGAGCCGCCGCCGATGTCGAAGACGGCCAGCCGGCCCGACGACCAGCCGAACCAGCGACGACAGGCCAGAAACGTCAGCCTCGCCTCGTCCTCGCCGGAAAGCACCTTGATGTCCGCACCGGTCTGCTTCGCAACGTGAGCGAGCACCTCGTCGGTGTTCATCGCGTCGCGCACAGCGGAGGTGGCGAACGAGTAGATCTCCTCACAGCCCTTGTCCTGCGCTAACTGCAACGAATGTGAGACGAAGTCCGTCAGCGCCGCAACGCCCTCCTGACTCACCGCCCCACCGGCATCGATGTGCTCAGCAAGCCGCAACGGCTGCTTGTAGCTCGACGCCGGGCTCGGTGCGGCGCCGCCGTGGGCGTCGACGACCAGGAGGTGGCCGGTGTTGGAGCCGATGTCGAGGACGCCCAGCCGCATGTTTACGAGGCTACCCGCCGGAGCGCCTCGACCCGCCCGTTAGGGTTTCGGCGTGCCCGAGGTAGATCCGGTGTTCCCCCGCGCGTGGCTGGAGTTCGCGGACCCGGCCGACGAGCAGCAGGTGTTCCGGTGCGACCTGACCTGGCTCACCTCCAGCTGGACCTGCATCTTCGGCCGGGGCTGTCAGGGGATCTACGCCGACTCCCCCGATACCGGCTGCTGCACGCTCGGCGCGCACTTCTCCGACAAGGACGACGAGTCGCGGGTCGCAGCCTGGGTCGACCGACTCGGCGACGACCTGTGGGAGCGGCGCCCAGAAGCCGTTGGGAAGAGCGGCAAGGTGACCCGCAAGCGCTGGACCGAGACCGAGGACGGCGAACGCAAGACGCGCGTCCTTGGTGGTGCGTGCATCTTCCACAACTCGCGCGACTTCCCGGGCGGGTACGGCTGTGCGCTGCATGCCTTGGCGCTGCGTGAGGGCATCCACTTTGTCGAGACCAAGCCGGACGTGTGCTGGCAGCTGCCGATCCGGCGGGCCTATCGAGAGGTGGAGCGTCCGGACGGTACGACGTACACCGAGGTGAGCATCGGCGAGTACGACCGCCGCGGCTGGGGTCCGGGGGGCCACGATCTCGACTGGTACTGCTCGGGCAACACCGAGGCCCATGTCGGGCTCGAGCCGGTGTTCTTGTCGAACGCGACCGAGCTGGTCACGCTGATGGGACAGCCTGCGTACGACGTACTCGCATCGGGCTGCGAAGCCCACCTGGCGTCCCGCTCGGCGCTGGCACTGCATCCGGCCTCACCACATCGGTGACCGGCACCGCCTGACCGGACAGCTTCGCCGGCAGGTTCGCGACCCCGGTGTGCGGCCGCCTAGCCGATCGGGTCACAATCCATGCATGCGTCTGGATCACATCGTCTTCGCAGCTGGTCCCGGTGGCCTCAACGCCACGACGCAGCACCTCTCGACGCTGTTGGGTGCAGAGTTCGACGACGGAGGGGTGCACCCGCGCTTCGGCACTCGCAACCGGATCCTGCCCATGACCGAGCACACCTACCTGGAGACCGTCGAGGTACTCGACCACCCCGCCTCAGACAAGGCGCCGTTCGGCCAGGCCGTCCGAGCCCGCTCCGAGCACGGCGGAGGCTGGCTGGGCTGGGTGGTGGCCGTCGACGACATCTCCCCGATCGAGAGGCGGCTAGGGCGCCAGGCAGTGAACGGCAACCGGCACCGCCCCGACGGCACCGAGCTGCTCTGGAAGCAGCTGGGCGTCAAGGGTCTCCAGGCCGACCCGCAGCTGCCGTTCTTCATCCAGTGGGAGAGCGACGGCGACCTGCATCCGAGCAGCGGCGCCACCGGCCAGATCTCGTTGACCGCGCTGGAGATCGCCGGCGACCCCGCACGAGTCAGCGAGTGGCTCGGGCAGCCGGTCGAGCAGCCGCTTGAGGACATCAAGGTGGAGTGGGTGGCGCCCAACGGCACGCCCGGCATCGTTGCCGCCCAGTTCCTCACCCCGAACGGCACCGTGCGGATCTAGGCTTGCGCAGCCTGCCTCTGACTGGCGCTCGGCCAAGCCCCAACATCTGGTCGCGGCCGGATGTCTACGAGATCGAGAACCACGCGTTCGACCGGGCCGGTGTGCTGGGGCAGACGATGAGCTCGATTGCTTCCTGGGCCGGCCGCGACGT
Organism: Actinomycetota bacterium; assembly: GCA_030947625.1. Taxonomy (GTDB): domain Bacteria; phylum Actinomycetota; class Actinomycetes; order Propionibacteriales; family Nocardioidaceae; genus Marmoricola. The sequence goes on from JALZBH010000007.1 coordinate 17,650, forward strand.
GCTCGATGTCGGTTGCGGCACGGGGTTTCACCTGTCCTGGTTCGCCGAGACTGCCCGCTCGGTCGTCGGGGTGGAGCCGCATCTCGGTCTCGGAGCGATCGCCCGAGGACGAGTCCGGGGGCGGTCGAACCTCAGCGTCCTCGACGGTCTCGCCGAGTCGCTGCCGATCGCATCTGCGTCGGTGGACGTCATGCACGCCAGGTGGGCCTACTTCTTCGGCCCCGGTTGTGAGCGGGGGCTGGCCGAGCTGGACCGAGTCGTCCGGCGTGGTGGCACGGCATACGTGGTGGACAACGACCCGGACCGATCCACGTTCGGCGGCTGGTTCCGGCGTGGATACCCGTCGGTCTCGGCTCGGGAGGTCGAGCGGTTCTGGACCTCTCGAGGCTGGGACCGGCACCGGCTCGACGTCGCCTGGACCTTCGACTCACGCACGGACTTCGAGTCGGTGGTCCGCATCGAGCTGCCCACGAGGGTTGCCACGGAGGTCATCGCCGAACATCTCGGCACCCGTGTCGACTACGCCGTCAACCTCTGGGTCAAGTCGTTCTGACGCGCTGTCCTGGTTGCTCGGGCTCAGCGCTGGCTGGATCGGCGTACCACAAGTGAAGGCGCCAACATTGTGCCCCGTTCCTCGATCGGCTTGTGGGCCAGCACGAGATGGAGCAGCTCGACGAGCTCGACGGCCACCTGTTCCAGCGGCTGCCGCACCGAGGTCAGACCGGGCCAGGTCACCTGCGCTGCCAGGGAGTCGTCGAAGCCGACCACGCCGACGTCGGCGCCGGGTCGCAGACCGCGCTCGGCGCAGGCATGGAGCACGCCGGCGGCCAGCGTGTCGCTGGCACAGGCGAACGAGGTGATCGCCGTGTCCTCGAGGAGATCGTGGGCGGCCAGGCGCGCCGCGTCAACGTTGTCGGCAAGGCGTACGGCAAGTCCGCGATGGTCCTGACCCGTCTCGGCAAGCGCCGAGGCCCAGCCCGAGCGCCGGTCCTCGCCGATCCGGGAGCTGGCCTCCCAACCCAGCCACGCAACGTGCTCGTGGCCCTGCTCGAGTAGATGGACAGTCGCCGTCCGGGAGCCCGCCGCCCCGTCGACGTCAACCCAGGCATGGTCGGCCGACGGGTCGTCCCACGGACGCCCGAACGTCACGAACGGCGCCCCTTTCGACTGCAGGAACGCGACCTGTGGGGTGCCGGCGTAGGTGTCGGTGACGACGAACGCGTCCACTGCCGTCGAGCGCAGCAGGTCGTCGTACCCATCGAGGGGGTCGTCGGGGTCGCCAGAGAAGAGCAGCACGTGATGGCCGGTGAGCGCCGTCGTCTCGACGAGGGAATGCACGAACCGGTCTATCAGCGCATTGCTGGTGCCCTCTTGGGCGGGCTCGACCCGCAGCCCGATCAGGTGCGAGGAGCGCGTCCGTAGCTGCCGGGCGGCGCGGTTGGGGGTGTAGCCGAGCTCCTCGATCACCGCCCGGACCCGGGTAAGCGTGTCGGCCCTGAGGAGGTCGGGGTTGTTCAGCGCGTTGGACACCGTCTGGCGTGAGACGCCGGCCGCCTTGGCGACGGTGGACAGGGTCGGCGGCAACGTCGTACGACGCACGCGCGGCTGGATCATGACCCCCCTACGAGGCTGGAACGTTCCAAATCCTACCCGTCCGCCCGTCGCCGCCGGGAAGTGTCGGTTCGCTCCCCTAGCGTGCTGAGCATGGCGAGAACGACTATCCGCGCGGCGTACCACTGCACCGAATGCGGTTGGGAGACGGTGAAATGGGTCGGTCGCTGTGCCGAGTGCCAGGCCTGGGGCACGGTCGTGGAGAAGTCCGCGCCGAGGAGCCGGGCGCAGGCCGGCCCGGTCACCGCACCGGCCCGACCGATCGGCGAGGTGCCGATCGAGGACTCCCATGCTCGGGCCAGCGGAGTGCCCGAGCTCGACCGGGTTCTCGGGGGTGGCCTGGTGCCCGGAGCAGCGATCCTGCTCGCCGGCGAGCCCGGCGTTGGCAAGTCCACCCTGTTGCTCGAGGTGGCCGCGCAGACCGCTGCGAGAGGTCATCGCACGCTCTACCTGACCGGCGAGGAGTCCGCCGCCCAGGTGCGGTTGCGGGCCGACCGGACCGGTGGCGTGCAGGACGAGCTCTACCTCGCTGCCGAGACCGAGCTGGGTGCGGTTCTCGGCCACGTCGAAGCAGTTCGACCGACGCTGCTGGTCATCGACTCGATCCAGACGATCAGCGCCGGTGATGTCGATGGAGTGCCTGGCGGGGTGACCCAGGTCAAGGAGGTCGCCGCTGCGCTGATCCGGATGGCAAAGCTGCGCAACATCACGGTCGTCCTTGTCGGCCACGTCACCAAGGACGGCTCGATCGCCGGCCCCCGGGTGCTGGAACACCTCGTCGACGTGGTGCTGCACTTCGAGGGCGAGCGCACGTCGAGACTGCGGATGGTGCGGGCGGTGAAGAACCGGTTCGGTCCGGTTGACGAGGTCGGCTGCTTCGACCTATCCGCCGAGGGCATCGTCGCCATCACCGACCCGACCGGGCTCTTTCTGGACAGCCGCCACGGTCCGGTGCCGGGGACCTGCGTGGCGGTTGCCCTCGAGGGCCGGCGGCCGCTGCTGTCGGAGGTGCAGGCGCTGGTTGCCCGCACGGCTTCCGAGCGGCCGCGGCGCACGACCAGCGGTGTGGACTCTGCGCGAGTGGCGATGATCCTGGCTGTGCTGCAGCAGCACGCGGGCATTCGGTTGCACAGCTATGACGTGTTCGTCTCCAGCGTCGGCGGAGCCCGACTCACCGAACCGTCGAACGATTTGGCGATCGCGCTGGCCTTGGTCTCGGCCTGGCACGGTCGCGCGTTGGATCGCAAGGTCGTAGCCGTCGGAGAGCTCGGGCTGTCCGGTGAGCTGCGCCGGGTCCGCGATCTCGGCGTACGACTAGCGGAGGCGGGGCGCATGGGGTTCCGTTCGGCCGTCGTACCCGCGACCTCGCAGGACTCGGCCGGGACCAGCCGCGTGCTCGGCGGGATGCGAGTGGTCGATGCCGACCACATCGGCCATGCGGTCTCCATGTTGGGGCTCGAGAGCGTCGGCGGGACCCCGCGGTTGGCTCCCCTAGACTGAGCCGCGTGCCTCCCCCCGACCGTGCGGACCGTGTGGACGAGATCGCCCGGCTGCGGGCTACCCTCGCCTCGATCGCCCCCGGTACCCCCATGCGCGAGGGGCTCGAGCGCATCCTGCGCGGCCGCACCGGTGCGCTGATCGTGATGGGGAACGACAAGGTCGTGGAGACCATCGCGACCGGGGGTTTCGACCTCGACGTGCCGTTCACCGCCACCGGGCTACGCGAGCTGGCCAAGATGGACGGGGCCATCGTCATCGACGGTGACGCCACTCGGATCCACCGCGCCAACACCCACCTGATGCCCGACCACACCATCCCCAGTGACGAGACCGGCACCCGGCACCGGACCGCGGACCGGGTCGCCAAGCAGACCGGGTTCCCGGTGATCTCGGTGTCGCAGTCGATGCAGATCATCGCGGCGTACGTCGGTGAGATCCGTTATGTGCTCGAGGACTCGGCCCAGATCCTGTCCCGGGCAAACCAGGCGCTCGCCACCCTGGAGAGATACAAGCTCAGGCTCGACGAGGTGTCCAGCACGCTGTCGGCGCTCGAGATCGAGGACCTGGTCACCGTTCGGGACGTGGCGGTCGTGGCCCAGCGGCTCGAGATGGTCAGCCGGATCGCCCGCGAGATCGACGACTACGTGCTCGAGCTCGGCACCGATGGCCGCCTGCTCTCCTTGCAGCTCGAGGAGCTGATCACAGGCGTCGACGCCGAGCGGCAGCTCGTCGTACGCGACTACCAGCAGGCGGGCAAGCGGGCCCGGGCCCCAGAAGCGCTGCTGGCCGAGCTCGACGGGCTCTCCGCCGCCGAGCTGGTCGACATGTCGTTGGTCGCGAAGGCACTCGGCCTCGTCCAGAACGAGCACCTCGATGGTGCCGCCGCCCCGCGTGGCTACCGACTGCTTGCCAAGGTCCCTCGGCTGCCACCGGCTGTCGTGGACCGGCTGGTCGAGCGCTTCGAGACGCTGCAGAAGCTGCTCTCCGCGAGCATCGACGACCTGCAGACAGTCGACGGTGTCGGTGATCTGCGTGCTCGCAGTGTGCGCGAGGGTCTCTCCCGGCTCGCAGAGTCGAGCATCCTCGAGCGCTACGTCTGAGCACCGCCCGGTTCGGGCCTATTGCGTGGGGCTACTGGTCGGCTTGGCCTGGGTCTTCTTGGCTGCCGCCTTCTTGGCCGGTGTCTTCTTGGCCGGTGTCTTGGTCTGATGGGCCTTGGGGTGCGCCGTCTTGGTGACCACCGGCCGGGTCGGCAGCGAGAGCCGGAACTGTGTGTCAGCCGGCGTCGAGCCGAGTGCTGCAGTCTCTGCGTGGTAGTACCCCGGCAGCGCCCATGCGGTGCTGCCGCTGCAGGTGCTGTCCGAGCGACGCCCGCTCCAGCTCACGTCGATCGTGGTTGGTACGGCGTTGCGCACCACCACATCTCGGCGCGGGACCGATCCGGGACAGTCCTGACTGGACCAGATCCGGTCGGTGCCCGAGGTCAGCCTGACCACGACCGTCTTCGACGAGACCGCAAACGTGCAGGCGGGCTGGGTTCCACTCAGCCGCAGCTTGAGCAAGACCTTGCCTCCGGCAGCGGCCTTCTTGGTCACCGGCGTCAGCGCCACCTGGTCTGCCCGACAAGCTCCGGTGGGCACGGCCAACGGTGCCACGCTCGGCGTCCGGGTCCCGCTCGCCGTTGGGGTTCCGCTCGCTGTGGGGGATCTGGTCAGCACCGGCCGCCGGCTCGGAGGAGAGATCTGTTTGTGGGTCGCAGCAGTCGTCGCCTTGGCGGGTCGGGCGGAGGCACCTCCGCCGAGCAGCTTTCCGATCCCGAACACCAACGCGAACGCGACCAGCAGCAGCAAGCCCCGGCGTGCCCAGTAGACCCGCTTGGGTAGTCGACCGCGTGGCTGGGTCAGCGAGCTCATGCGTTTCACGCTAGTCAGCCGATGGCGCGGATCGGGGAAGCCACACCGAGGGTTCCCCGGCGTCGGGGCCTAGTCTCAACGACGATGGACAATCTGCGTCGCGACGTACTCGGTTGGTATGCCAAGCACGCGCGCGAGCTCCCCTGGCGGGACCCCGCGGCGAGCGCATGGGGCGTGCTCGTCTCGGAGCTCATGTTGCAGCAGACCCAGGTCAAGCGGGTCCTGCCGGTGTGGCAGGCCTGGCTCGAGGAGTGGCCGACGCCGGCCGCCCTGGCCGCCGCGCCGAGCGGCGCCGCGGTGCGGGCATGGGGCCGGCTCGGCTACCCGCGACGGGCACTTCACTTGCATGCCGCGGCGACAGCGATCGTGCAGCGGCATGGCGGTTCGGTGCCGCAGGAGTACGACGAGCTGCGCCGGCTGCCCGGCGTCGGCGACTACACGGCAAGTGCGGTGGCGTCGTTCGCCTACGGTCGGCGTCACGCCGTACTGGACACGAACGTGCGGCGGGTTCTGGCGCGGGCCGTCTCGGGGAGACAGTGGGCGCCCCTGTCAGTGACCGCAGCCGAACGAGCGCTGGCGGAGTCGCTCGTGCCGTCTGCCGAGCCGGCCACCTGGGCCGTCGCGGTGATGGAGCTCGGGGCGCTGGTGTGCACGCCAAAGCCCCGCTGCTCGGTCTGCCCCGTCGAGTCCCTGTGTGCGTGGCGACGCGCAGGAATGCCGGCCTACGTTGGGCCACGGCCGCGCGTCCAGACGTACGCCGGCACCGACCGGCAATGCCGCGGCCGGTTGCTCGCGGTGGTCCGCGAGTCCGAAGGGTCGGTCCCTCGCCACCGACTCGATGAGATCTGGCCCGACGCCCACCAACGCCAACGAGCTCTCTCGGGACTGGTTGATGACGGACTGGTCGTCGAGCTGCCCGGCTCGAGCTACGCCCTTCCCGGTTGACCCCAACCACCAAACCGCGAACGCCGAACGGGCGGTGGCCGGGCTACTCCTCGGCGGCCTTGGGTATGTCGATCGGCCCATCGAACCCTTCGGGAGCGACTGGAAGACCGCCGACCGGCTCGAGCGGTGGTACGTCGGGCAGCTCGCCCTTCGCGGTGCCCCGGAAGGTGAACGTCGCGGTGGGGCCCTCTCCCTCGGCGCCCACGACCACGATCTGACCGGGACCGACCTCGCCATAGAGCATCTTCTCGGCGAGCACGTCCTCGATCTCGCGCTGGACCGTCCGCCGCAGTGGGCGGGCGCCGAGCACCGGGTCGAAACCGCGCGCGGCGAGCAGCACCTTGGCCTCGGTGGTCAGCTCGAGCGACATGTCCCGGTCCTTGAGCCGCAGCTCGACGGAGGCGATCATGTTGTCGACCATCGAGACGATCTGGTCCTGGCTCAACGGCGGGAAAACGATGACCTCATCGACGCGGTTGAGGAACTCCGGCCGGAAGTGCTGCTTGAGCTCTTCTTGCACCTTGGTTTTCATTCGCTCATAGGACCCCGCCGCACCAGCCTGGTTGAAGCCCAGGCTGATGCCCTTGGAGATGTCGCGGCTGCCAAGGTTCGTGGTCATGATGATCACGGTGTTCTTGAAGTCGACAACCCTTCCCTGGCTGTCGGTGAGGCGACCCTCCTCGAGAATCTGCAACAGCGAGTTGAAGATGTCCGGGTGGGCCTTCTCGACCTCGTCGAAAAGCACTACCGAGAACGGCTTGCGGCGCACTTTCTCGGTGAGCTGGCCACCCTCTTCGTAGCCGACATACCCCGGTGGGGAGCCGAAAAGCCGGGAGACGGTGTGCTTTTCACTGAACTCGCTCATGTCGAGCTGGATCAGCGCGTCCTCGTCGCCGAAGAGGAACTCCGCGAGCGACTTGGACAGCCACGTCTTGCCGACGCCCGAGGGGCCGGCGAAGATGAACGACCCGCCGGGACGCTTGGGGTCCTTCAACCCCGCGCGAGTACGCCGGATGGCCCGCGACAGCGCCTTGACGGCCTCCTCCTGGCCGATCACCCGCTTGTGCAGCTCGTCTTCCATCTTGAGCAGCCGGGTGGACTCTTCCTCGGACAGCTTCACGATCGGAATCCCGGTGGCAACCGCCAGCACCTCGGCAACGAGCTCCTCGTCGACCTCGGCGACCACGTCCATGTCGCCGGAGCGCCACTGCTTCTCGCGTTCGGCCTTGGCCAGGATCAGCTGCTTCTCCTCGTCGCGCAGCCGGGCGGCTGCCTCGAAGTCCTGACCGTCGATCGCGCCCTCCTTGCGCTTGCGCACCTCGCCGATCTTGGTATCGAACTCGCGCAGGTCCGGCGGTGCCGTCATCCGGCGGATCCTCAGCCGCGAACCCGCCTCGTCGATCAGGTCGATCGCCTTGTCGGGAAGGAACCGGTCGGAGATGTACCGGTCGGCCAGCGTCGCCGCCGAGACCAGCGCCTCGTCGGTGATCGTCACCCGGTGGTGAGCCTCGTAGCGGTCCCGTAGCCCCTTGAGCATCTCGATCGTGTGCGCAATCGAAGGCTCAGCGACCTGGATTGGCTGGAAGCGGCGCTCGAGAGCGGCGTCCTTCTCCAGGTGCTTGCGGTACTCGTCCAACGTGGTGGCGCCGATCGTCTGCAGCTCGCCGCGGGCCAGCATCGGCTTGAGGATGCTGGCGGCGTCGATGGCGCCCTCGGCCGCGCCGGCACCGACGAGCGTATGCAGCTCGTCGATGAACAACACGATGTCGCCGCGGGTGCGGATCTCCTTGAGCACCTTCTTCAGCCGCTCTTCGAAGTCACCGCGGTAGCGCGAGCCGGCAACCAGTGCACCCAGGTCGAGGGTGTAGATCTGCTTGTCCTTGAGCGTTTCCGGTACGTCGCCGCGGACGATGTCTTGCGCCAGACCCTCGACGATCGTGGTCTTGCCGACCCCAGGCTCGCCGATCAGTACCGGGTTGTTCTTCGTCCGCCGGGACAGGATCTGCATGACCCGCTCGATCTCCTGCTCCCGGCCGATGACCGGGTCGAGCTTGCCCTCCTTGGCGGCCTGGGTCAGGTTGCGGCCGAACTGGTCGAGCACCAGCGAGCTGCTGGGCGCGGCCTCAGGCGCCGTACCCGCCGCTTGGGCTTCCTTGCCCTGGTAGCCCGACAGCAGCTGGATCACCTGCTGTCGCACCCTGTTGAGATCCGCGCCGAGCTTCTGCAGCACCTGCGCCGCGACGCCTTCGCCCTCGCGGATCAGCCCGAGCAGGATGTGCTCGGTGCCGATGTAGTTGTGGCCGAGCTGCAGCGCCTCGCGCAAGGACAGCTCGAGAACCTTCTTGGCGCGCGGGGTGAACGGGATGTGGCCGCTAGGCGCCTGCTGGCCCTGGCCAATGATCTCCTCGACCTGGGCGCGAACCGCCTCGAGGCTGATACCCAGGCTTTCCAGCGCCTTCGCCGCGATCCCGTCGCCCTCGTGGATCAGCCCGAGCAGGATGTGCTCGGTCCCGATGTAGTTGTGCGAGAGCATGCGGGCCTCTTCTTGGGCCAGCACGACAACTCGACGGGCTCGGTCGGTAAACCGCTCGAACATTGGGCACGCTCCTCAGCTGACGCTCGCGGGGTCACCCGATGCGACCTGCGTACGCAGGACTCAACCCCACCCATAGCCTACGTGTTCCACCGAGCGGTCCCACCTGCTTCGCTGTCAGCGAACAGGCGGTGCGCTCGGCGGGAACTGAGTCAGTTGGGCGAGCTTGGCCTCAGTGGGCGGCGGCGTACGCCTCACGCACGTCCGAGGAGACCCGGCCACGGTCAGGTACCTTCCAGCCGTTCTCGCGCGCCCAGGCGCGGATCTCGCTGGCCGAGGTGGCGTCCCCGTTGGAGGACCGACGGCCACGTCGACCCGGCCGGTTGTGCACCGCAGTCGCATGGCCGACGTACGGCGCCAGCGCCCGGCGCAGCTCGGTCGCGTGCTTGGCGTTGACGTCGATGGTGTACTGCTTGCCGTCGAGCGCAAAGGAGACGGTTTCCTCCGCTGGGCTCTCGTCGATGTCATCGACCAGCTCGATGTTTACTCGCTTTGCCATGAGCATTTCCCTCCCCTTTGCGAAGCAGGCATTCAATAGACTAATACCACTCTAACCAGAACACCCAACAACGGCGCAACCGAACTGCGGCTAAAAGTCCTCATTATCGGACCGGGAGCCGCGCCTAATCTGTGCGAGATGATCACAGGACCTACTCCGGACGGAGCAACGGAAACAAGATGGTCTCCCGGATGCTCGCGCCGGTAAGCAGCATCACCAGCCGGTCGACGCCAATGCCCAGCCCACCTGCGGGAGGCATGCCGTACTCCATGGCCTTGAGGAACACCTCGTCGAGATCCATCGCCTCGGGATTCCCCTGGGCAGCGAGCAGGGACTGGGCGATCAGCCGCTCGCGCTGGACCACCGGGTCGTTCAGCTCGGAGTACGCCGGCGCCAGCTCCACCCCGTTGACGACCAGGTCCCAGGCCTCGTTCAGACCGGGCATGGTGCGATGGGGCTTGGCCAGCGGCTTGACCGCGGCCGGATAGTCCATCACGAACGTGGGCTGGACCAACGAAGGTTCCACCAGCTGTTCGTAGAGCTCCACGACCGCCTCGGCGGCTCCCCAGGACGGCTGCAGCTCGACATCGCGCTGTTCGGCATATGTGCGCAGAACCTCGACCGAGGTCTGCACACCTACCTCTTCGCCCACCGCCTCGGAGACCAGGTCTAAGATCGCGGCCTGACGCCATTCCCCGGCAAGGTCGATCTCGGACCCGTCCCTCGCCGGTACCACGGTCCGGCCCAGTGCCCTGGCCGCGTCGAGCACCAGTGCCCTGGTCAGCTCCATCATCGTGAACTGGTCTCCGTAGGCCTCATAGGCCTCGAGCATGGAGAACTCCGCTGCGTGCGTTGAGTCGAGACCCTCGTTGCGAAACGTCCGGCCGATCTCGTAGACCTTGTCGACGCCCCCGATCATCGCCCGCTTGAGGTCCAGCTCGAGCGCGATCCGCAACAACATCGGCTGGTCGAGCGCGAGCAGGTGCGTTCGAAACGGCCGGGCAGCGGCGCCGCCGTTGGTGAGCTGCAAGATGGGCGTCTCCACCTCGGTGTAGCCGCGCGCGTCGAGGGTGGAGCGCAGGCTGCGCAGCACGGTTGCCTTGGTGCGGACCAGTTCACGCGCCTCCGGCCGGATCATCATGTCGACGTACCGCAGCCGGACCCGGGCCTCGTCGGAAAGCGGCTTGTGCTCGTTGGGCAGCGGCCGCAACGTCTTCGCGGCGACCGACCAGGCGCTTGCCTGCACCGACAGCTCGCCCCGCCTGCTGGTGACCACCTCGCCGGTGACCGCCAGCAGGTCACCGAGGTCGACCAGCCCTTTGAACCGGGCCAGGGCCTCCTCGCCCACGTCGGCCTGGCTGAGCATCACCTGGATCTCCGCGCCGCCGCCCTCGCGGAGCCGGACGAAGCAGAGCTTCCCGGTGTTGCGCAGGAAGATCACCCGGCCGACGATCGAGACCCGCTCGCCCGCGTGCGTGTTGGGCTCGAGGTGCTGGGCGTCGTAAGCCGCTCGGATCTGCTCGATCGTATGGGTGCGCTCAACGGTGGTCGGGTACGCCGCCACGCCCTCGTCGAGCAGTCGCTGCCGCTTCTGCCGCCGCACCCGCATCTGCTCGGGGAGGTCGTCGGGCGGGCTCGCGGGCTCGTCGGTCATGAAGGAGAGGCTAACCACCGCAGGTGGCCCCGGCGCTCAGGTGTTGCGTTCGAAAACCAGCTCCAGGCCGAGCAGGGTCAGCCAGGGCTGTTGGTCGGTGAGCGTGCGGCACTCCTCGACGACGACCGGCGCCGGGCCACCAGTGGCGACGACGTGCACCGACTCGGCAGGCACGCCCAGCTCGGCGATCATCCGGGTGACGATCCCGTCAACCGCGC
>JALZBH010000168.1 GCA_030947625.1 Actinomycetota bacterium
GCGCCGGCGAGGTCGACCTGCTGGTCGTGTCCAAGGTCGCGAACTTCTCGGTCGACCTGCCTTCCGCGGCGGTAGCGATCCAGGTCAGCGGCTCGTTCGGTTCACGCCAGGAAGAGGCTCAACGGCTGGGTCGGCTGCTGCGGCCCAAGGTCGACGGCAAGACCGCGCGGTTCTATGCCATCGTCTCGCGCGACACCGTCGACGCCGACTTCGCCCAGAACCGGCAGCGGTTCCTCGCCGAGCAGGGGTACGCCTACCGGATCGTCGACGCCGACGATCTTGGTGTCGAGCCCAGCTGATGCCAGCGAGCCGGAGCGCCGACGTCTCACGTCGACCGGTCGGGACCGACGAAGCCCGGTCGCCGCCTACGCTGGGGCCGTGAAGGCCCTCCTGCTGGAGAACATCCACCCGGTCGCGACCACGTCGCTGAAGAGTGCCGGCATCGAGGTCGACACCGTACCTGGGCCGTTGAGCGAGGACGACCTGGTCGCCGCCATGCCGGGCTACCAGCTCCTCGGCATCCGGTCGAACACCACGATCACCTCGCGGGTGCTCGACAGCGCTCCTGACCTGCTGGCGATCGGCGCGTTCTGCATCGGGACGAACCAGATCGACCTGCCCGGGGCGGCGGAGCGCGGGATCGCGGCGTTCAACGCGCCGTACTCGAACACGCGCAGCGTCGTGGAGCTGGTGATCGGCGAGATCGTCGCATTGGCGCGCCGGCTTCCGGAGAAGACCCAGCGGATGCACGACGGCGTCTGGGACAAGTCTGCTGCGGGCAGCCACGAGGTGCGCGGGCGCACGCTGGGCATCGTGGGGTACGGCAACATCGGCACCCAGCTGTCGAACCTCGCAGAGGCGATGGGTCTGCGGGTGATCTTCTTCGACACCGCAGACCGGCTTGCGCATGGGAACGCCCGGCGGGTCGGCTCTCTCGACGAGCTGCTCGCCCAGGCGGATGTGGTCAGCCTGCATGTGGACGGGCGCCCGGGCAACGCCGGACTCTTCGGCGCGGAGCAGTTCGCCAAGATGAAGCCGCAGTCGATGTTCATCAACGCGTCGCGGGGCATGGTGGTCGACGACGTCGCTCTGCGCGAGCACATCCTGTCCGGACACATCTCGGGGGCGGCAATGGATGTGTTCCCGATCGAGCCGAAGCGACAGGGCGACCCGTTCGACTCGGCGCTGCGGGGTCTAGACAACGTGATCCTCACTCCGCATGTGGGCGGCTCGACCCAGGAGGCGCAGGAGGAGATCGGCTACTTCGTCTCCGGCAAGCTCGTAGGTTTCGTCCACGGCGGAAGCACGGCGCTCTCGGTGAACCTTCCGCAGGTGGCAACGCAACCGCTGGGCTCGGGCATGCGGCTGACCCACCTGCACCGCAACGCCGCCGGCGTGCTGGCGGCGATCAACCAGATCCTCGCCGACCACCGGGCCAGCGTCGTCGGACAGAGCCTGTCCACCCGCAGCGATCTCGGCTACGTCGTGACCGACCTCGAGGACGCGCTGCCTTCCTCGGCGCTCGACCAGCTAGGCGGCATCCGGGACACGGTGTGGCTGCGTGCGTTCACCGGAAGGACCTGAGTGTCGGCCGGAACGCCGTCCCCCGACCCGGTCCGCGCTGGCCGCCGTACCTCGTCCTGGTCTCCCCCGTCTCTGGTCTCGCGACGGCCAGGTAGGTCAACGACAGTGGGGCGCGGGGTAGGGCTCCCAGCGAACTCTTAGCGGAACCTTGGCCAATCCATCGGCCGCTTGGCACCGAACAGACTGTTGAGAGCAGACATCGGGAAGGATGTGGCCATGACCGGCACCCCGCCTTCTCCTCTACCCTCCCGGTCGACGCCCGGAGTCCTCGACGAGCGGAGCCGGCTGGCGACCCTGCTGCGGTTGGCCGCCCGCGGTGACGAGGCGGCCTTTGCCGAGGTGTACGACGGCACGGCCTCCCGGCTGCACGGGCTGGTGATCCGGGTGGTGCGCGACCGCGCACAGGCCGAGGAGGTCACTCAGGAGGTGTATCTCGAGGCCTGGCGCCAAAGCGCCCGTTTCGACGAGCGCAAGGGCACCGTCTTGTCGTGGTTGATGACGATCGCCCACCGTCGGGCCGTGGACCGGGTGCGGTCCGCCGAGGCGAACACCCGCCGCGACTCGACGTACGAACAAGCTCGACGAGAGGTCGCCCACGACCAGACCGAAGAGACTGCAATTGCGAATGTCGAGGCCAGGCGGGTGCGCCAGGCCGTCGCCACACTGACCGGTGCTCAGCGCGATGCGATCGAGCTGGCCTACTTCGGTGGCTACACCCATACGGAGGTGGCCACCCTTCTCGAGCTTCCCCTCGGTACTGCTAAGACCCGGATTCGGGACGGGCTGATCAGACTTCGAGACGCGCTAGGAGTGCGCCATGAGTGACCTGACCCAGATCCACGCCCTCAGTGGTGCCTATGCCGTTGATGCGCTCGACGACATCGAGCGGCAGATGTTCGGGCGTCACCTTGCGGACTGTGCCGAGTGCCGCGCTGAGGTCGAGAGCCTGCGCGAGGCGTCCTCCCGGCTGGCCGAGATCGAGGCCGTCACCCCACCGGCTCACCTTCGCGCCTCGGTGCTGAGCTCGATCGCAAAGGTCCGGCCACTACCGCCAGTCGCGCCGGTCGTCGCTTCGGGCCGCCGCCGGCTGGCCGCTCGGTTGGTGGCCGCGGCAGCCGCGCTGATCATCATCCTCGGCGGGGTGGCTTGGCACCCGTGGACGCAGTCGGCTCACGTCACCATGGCCGAGCGGGTCGTCCACGCGCCCGATGCGAAGAGCCAGCGCGTGGCCTTGGCGCAGGGTGGGAGTCTCACCGTGGTCGATTCGAGGTCGCTCGGCCGAGCCACGCTGGTGATGTCCGCCGTGGCCGACCCGCCGAGGGGCAAGGTGTACGAGATGTGGCTGCGCAGGCCCGACGGTTCGATGGCTCCGGCGGGCCTGGTGTCCCACGGGGGCAACCAGACGCTGGTGTTTGCCGGCAACTCCAACCAGGCGACCGGCGCCGCAGTGACCGTCGAGCCGCCGGGTGGTTCGAGCCAGCCGACGAGTGCCCCGTTGGCGTTGGTGGGGCTCGGGAGCAACGCATGACACGCAGAGTTGCCGTGATCGGCAGTGGCGTGTCCGGACTCGTGGCGGCGTACGTGCTGGCGCGGGACGCGCACGTCACCGTGTACGAGGCCGAGGATCGTCTCGGCGGCCATGCCGACACCCATGAGGTCGGCGCGCTGCAGATCGACACCGGCTTCATCGTGCACAACGACCGGACCTACCCGACGCTGACGCGGCTGTTCGACGAGCTCGGCGTCACCACCCAGCCCTCCGAGATGAGCATGTCGGTGCAGGACCAGGCCACCGGCCTCCAGTACGCCGGCGCGATGGGCCTCCGTGGGCTGTTCCCCAATCCAGCCAACGTCGTCAACCCGCGCTACCTGCGGATGCTGGGGGAGATCCGCCGCTTCCATCGCCAGGCACACCGGTTGCTGGGCACGCCAGACGATGTCAGGACGCTCGCGACGTTCCTCGCCGACGGTGGCTTCTCGGCGTACTTCTGCCGGCACTTTGCCACCCCGCTGGTGGCGTGCGTCTGGTCCTGCGACCCCGAGGTCGCCTTGGACTACCCGGCGCGGTATCTGTTCACGTTCCTCGAGCACCACGGCATGCTGAGCGTCTTCGGCTCGCCGTCGTGGCGCACGGTCTCGGGTGGCTCACGCGAGTATGTCGCCAAGGTCGCCGCCGGCCTGGACGAGATCCGGCTGTCGCACAAGGTCACCGACGTTCTCCAGGTCGCCGACGGGGTGCGCGTCACCGACAGCGGGGGCACGTGGTCGTCGTACGACGCGGTGGTGGTCGCGACTCATCCCGACCAGGCCCTGGCGATGCTGGTCGCACCGAGCAAAGAGCAGCGGCAGGTGCTGGGTGCGATGAGGTACTCGGCCAACATCGCCCAGCTGCACACCGACGAGTCCGTGCTGCCTCGCCACCGTCGGGCCCGGGCCAGCTGGAACTACCAACGTCGCGTCGAAGACGACGGGCGGGTGCTGGTGACCTACGACCTCACTCGCCTGATGCGCCTGCCGGATGCCGGATGCCGGTACCTCGTTACGCTGAACGGCACCGACGTCGTCGACCCGGACTCGGTCATCGCGACGCGGGAGTACGCCCACCCGATCTACGACCCGGAGTCGGTCGCTGCCCAGCAGCGGCTGCCGGAGATCGGCACCGAACGGATCGCCTTCGCCGGTGCCTACCACGGTTGGGGTTTCCACGAGGACGGCGCGCTTTCCGGCCTACGGGCTGCCGAGCAGCTCGGGGGCTCGTGGGATCAGCAGCCTCCGACCGGGGACAGCGCCGCCCTGTACACCACCACGATCCAGCACACCCGGGTCGAGCCGATCCGGAACGACTTCACCTACCGCTCCTACGCCTGGCTGGTCGATCTCGACGACCTACCGAGGCCCTCGGGAGCCCGCGGCTGGCTGCTGCGGCGGCTGGCGAGCTTCGAGGCTCGCGACCACATCGGCGACCCGCACCTGAGCCTGCGCGAGAACATCGACGCGCTCCTCGACACACATGGCATCGACCTCGCCGGGGGCCGCGTGCAGATGCTGGCCAACGCCAGGGTGCTCGGCTATGTGTTCAACCCGATCACGGTGTTCTGGTGCCACGATGGGTGCGGCGCTCTTGCTGCGGTGGTCGTGGAGGTGCACAACACCTATGGCGGCCGGTTCGCCTACCTGTGCCATCCCGACGAACACGGCCACGCACGCGTCGCCAAGCGCCTCTACGTCTCCCCGTTCAACGACACCAGTGGTCATTACGACATCCGGGTGCCGGAACCGGGCGAACGGGTCCTGGTCTCGGTCACGCTGAAACGCGAGGGACAGCCCCCGTTCGCGGCCACGCTGAACGGCGTACGTCGTCCGGCGACCATCCGAAACCAGCTCCGGGCGGCCGTGACCATGCCGCTTGCACCGCTGGTCACCACGATCCGGATCCGGCTCCAGGGCATCAAGCTCTGGCTGCGCCGGCTCCCAGTCCAGCCCCGCCCTCCAGAGGAACTCCGATGACGCTCTCGTTACCTTCCCCGAACACCAGGACGACCACGCTCGACCTGGACCGCTGGCCCGACCTGGCGCCGCCCGAACGCACACTGGCGATGCAGGTCAAGGCGAAGGTCACCCGCGCCATCTTCACCCAGGCGGTACGCCGGTTGCCGATCCGGGTGGTCACCCCCGACGGCTGCAGCATCGGGGCCGGCGACGCGGACAGCCCGCTGATGCGGCTGCACCGACCCGATGACTTCTTCGCGCGGGTCGGAGCCCGGGCGCTGATCGGCTTCGG
>JALZBH010000051.1 GCA_030947625.1 Actinomycetota bacterium
AGCTGGTTTCGGCGTACCCGACCTCGGGCGGCATCTACTGGTGGGCCTCGAAGCTGGGCGGACCCGCTGCCGGCTTCTTCACCGGCTGGCTCAACCTGATCGGGCTGATCGCGGTGACTGCTTCGGTCGCCTATGGGTGTGCCACCTTCATCGACCTCACCCTGAGCACGCTTTCAAGCGGGTACGCCGGCGGGTACTCCTTGACCCGGGTGTTCCTGATCTTCTTGGTGGTGCTCGTCCTCGGCGCCCTGTTGAACATCTTCAGCAGTCACCTGATGGCGGTCGTCAACAACGTCTCAGTGTGGTGGCACGTGGTCGGCGTGGCCATCATCGTGCTGATCCTGATCTTCGTCCCCGACCAGCACCAGAGCTTCGGCTACGTGTTCGGCGAGCGGTTCAACAACTCCGGCTATGCGGGCGGGTCGACTCACGGGGCGACGTACTGGCTGCTGGTGGCACCGTTCGGCCTGCTGCTGACCCAGTACACGATCACTGGGTACGACGCCTCGGCTCACCTCTCAGAGGAGACCTCGACCGCCTCGTCGGCCGCAGCCAAGGGCATTTGGCAGTCGATCTTCTACTCGGCGATCGGGGGGTGGATCCTGTTGCTGGCGTTCCTCTTCGCCGTCCCCAACCTGAAGAACGGCCAGCCGGACAATGCCGGCGTCGGCGGCGCCGGGGTTTCCTACATCTTCACCTCCTCGCTCGGCAGTCACCTTGCCGGGTTGGTCTTGTTCATCTCCGCTGCCGGTCAGTTCTTCTGCACAATGGCCTGCATGACCAGCTCCTCGCGGATGACGTTCGCCTTCTCCCGCGACGGAGCGATCCCGGGCTCGCGGCTGTGGTCGAAGCTGACTGCGAGGAGGGTTCCGGCCAACGCAGTCCTGCTCGTCGCGGTGGTCAGCGCGGTCATCACGCTTCCTGCTCTGATCAAGGTCAACATCGGCACCGCTGCGCACCCACTGATCGTGCCGACCGCCTTCTATGCCGTGGTGTCCGTGGCCGTGATCGGTCTGTACCTCGCCTTCCTGATCCCGATCTGGCTGCGCTGGCGGATCGGGGATGCGTTCGAGGTGGGGTCGTGGAACAACGGCAACAAGTACAAGTGGATGAACCTGGTGGCGGTGATCGAGATCGCGGTGATCTCGGTCTACTTCATCCTTCCCTTTGTGCCCCAAGGGGTGCCGTTCTCGAGCAACTTCTCCTGGAAGTTCGTCAACTACGCGCCGATCCTGACAGGCGGAGCGCTGTTGATGTTGTTGATCTGGTGGAAGACCTCGGCGCGCAGCTGGTTCACGGGGCCCAAGCACACGATCGACGAGGCGGTAGTCCAGGCCTTCGACGAGGGGTAGGCCCGCCAGCGGCGTACCGGTCTCAGCCGAGGGTGGCGCGTGGCTCTGCCTCGGCCGAGCCACCGAGGCGCCGGGTGAGGGCCCGCGCCGTGATCGTGACCCGTTGGACCAGATCGGGCACGTCCACGACATCCCCGACGAGGTAGGTCACCGCGATGCCGGCGACCGGCAGGTCATTGTGGTCCAGCACGGCGGCCGCCACGGACGCCAGTCCCGGGGTCACCTCGCCTTCCTCGACGGCATGCCCCCGCTGGCGGGTCTCCGCAAGCAGCACTCGCAGGGCACTGAGCGTGGCCGGCCCCAAGCCGTGGCGCAGCACGAAGGCGTCCTTGTCCGGGTACAGCGCTCTGACCTGAGCGGCCGGGAGCGCGGCGAGAATCGCCCGGCCGCTGGCGGTCAGGTGCGCCGGCAGCCGTACGCCCACATCGGTGACCAACGGTGGACGGCCCGGAGCGCGCTCCTCGAGCACGTAGAGGACGTCGCGACCGTGCAACACGGCAAGATGCGCCGACTGTCCGCAGGAGTCGACAAGGTGCGCAAGCGGACGACGAGCCAGACGTTGCAGCGGCTCCTGTCGTGAGTAGCCACTCCCGATCTCGAAGGCGGCGACGCCCAGTCCGTAGCGACTTTCGTCGGCGAGGTGGGTCACGAAACCCTCCTCGATCATCGCGTTGACCAGGTGGTACGCCGTCGAGCGCGGCAACCCGAGCTCCCGCATGATCCGCTCCAAAGGCATCGGGTCCGCCTCGCCGGCCAGCAGCCTGAGGACCCGAAGGGCGCGCGTAGCTGCGGGGACCTGACCCATGCGGCGAGAGTACGACGTCGCCGCCTCGTCGGGTCAGCCGCCGGCGACCTCGCCACGGACCGGGACAAGCGGCGTCACGCCGTTGCCGACCCCTTCGCGCTTGCCGGGTTCAGGCGCGGTGAGACCCGCCCTCCGGGTCCTCGGACGGGTCCGTGCTCTGGTAACCGGTGCTCTCGCTGCCGGTCTCCTGGTAGCCGGTGCCGGTGCCGGTGCTCTGGTAGCCGGTGTCCTGGGTAGCGTGTGGGGTGCCATCGCTACCGAGTCCGGTGTCGGGCTGGTAGTCCGCGGACCGGGTGTCGACATCGGGGTCGAGCTGGTCGGCCTCCCGGAGACGGTCCTCGTGCTGGGCCTGGTCCACCTGTGCTCCTTGGCGTGCCTGGGCGGCCCTCTGCTCGGCACGCTCGGCCTCGACTCGGCGTCGCTCGGCGTCGGCCTCGGCCTCCTGGGCCTGCAGATGCGACTCCTGTACGTCGGCGGTCTGACCGCGCGCTTCGCTGCGCAGCCCCTCGGCCTGAGCACGGTTCTGCTCGGCCTTGCGCTTGTTGAGCATCATCGCGATCAGGGCGATCACCACGATGACCACGATCACGACGATGATCCAGAAAACAGTGCTACCCATCATGGTGCACTCAACCAATCTGGGGACTCGCCCCGGTGACTTCTCGGTGATCCTGACCCGACCTGACCATAGGCCCATGCGCGGACGCCGACAAGGACATCCGCGCAACGGTTCTCGGATTCGAGACGGGTCCGCACGACCGGGGCTAGCGGCGGAGGAACCGCGGAGAGTTTCATGGCGACCATGCAGGCAGTCGAGGTCGGCATCGGCCCGGTCAGCTTGGCCGAGGTCGTGTCAGTGGCCAGGGACCAGGCGCCGGTGCGTCTTGACGAGGAGTCCCGGACCGCGATCAAACGAGCACGTGCGGTGGTCGAGGAGCTGGCCGCGGCGCCCACCCCGGCGTACGGCATCTCCACCGGCTTCGGGGCACTCGCCACCCGGCACATCCCCACCGCGATGCGCGCACAGCTGCAACGGTCGCTGGTCCGCTCGCACGCGGCCGGTTCGGGTCCCGAGGTCGAACGCGAGGTGGTCCGCGCGCTGATGCTCCTGCGACTCTCGACGCTGGCGACCGGGCACACCGGCGTCCGTCTGGAGACCGCAGAGCTGCTGGCCGCACTGCTGTCCCACGGCATCACCCCCGTGGTGCCCGAGTTCGGCTCGCTCGGCTGTTCAGGCGACCTCGCTCCGTTGGCCCACTGTGCCCTGGCGCTGATCGGCGAGGGCGAAGTGCGTGACGCCGAGGGCAGGCTGCTCCCGGCCGCGGATGCGCTGGCTGCTGTCAGGCTGGCCCCACTTGAGCTCGGCGCCAAGGAGGGACTGGCGCTGATCAACGGCACCGACGGCATGCTCGGCATGCTCGTGCTCGCGATCCACGACCTGCGCCTGCTGCTACGTACGGCGGACCTGGCTGCCGCCATGTCCGTCGAGGGTCAGCTCGCCACCGACCGGGTCTTCTACCCCGAGCTGCAGGCACTCCGCCCGCATCCGGGACAGGCGCTCTCGGCCGCCAACCTGGTCGCGATCCTGGAAGGCTCCGGCGTGGTGGCCTCGCATCGCGGGCCGGACTGCAACCGGGTGCAGGATGCCTACTCGCTGCGCTGCTCCCCGCAGGTGCACGGCGCCGCCCGGGACACCGTCGAGTACGCCGCCATGGTCGCCGGGCGCGAGCTCGAGAGCGCCGTCGACAACCCGGTGGTCCTGGCGGAGGAGGGCAGGGTCGAGTCCAACGGCAACTTCCACGGCGCGCCGGTCGCTTACCCCCTCGACTTTCTGGCGATCGTGTGCGCGGACGTTGCCTCGATCTCGGAGCGGCGCACCGACCGCTTCCTCGACCGGGCCCGCAACCACGGCCTGCCGGCCTTCCTCGCCAACGACCCCGGCGTCGACTCGGGCCATATGATCGCCCAGTACACCCAGGCCGCAGTCGTCTCCGAGCTCAAGCGCCTGGCGGTGCCGGCGTCGGTCGACTCGATCCCTTCGAGCGCCATGCAGGAGGACCATGTGTCGATGGGCTGGTCGGCCGCCCGCAAGCTGCGCCGGTCTGTGGACGGGCTCACTCGCGTGCTCGCCGTGGAGGTGCTCACGGCCGCACGGGCCCTGGATCTGCGCCGGCCGCTGGAGCCATCGCGAGCAACGGCGGCGGTCATCGGCTTACTCCGGGACAACGGGGTGCCCGGACCTGGGCCCGACCGGTTCCTGTCTCCCGAGATCGAACGCACCGTCGAGCTGGTCCGCACCGGCGCCGTGGTGGCCGCCGCCGAACAAGTCATAGGAGAGCTGCGATGAACCACCGGCTACCGATCCACGCCGCCCACGGGACCGATCTGACTGCCCGGTCGTGGCAGACCGAGGCACCGTTGCGGATGCTGATGAACAACCTCGACCCCGAGGTCGCCGAACGCCCCGAGGACCTGGTGGTGTACGGCGGCACCGGTAAGGCTGCCCGTAACTGGGAGAGCTACGACGCCATCGTCCGTACGCTCACCACCTTGGCCGACGATGAGACCCTGCTCGTGCAGTCCGGCAAGCCCGTGGGGGTTTTCCGCACCCACGAGTGGGCTCCGCGTGTGCTGATCGCCAACTCCAACCTGGTCGGCGACTGGGCGAACTGGGAGGAGTTCCGCAAGCTAGAGGACCTGGGCCTGATCATGTACGGACAGATGACGGCCGGGTCGTGGATCTACATCGGCACCCAGGGCATCCTGCAGGGCACATTCGAGACCTTTGCCGCGGTCGCCGACAAGCGGTTCGGGGGGACGCTGGCGGGCACGATCACGCTGACAGCCGGCCTGGGCGGCATGGGGGGCGCCCAGCCGCTTGCGGTCACGATGAACGGCGGAGTGGCAATCTGCATCGACGTCGACGACAGCCGGATCAGGCGTCGGATCGAGCACGGCTACCTCGACGTCCGGGCCGACTCGCTACAGCACGCACTCGAGCTCGCGGTCGAGGCTCGCGACGCCCGCAAGCCCCTGTCAATCGGCGTCCTGGGCAACGCCGCCGAGATGGTGCCCGCTTTGCTCGAGCAGGGCGCGCCGATCGACATCGTCACCGACCAGACCTCGGCGCACGACCCGCTGTCGTACCTGCCGGTCGGGGTTCGCTTCGAGGACTGGCACGAGGAGGCGAAGTCCGATCCGGCCGGCTTCACCAAGCGGGCCCAGGAGTCCATGGCCAGGCACGTACGGGCGATGGTCGAGTTCCAGGACGCCGGAGCGGAGGTGTTCGACTACGGCAACTCCATCCGTGACGAAGCCCGCTCAGCCGGGTACCACCGGGCCTTCGAGTTCCCCGGCTTCGTGCCGGCGTACATCCGGCCGTTGTTCTGCGAGGGCAAGGGCCCGTTCCGCTGGGTGGCGCTCTCGGGTGACCCGGCAGACATCGCAGCGACCGATGCGGCAATCCTCGAGCTGTTCCCCGACAACGAACGGCTGCACAAGTGGGTCCGGATGGCTCAGGACAAGGTGCACTTCCAGGGACTTCCTTCGCGGATCTGCTGGCTGGGGTACGGCGAACGCCAGCTTGCCGGGCTGAAGTTCAACGAGATGGTGGCCGGCGGTGAGCTGAAGGCGCCGATCGTGATCGGCCGCGACCATCTGGACTGCGGGTCAGTCGCCTCGCCGTACCGCGAGACCGAGGCAATGGCCGACGGCTCGGACGCGATCGCCGACTGGGCGCTGCTCAACGCGCTCGTCAACACCTCCTCGGGGGCGAGCTGGGTCTCCATCCATCACGGCGGCGGAGTGGGCATGGGCCGGTCGATCCACGCCGGTCAGGTATGCGTCGCCGACGGCACCGACCTGGCCGCCCAGAAGATCGAACGGGTGCTCACCAACGACCCGGGTATGGGCATCATCAGGCACGTCGATGCGGGCTACGACCTGGCCGCTGAGGTGGCCGCCGAGCGTGGCGTCCGGATCCCGATGCAGGAGGGGTGAGCCGCTCGGCAACAACGACCGATCCCGGCCCGCGCAAGGCGGACCGGGATCGGTTCGGTGCTGTTGGTGTGCGGGCCAGACCCCAGGACCTCCGGCGCCGCTGCCGTCACCACACTCGCCGGCGGGTGCCTCCGATCGGTACGAGGTTCAACACGATCCCCACGAGAAGCAGGATCACGCCGATCGTCGTAAGGACGGGAATGTGGGCGACGAGACCGATGATGAGAAGAATCAATCCGAGAACCACCATGGTTGGCTCCTTTGCCTGGGTTTACGTCCAAATGATGGACGGCTAATTGTCTCCCGCGGAGAGTCCCGGAGTCAAACACCACGGCGGCGACCGGCGCGGCGAGTTCGCCAACGCTCGACCTCGGCATCGACCTCGCGCAGCCTGGTAACCACGGGTGGACCGCCCAGAAGCTGGCGCCGGGCCTCGATGACCCGGTGGTTGAACTCCTCGAGCAGCTCGCGCACCCGCCGTTCGAGGGGCTCCTTGTCGAGCTCGCCATCCAGCTCGAGGTCGTCCTTGCGCAGCTGCAGCGCGGGAGGGAGGACCCCGGTGATCCACTCACGCTCGATGAGCTTCCTCAGCCACCAGTCGGGGTCGTGGGACGCGCCCAGGTCGGCGATCGGCTCCCCGGCTCCGGGCAGGTTGTCGAAGTCGCCACGCGCCATCGCTTGCTGGATCTGCAGGTCGACGAACTGTCGCTGGTGGCTGATCCGCTCTGCAGCGGCCCCACGTCCGGTGCGCCGGTCGCGCTCGGCTCCGCGGTCGACCTGCGGGTCGTCGTACTCCTCGGTCATGTCGGCCATGCGAGCCAATGCTACGGGGGTCTACGGGATCCACGGGAGGCTGACCGCGGGCCCCGCGCTCGGCCGGCGAGGAGTGCCCACTCGGCCCTCGGCACGCAGCTCGACCGTCATGCTGCCTTCTCGGACGCCGATCACCCCGAGTGGCGCGTACGCCGGGAACGCCTCGTGGGCGCGCTCCCATGGGCCAGAGGGTATCGACCCGATGATCTCGGGTGCGAGACTCAGCAGCGCCCCGGTCGCGTTGACCCGGCTCGTCGGCGGGAGTGGACTGTGACCGTGTCAGCCAGCCGTCCAGCCACCTCGGTGCACGACCTCCGACGTGCTCTTGCGACGGCGAGTCGCCGGCGAGCCCGAGCTGCCGGCGGTGCTGGCCCGATGACCCATCGTGATCGCGCCCACCGGGTCGAACTCGTCGGGGATGCCGAGCTCGGCGCGCACCGCCGCCTCGCTCGCGGGCGGGATGCCGAAGAAGCAGGCACCCAGACCCGCGTCGACGGCGGTCAACAGGATCAGCAGCGAGGCCATCGCGGCGTCCATATGCCAGAACGGCACCGGCCAGCGGGCCTCGTCCTCGTCGGTCCACCCTTTGTCGGGCTCGGCGTAGCGGCTCAGGTAGGCCTGCTTGCTCGAGCACGGCACCACCACCACCGGTGCGCGCATCATCCCGGCCAGCCAGTCATCGGGGACGGCCAGCTCGTCAGCGGGCACGCTTGCCTGCCAGTAGCGTTCGACGGCGGTGGGGGTGTCCAGCAGGACGAAGGCCCATCCCTGGCTGAACCCGGCGCTCGGTGCCCGGCAGGCGTTGTCCAGCGCGCGCTCGATGATCTCGTGGGCAACGGGTCTCTGCGCGTAGTCGCGGACCATGCGTCGGCGGCTTACGACCTCCTGGAACTCCATGGGAGCGAGCATGCCTGACTCGTTCGAGCAGATGTGGGGCGACCTATCCGCGGTAGGCCGGTCGGCGACGACTGGCGGCTACTTTCGTCAGCCCTTCACCAGTGCGGAGAGGGAGTGTCACAGCTGGTTCGTCGAGCAAGCGCATGCCCGCGGGCTCGAGGTCGTCACCGACGGCTTCGGCAACAGCGTCGCCTGGTGGCGACCGGCCGGCCACCAGGATGGTTCCGGCGTGCTGACCGGGTCACACCTGGACTCGGTCATCGACGGCGGGGCGTACGACGGACCGCTCGGTGTCGTGTCCGGCTTCGCAGCGCTGGACCTGCTGCTCCAGCAGGGTCGGGCGCCGGCGCGACCGATCGGCATCGGCGCCTTCGTCGAGGAGGAAGGATCCCGTTTCGGCGTTGCCTGCTTGGGCTCCCGGCTGTTGACCGGAGCGACCTGCGTGGAGGACGCGGAGATGCTGACCGACCGGACCGGCGTACGACTTGGGGATGCTTGGGCGGCAGCCGGACTGGATCCCATGACCGGCTCCGGCTTGCTCGCCGACGTCGGCTGTTTCGTGGAGCTGCATGTCGAGCAGGGGCGCGACCTCGTCGACCGGGATGCGGCGATCGGGGTGGCCAGTGCGATCTGGCCGCACGGCCGAGTCCGCTTCGACTTCGAGGGAGAGGCCAACCATGCGGGGACGACCCGGATGGAAGACCGGCACGACCCGATGCTGAGCTATGCGATGACGGCGCTGGCAGCGAACAAGCAGGCCCGGCTGTCCGGTCAGCGAGCCACGTTCGGACGGCTCGACGTCGCCCCCAACGGCACCAACGCGGTGCCGTCGCGGGTCAGCGCCTGGCTGGATGCTCGCTGCGAGTCGGCCGAGGAGCTCACCGCGTTGCTAGGCCGGCTGGAACGGCTTGCATCGGAACGCGCTGCGCGCGACGGAACCCGGGTAAGGGTGACCACGGAGTCGATCTCGCCGCCGGTGGTGTTCGACTCGACGCTCGCGGCACGGGTTGCCGGTCCGCACGCATGGCCGGTGATCCCGACGATGGCCGGCCACGACGCTGGAGTGCTGTCCGCCGCCGGCGTACCGAGCGCCATGCTGTTCGTGCGCAACCCGACCGGCGTCTCCCATTCACCGGCCGAGTTCGCCCCGATGGCGGACTGCGTGGCCGGGGTGTCGGCTCTGGCAGAGACGCTGCTGGAGCTGGCCGGGTGACGACGTACCTTCTCGAGCACGCGTTGCTCCCCGAGGGCATTGCCGACAACGTGCTCGTCCGCATCGAGAACGGCCGCTTTTCCGACGTACGGTCAGGGGCTGAAGAGCCGGCTGGGAAGACCCGATCCCCGCTCCGCGGACTGAGCCTCCCCGGCCTCGCGAACTGCCACAGCCACGCATTCCACCGGGCGCTTCGCGGCAGGACACAGGCCGAGCGAGGGACGTTCTGGACCTGGCGCAGCCAGATGTACGACGTAGCCGCCCGCCTTACTCCCGACAGCTACTACGCGTTGGCGCGGGCGACGTACGCCGAGATGGTGGCGTCGGGGATCACCGCCGTGGGGGAGTTCCACTACCTGCACCACCAGCCGGACGGCACGCCGTACGACGACCCGAATGCGATGGGCCAGGCACTGCTCGAGGCGGCCCGTGACGTGAAGATCCGGATCAGCCTGCTGGACACCTGCTACCTGAGCTCGGGGTTCGGAGCGGAGCCGGTCGGCGCGCAGGTGCGCTACAGCGACGGCAGTGCCGAAAGATGGGCCGAGCGGGTCGGGTCCCTTCCGGCATCCAGCGGGGTCGTCATCGGAGCCGCGGTGCACTCGGTGCGCGCGGTACCACGCTCCCAGATCCCGGTAGTGGCCGCATGGGCCGCGGGCGCCCCGCTGCACCTGCACCTGGGCGAGCAGGTCGCGGAGAACGAGCAGTGCCAAGCTGCCTACGGGCTGACGCCGGCGCAGGTCTTCGACGAGGCGGGAGCACTCGGTCCGTTGACCAGCGCCGTGCATGCAACCCACCTGACCGACGCCGACATCGCACTTCTCGGTGGCCGGAAGACCCGCGCCTGTTTCTGCCCGACGACCGAACGTGACCTCGGCGACGGGATCGGGCCGTCTCGCCGACTGCACGCGGCCGGCAGCCCGTTGACGCTCGGCAGCGACAGCCACGCCGTCATCGACCTTTTCGAGGAGATGCGCGCGGTCGAGCTCGACGAACGGCTGGACAGCCAGTCGCGGGGACACTGGTCCGCCGCCGAGCTGACCGCCTCCGCGACCGAGAACGGCCACGCCTCGTTGGGCTTTCCCGATGCCGGCAGCATCCGCGTGGGTGCCCGAGCCGACCTGGTCACCCTCGACCTGGAGAGCCTCCGGACAGCAGGCACCGGCACGTCGCTGGAGTCGGTCGTATTCGCTGCCTCAGCAGCGGACGTGACCAACGTGGTGGTCGATGGAGAGGTCGTCTTCGACGGCGACCGGGTCGAGATCGGGCGAGACCTTGCCGACACGATCGCCCTTGTGTGGAAAGGGATGCGATGAGCTCACTGCTGCTTACCGGGATCGGCGAGCTGGTCACCAACGATCCGGCGTACGACGGCACCCCCTTGGGCCTGGTGTCCGGCGCAGCAGTCGTCATCGACCGCGGCAAGATCGCGTGGGTAGGCAACGCAGCGACCGCCCCGGCGGCCGACAGCGCCCGAGACTTCGGCGGTCTCTCCGTCATCCCCGGCTTTGTCGACTCCCACTCCCATCTGGTCTTCGCCGGGGACCGCTCGGCAGAGTTCGCCGCCAGGATGAGTGGCGAGCCGTACGCCGCGGGTGGAATCCGCTCGACGGTGGCAGCGACCCGCGCAGCCACCGACGAGCAGCTGTCCGCGAACGTTGCCCGCCACGTCGGGGAGATGCACCGGCAGGGCACCACGACCGTCGAGATCAAGAGCGGCTACGGGCTGACGGTCCACGACGAGGCACGCAGCCTGGCAATTGCTCGGCAGTTCACTGAGGAGACCACCTTCCTCGGCGCCCATGTCGTACCCGAGGGAACCGAGCCGGAGGAGTACGTCGCCCTGGTCACCGGCGAGATGCTCGACAAGGCCGCTCCCTATGCCCGCTGGATCGACGTCTTCTGCGAACGCGGTGCCTTCGACGCAGACCAAGCGAGGGCGATTCTTCAAGCAGGTAAGGCGAAGGGGCTCGACGGCCGACTGCACGCCAACCAGCTCGGGCCTGGGGCGGGCGTGCAGCTGGCTTGCGAGCTGGGGCTGGTGGCGGTAGACCACTGCACGCACCTGTCCGCAGGCGACGTCTCGTCGCTGGCTGCCAGCGGGACGGTAGCGACGCTGCTGCCCGGGGTCGAGTTCAGCACTCGTTCGCAGTACCCGGACGCCCGGACGTTGCTCTTCGCCGGCGTCACCGTTGCACTGGCCACAGACTGCAACCCGGGGTCCTGCTACACCAGCTCGATGCCGTTGTGCATCGCTCTGGCAGTACGCGAGATGGGGATGACCCCGGCGCAGGCGCTTTGGTCGGCCACCGCCGGCGGCGCTCAGGCCCTCGGCCGTGAGGATGTCGGGACGCTGGCGGTGGGGAAACGGGCCGATTTGGCGGTGCTCGCCGCCCCGTCGTACGTCCACCTCGCCTACCGCCCAGGGATGCCGCTGGTCGTGCAGACGTTCGACGGCGGAGTCGCGCCCTGACGGGCGCTGGAAAGAAGTGCGGTCACCTGTTGACGTACTGCCCTCCTCTGGCCTTGGCTTGCCTGGAGTCGTCGTGCAACGGTGCACAGCGACCAACCAAGGAGGAAGCACATGACCAACACTCCTGACGAGTCACTCGGCGACGACGAGATGCAGACCTCGGGCGAGCACGGTGGCTCTGGCGACACCCTGGGTACCGGCGGCACGGACAGCGACGGCACCGACGACAGCGGCGGCACCGACGGTGGCAGCACCGACAGTGACGGCACCGACGGCACCGACGGTGGCAGTGGCACCGATGGCTCCTCGGGTGGTCTGTGATCCGTTGGATCCGCTCACCCTGCTGAGCGGCGACGCCCAGGTCTTCGTAGAGAAGTCCTGGGCGTCGCGCGTGCACGTCCACCACACGGACCCGGCCGCGCTCGTCGGGCTGCTCTCGCTGGACGACGTGGACCAGCTGGTCACCTCTACGGCGATCCGGACACCGGTCGTCCGGATGGCCAAGGACGGCTCGGTGCTGCCGGAGTCGGCGTACACCCGCCATGCGACGGTCGCCGGACAGCAGCTCACCGGCCTGGTCGACTCGCGCAAGCTGCTCGACCTGTTCTCCGACGGGGCCACGATCGTGCTTCAGGGCCTGCACCGGTACTGGCAACCGTTGGGTGACTTAGCCGCCGAGCTCGAGCTGGTCCTGGGTCATCCGTGCCAGGCCAACGCGTACCTGACCCCTCGCGGCTCACAGGGGTTCGCTCTGCACAGCGACAGCCATGACGTCTTCGTCTTCCAGACCCACGGCAGCAAGCAATGGGAGGTGCACGAGGACGACATTCGCCACGACGTACGACTCGAGCCGGGCGTGAGCATGTATCTCCCCACCGGCACCCCGCACGCAGCGCGCGCCGAGGACGAGGTCTCGCTCCACGTCACCCTCGGCATCAACCAGCTCACCTGGCGCTCGGTGCTGGAGCCGGTGGTACGCCGCGCTATGGCGGCAGTCGCTGACGAGCATCTTCCCGCCGGCTACCTTGCCAACCCGGCCCGGCTCCGTGACGGACTCGCTACCCAGCTGAGTGCCCTGGTCCGCGAGCTCGACGAAACCGACGCCTCGACGCTGGCCATCGCGCAGGTGGAGGCGTTCCTGACCGGGCGGAACACCCGAGTCCGCGGTGGGCTGGCCGACCGGGTGGCAGTAGTCGAGGACCAGACGACCGTGCACCGCCGCGCCGGGCACCCGTGCGTTCTGGTTCCCATCGGCGATCGACTGCGCGTGTTGCTCGGTGACCGCGAGCTGGACGTCCCCGGCCGTCTCGAACCCGCGCTGGCGCGGATCCGCAGCCGAGGGACGCTGAGGCCCGCTGACCTTGCTGACCTCCTCGACGAGAGCGGCCGCCTGGTGCTGTGCCG